>CAMCQE010000158.1 GCA_945876945.1 Klebsiella pneumoniae
TCAATCGTTGCGCCCACGTCATCGCGACGTGGCGCGCGGGTGCGGGTTCGTCGGGGGTCTGTGCCTTACGACGGCCTCGTCTGGCCGGCGTCACTTGTTCACGTAGCCGATGGTTCGGCGCGAACGCGCTGTGATAAGGCGTTCAGTCGAGACCGCCGGGCGCGTGATATCGCGGCACAGGCGCTCTCGCTTTCCGCGTTCGTCTGCCTCGCTCGCCACCCCCGCGTGTAACGAGGAGCCGGCGCCTTTCGCCAGCGAGCTGTTGTCGTCTGCTGTGGCGACTGCCGGCACCGTTTGCAAGGTAAACGCCTTACGTCCCTGGTGGGGGCCGAGCGCGATGCGGTAGGTAATCGAATGACCCAGTAAATCATCAAAGCCCGAGATCTTGGTCGGATCCAAAGTCAGAAAACTGTTCTCAACGTCCCGCACCAGCAGTCCTTGGCGTTCAAGTGCACGGCCAACGCGCTTACTGATGAGGTGAACCAACTTCTCAAGCGCCACCACGGTCGGCGGCGGCACCCGGCGAAAGGCCAACCGCTCGCCCGTCGTCACCTACACGCCGTCGAGGAATAGCATATGGAAATGGACGTTAAGATTCTGCGCGCTGCCAGCTGCAGGCCGTGGGTCTCCCGCCCAATAGCAAGAAGCTCGCAGCGTGGCCTACACCGACCCCGAGGTGGCCTACGTGGGCCTCACCGAAAAACAGGCCAAGGCCCAAGGCATCAAGGTCAAGAAAGGCCTCTTCCGCTGGGCGGCTTCCGGCCGTGCCATTGCCAATGGCCGCGACGAAGGCTGCACCAAGTTGCTGTTCGACGACAGCCCCGCGGCTGGATCAGCAAACGGCCATGCATGCTGGCCGGTGCCACGGCAAGATTCCGGGCGGCGGCTTCAATGGCACCCACGCCGACGACAAGATCGGCGAGATCGCTCTGGCCATTCAGATGGGCGCCGATGCGGTGGACATCGGCAAAACCATCCACCCCCACCCCCACGCTGACTGATGGCATCGGCATGGCGGCCAAGGAGGTGCACGGCATCTGAACGGATGTGCCGCCGGTGAGGAAGTAAAGCTTTACGGTCCTGCCCTGTAGAGGCTCCGGAGGGGGACTGTCTGGCGCTTTGTGTCGCCCAGACTCTGGTTTACGCGGCGGGGGGCGTTGAGCCAAAGCCAGAGTGGAAGGAAGCAGCACAGGCCCCCCCCGCCTTCAAAGTCAATCAATGCATCAGCTGGTGATGCGTCAGAAAGACAGCGAGAGAGTGAAAAGGTCATCGCTGCGGGGCAGGTTTCACCTGACACCGCCCGAAATGCGTCAAACTGGCCCGGAACATGCGCTCAGGTGGGCTTCAATGAGCAGGCTGTGATGCACAAAGCACGTGCCATCCTCGCTTTCACGCGGTTGAATTTCCTATCCAGATAAGGGGTAGATTTCATGACAGATTCTTCAAGACACCATGCAGAAGTAAATCATTTGCAGACGCAGGTCATGCAAAGGGATAAATACTTGCAAGGCATTGTGGAGATGCAGACTGTATTACTCAGCACTGAGTCCGAAGCATTGGGGGCATTAAACCCTGCTTTGGCACCACTCGGTCTGGCATGCGGGGCTGATCGCGTATACATATTTGAGAATGACCAAGTAGATGATGTTTGGGCCAGTTCCGTAAGTCAAAAAGCAGAATGGTGTGCTCCGGGAATTGAACCGCAGATTGATAATCCAGATCTACAAGGTTTGAATTTCCGTGATATTTCTTCTCCTGAATGGTTTATATCACTCGATGCCGGTAATAAAGTGGTCAGAGTAGAAAGTTCATTCAATGAACTTGAGCAAGAAATGCTAGGGCCTCAAGGCGTTAAATCATTGCTTGTGCTTCCGCTGATGCTCGATGGCGTTCTAACGGGTTTTATTGGGTTTGATAATTGTAAAGAAGAGTATGACTGGACGGATTCTGAGGTATCTTTGCTTCAATCCGCCGCGTCTCAAATAAGTTTGAACCTTGCTCAAAGGCGTTCAAAGCGCTCCTTGGAGCAATTAATTGCAACATTGGAAGATCGCATCGCAGATCGCACGAGAGAGCTGGCCGCGGCGGCACGTGCAAAATCGGATTTTCTCGCCAACATGAGCCACGAAATCCGTACCCCGATGAACGCTATCATCGGCATGTCGCACCTGATATCAAAAACCAGCCTCGATGCGCGTCAGAAAGAGTATATTCGCAAGGTTCAGATGGCCTCCCAGCATCTGCTTGGCATTATCAACGATATCCTAGATTTCTCGAAAATAGAGGCAGGTAAACTCTCGATCGAGGAAATTGATTTTGAGCTCGATAAAGTGCTTGATAATCTCAGTGGCCTGATCATGGAGAAAGCCTCAGCGAAGGGGCTTGAACTGGTTTTTTTGGTGGATAAAGAGGTGCCTTTCTCGTTGTTGGGCGATCCGTTGCGACTTGGACAGATTCTCATCAACTATGCAAACAACGCCGTGAAGTTCACGGAGAAAGGCGAAATCGATATTGTGATCCGGCTCGACGACAGCCAGCCGGACGATTCTGGAAGTATCCGGCTGCATTTTGGTGTCAAAGATACCGGCGTGGGGCTGACGGAAGAGCAGATTTCGCGCTTGTTCAAGTCGTTCTCGCAGGCGGATGCATCTACCACCCGCCAATACGGGGGCACGGGTCTCGGCCTGGCGATTTCCAAAAGTTTGGCAGAGTTGATGCAAGGAACCGTGGGCGTCACCAGTACCCCCGGGGTGGGAAGCACCTTCTGGTTCACGGCTTGCTTCAAAAAGTCTTCGCGCATACGCAATTGGGTGCCGGAGCCTGATTTGCGGTCGCGTCATGTGCTCGTGGTCGATGACAACGAAAATGCGCGACTGGTGCTGGCGGATTTGTTGGAAAGCATGACCTTTCGTGTCAAGACCGTTGCCTCCGGCGTTGAAGCCATTAATGCTGTCAATGCGGCGGATCGTGCGGGCGACACCTTTGATTTGATTTTCATGGACTGGCAAATGCCGGGCATGGACGGCATTTCGGCGGCCAGCGAAATTGCACGGCAATCGCTGTCGCACCAACCCCACTGTGTCATCGTGACAGCATTCGGGCGCGAGGAAGTTATCCGTGCGGCCACCGATGCCGGGGTGGCCGATGTCCTGATGAAACCGGTAAACGCCTCGGTTTTGTTTGATGTGGCCGTGCGTCTGCTCGGCGGTGAAGATGCGGCCGCGAACACGCATGTCGACAAAGCGCGGGAGGCAGTTGGTGACCTCTCAAACGACAACTCAAACGAGATGGAGCGCATGCGGGCGATTGCCGGGGCGCGCATCCTCCTCGCCGAAGACAACGAGTTCAATCAGGATGTGGCAGTCGATTTGCTGACCCAGGCGGGCCTTCAGGTCGAGGTCGCTGGCAATGGTGAGATCGCCGTTGCGATGACGCTCGCCAATCCGCCTGACCTGATTTTGATGGACATGCAAATGCCGGTGATGGACGGTGTGTCGGCAACGCTTGCCTTGCGTGGCCGCGGTGTTGGTTTACCGATTCTGGCCATGACTGCCAACGCCCTGGCTGAGGACTGTCAGCGCTGTTTGGATGCGGGCATGAACGACTACCTGGCCAAACCGATCGATCCCGACAAGCTCTTTGCGGCCTTGCTGCGCTACGTTCCCGCGCGCGCTCAAACGACTGCGCCTGTGATGGTCGTGCCCGACGCTGCAACCACCGCGGCCACCACGACAGCCCCGGTGGCCGAAGAGATCCCCCGTGATCCGCTCGACCGTGTTGACGGACTCGATTGGCGCGAGGCCTTGCGACGTCACCTCAACAACCGCGCGGGTTACGAGAAAAGCCTGCGGCGCTTTGTCAGCGGACAAGCGACCACAGCCGAGCAATTGCGGCAGCATTTTTCCGTGCAGGATGCCGGCAGCGCCGAGCGTCTCGCTCATACGCTCAAAGGTATCGCCGGCACGATCGGGGCTTCCACTTTGCAGGAACTCGGTGGTGCGTTGGAGTCGGCCTTGCGTGAGCACGCCAGTGTGGCGCACTGCCAAACATTGGCGGAGCCGTTAATCGAAGAATTACAGCGATTGCGGACCGCGATTGCCGAGATCTTGCCTGCTCAGCAAACGCAGGTGAGCGTTGAAGGCATCGATCCCGAACGCATCAAAGCGCTGCGTCCGTGTTTGTCGCGGCTGAATGCATTGCTGGCGGATTTTGATACTGACGCCATTGAACTTTATGAGGCTCATGCCGCTGACTTGCGCGCTGCGCTCGGCCAGCATACTGCCCCCATTGAAGCGGCATTGACACGCTACGATTTTCAGGCAGCCGCTGCCTTGCTCAATGCGATACCCGTGGTCACCCAAGCATTTTCGGAGAAGTCATGACTGATTTTGTTCAAACCATGCCCGACAAGAAAACGGTTCTTGTGGTCGACGATACGCCCGACAACTTGGCCGTTATTACGGGCTTGTTGAAGGATACCTACAAAGTGAAAGCAGCGCCCAGCGGCGAGCGTGCCTTGCAGATTGTTCAAGCCGGCTCGCCGCCGGATTTGATTTTGCTGGATATCATGATGCCGGAGATGGATGGCTTTGAGGTGATGCAGCGGTTGAAAGCCATGCCTTCTCATCGCGATATTCCGGTCATATTCTTGACTGCCAAAAGTACTGTTGAAGATGAAATGCGTGGCCTGGCCATCGGAGCCGTGGATTACATCACCAAGCCCATTAGCCCACCGATCGTACTGGCACGTGTGCGCAATCACCTCGAGCTAAAAATGGCGCGTGATTTTTTGCGCAATGAAAACGCTTACCTCGAGCAGGAAGTCGCGCGGCGCACCGGACAAGTGGCGGCGATACAGGACGTCACGATTCGCGCCATGGCGTCTCTGGCTGAAACGCGGGATACCGATACGGGCAACCACATTCGCCGTACCCAGGAGTATGTTCGATTGCTGGCGGAAAAATTGCAGAAGCATCCGAGATTTGCCTATCTGCTCTCGGACGATAACATCATGCTGTTATACAAATCCGCGCCGCTGCACGATATCGGAAAAGTCGGAATTCCTGACCGTATATTATTAAAACCTGGCAAGCTCACCCCCGAAGAAATGGAGATCATGAAAACCCACACGACCCTGGGCCGCGATGCGATTGCTGCGGCTGAAGCGGAGCTGGGAGTGGCCGTCAGTTTTCTCGGGTTTGCCAAGGAAATCGCTTATTCGCACCAGGAAAAATGGGATGGCAGCGGCTACCCGGAAGGTCTGGCGGGCGACGCCATTCCGATTTCTGCGCGGCTAATGGCGGTGGCGGATGTGTATGACGCGCTGATTTCCCGCCGTGTCTACAAGCCTGCCATGTCACATGAGAAAGCCGTAACCATTATTGCGGAAGGGCGGGGCAGTCATTTCGATCCTGACATTGCCGACGCTTTCTTGTCGTTGGCTGAAGAATTCCGTGCGGTGGCGACGAGATTTATCGATTCCGACGACGATTTGGCGGCGCATCAGCAGCGAATTGAACGCGGAATGGGAGCGTGACCTAACAAAAATGGGTAGATGCCGAGATTCCGACTGAATAGGGCCCTTGGAAAGGGGAGCCAGATCAGCTGACAGGGAACGCCGCCAATAAGAATATTCACCGGGATGGCAAAAATTATTAATTATTAAAGGGCGCCCCATTAAGTCCAGGAAGGATAACCACCCTTTTCGACGAGATCGATCAGGTCGTGCATTGAAATGGCAAGGAGCGAGCTGTGCCGGTCGCGGTCGACGGCGGCCGTTAAGGCCGGAATTTCGCGGGCCCCTCGCGTTGCGGGTGTTTTCCACCAGTAGATATCGAGGGTTTAGTCCAGCAGGCGCGAGCGCCCCGCCCCCTCGCCGGGTGTCAGGCCAGCCTCACGGCCCTGCTCCAGAAGAGGTGTGCCGTCAGCCCGGTTCCCTCAGGCCCGGCAATTCAGGTTGCGGCGGCAACCCGCCCGAAGGGTCTGAACACGGGCCGCGCGAGATGGTCGAGGATTGTCTTGATCACCACCGGAGCGTCGATGCTCCCAATGCTGTGCAGGGATGCGCGCAGGATGCGCAGGAGCGGCCACCTTGACCGCAGCACGACAGTGCTCGCAGGTCTCGATATCGATCTTGAACACGCGCTTCAATCGTTGCGCCCACGTCATCGCGACGTGGCGCGCGGGTGCGGGTTCGTCGGGGGTCTGTGCCTTACGACGGCCTCGTCTGGCCGGCGTCACTTGTTCACGTAGCCGATGGTTAGGCGCAAACGCGCCGTGGTAGCGCGGAAGGTTGACGCGTGGTGTCAGCACCAGAGCGGCCAGCCGGGCCATGAAGTCCAGTGGCTCAAACACGACATCCGTGGTGCCGTCACGGTAAGCGGTCTTCAGGCGATAGCGAATATTCCCCTGCGCGGTTAACGACAACCGCTCAGTCGAGACCGCCGGGCGCGTGATATCGCGGCACAGGCGCTCTCGCTTTCCGCGTTCGTCTGCCTCGCTCGCCACCCCCGCGTGTAACGAGGAGCCGGCGCCTTTCGCCAGCGAGCT
>CAMCQE010000159.1 GCA_945876945.1 Klebsiella pneumoniae
ATTGAGGCCGAACTGACGCATGAGCGCTATCTGTCCGAGCAATGGCGCGATGGTGATCAGGTGTGGGTGCGCCCCATGTATCCGCGCCGGTTCTCCGACGCGGTGCATTGATTTTCCCTCAGGACCGCTTGAGGCCAGCGTCTTCCTGCGCGACGAGTGCCAGTGCGGCCCAGTCGAGGTCTTCATAGCCGCGGGTCACTGCTTTGAGATAGTTGTCGCGAATCAAACTCGCCATGGGCAAGGCAATTTCCTTATCGTCAGCTGCCGCCAGCGCGAGGCGAATGTCCTTCAGCCCCAAACGCAGCTTGAAACCCGCAGGTTCAAACTGCTGATTGGCGATCAAGCCGCCATAAATCTTGTAGATGGGCGCCGGAAAAATGGAGCTCGTCATCACTTCAAGAAACTGCGCCGGATCGATCCCGTAGTTGCGGGTCAAGGCGCAGGCCTCGCCGAAGGTTTCGATCAGCGAAGCAATCATGAAGTTGCCCGAAATCTTCACCACATTGGCCGCTTCGGGTGTGCTGCCGACCACGAACGTTTTTTGCCCCATAGCGTCGAACAGTGGCTGGCAACGCGCCAGCGCTGAGGCCTCGCCGGCGGCCGCCACAAACAACTGGGCCGCTGCGGCCGCTGGCGGTCGACCGAAGACGGGCGCTGAAACATAGCCTCTACCATCTGCCGCATGGGCGGCGGCAAGGGTTTGCCCGAGTTCTGCACTAATGGTTGCCATGCAGATATGAATACCGTCGGCTGGCATCGCCTGACGGAAGCCGCTGTCTAATACGGTGCCAATGGTCGCGCCGTCGTTGGCCAACATGGTGATCACGATTTCGCAGGCGGCCGCGTCTTCGATGCGTTCAGCGAGTTGGGCGCCATCGCTGACCAAGGCCTCCGCGCGTTCTCGAGTGCGATTAAACACGCTTACCGCGTGACCCGCCTTGAGCAGATTACGCACCATGCATTCGCCCATCGCGCCGATACCGACAAATCCAATATTCATCCGCTGCTCCGCTGCGTTTGTGACGTTAGTCGCTCGTTAGGTGCTGGCCAGCACAAACAGCGGCTCGAGCCTCTGTAGCGCCTCGAGTGCTTCCACGCAGTCTGCCAGTTGCAAGGTTTGTTCTTCGCCAAGTACCGGTGCGGCCAAGCGTTCGAATTTTGCCTGCAGGCGAGTCTGCTGGGCGTTCAAATCAGTCCAGGGGCGGGCTGCGTTGTATTCCGTAAACAGTTCACCACCAGCGCCTTTGCGGGCAACTTTGATGCTTGCGCAACCCTGGCCGATCGCGGAGTCAAAGCCAACGGTAATGCGGTCGCGCAGCGCGACCAGCTCCGGACCGTTCACTACTGCGTCGGAAAACATCGCTGGATCGGCGGTCTCAATATTGGCCAAGGCCATCGCCGCAGTAAGGCGCAGGCTAAATTTGCCTTCGAGACCGGTGGTGGGCTGGGGAATATTGCAGATTCGATCGCAGTAAGGATTGACCGTCACGGTTACCGCCGCGATGTCTGCGGGCGTGAGCCCGTGAGTCGACCGCAGATGACGCC
The DNA here is from genome assembly GCA_945876945.1 of Klebsiella pneumoniae. Taxonomy (GTDB): domain Bacteria; phylum Pseudomonadota; class Gammaproteobacteria. Next base: position 1,546 of record CAMCQE010000159.1, read on the forward strand.
CACACTCAATGGTGGCGTGAGTCTCGTAGCAAGAGGCGTGATATTTGAAAAGATTTGCCAGCAGGTGATAGCCGCCGGCTGGCGTGGCTAACGCGCTGTCGGGATCGAAATTGGGACTGTGGGTGGCGGCAAAACCCTGATCGCATTCCAGCGCATCCTGACGACTATCGAAACCGCGCAGCGCAAGGCGTGCCGCGAGCAAACCGCTGCGGGCAGCCATGCCGGCATGCAGCGGTTTGCAGGCCGTGCCAAACATCGATTTGAGGCCGGCGGCCTGCGTCACCGCAATCCCGATGGCGTGACGCATCTTGGGCACGTCGGCACCCAGCAGCTTGGCGCAGGCCACTGCCGCGCCGATGGTGCCGACCGTGGCGGTGGCATGAAAGCCGGTCGCGTAGTGTCCGGGCGCCACCAGCAACCCTACTCGACATTCCGCTTCGTAACCGGCCAGAAAGGCTTCCATCAAGGCCAGACCGCTCGCGTTAAGCGCTTCCGCCTGTGCGAGCAGTGCCGGGAGCACCGGCACGCTGGGGTGGCCCATCAGCGCGAAATTCACGTCGTCGTAGTCGATCGCATGCGAGGCCATGCCGTTCAGCAGTGCGGCCTGAGTCAGCGACATCACATGCGGGGTGCCGTGAATACTGGCCTGCGCCGCCCCGCCTTCCTCCTGGAGTTCGGCCAGCAATAACTGCACCGGTGCTTCGCCAATACCGGCCAGCGTCACGCCCAGATAATCCAGCAGACATTGCCGAATTATCGTGCGAACGTTTTCGGGTACAGCGTTGATGTTGAGGGCGCAGGCCTGCTCAGCCAGCGCAAGGGTAACGGCGGGTTTGCTCATGCGGTCGTTCTCATTAGTAGTGGCGCGCTTCAATTCATGAAGGCTTGTCAGGAGGCCGGGCTTTAGCGCTCAAGGTCCCGGCGCTGGTGCCAGTCGGCGATCGATTCTGCGGGATATTCGGCGTATTGCTGATCGTGCGGGCCGATGGCGGGCGTTACCCACTCGGCTCTTGAGTCCAGCATCAGATGCACCCGTTCGGGTGGCGTGGGCAGTGGGGTGTCAATCGCGGAAGCCGAAGGGTGAATCAGTTCGGGCCAGCGAGGATCCCATACCCACAAGGCGCTCCCGCAGTGCTGACAGAACCGACGCTCTGCCGGGCTTTCCACGACCGCGCCGCTGGCGTCAACGATGCCAGCGCGGTAGACGCGGATGTGTTCTTCCCCGCTGACCGACAGAGACTCGGCAACGCCCCCAAGGTTAATGCCGAAGCCGCCGCTCCCCGCAGTCTTGCGACAAATCGAGCAGTAGCAAAGGTTGAACGGATACGGGTGGGCGGACTCCAGCCGAAAGCGCACACGCTGGCAGTGACAGGAACCTTCCAGAATCATGCGGGGTCGAGCCCGCGCTGGTTGGGAAAGTTAAGCTCCAGCGTGATTCCATCCGGATCTTTGATGAACAGTTGCTGGATATCGAATTGCGGCACGTCGCGATGGCGATAGCTCACGCCGAGTTCGTCGAGTCGCGCTTTGAAAGCGCTGAACTCGGTGGCCTGAAAGGCGATGTGGTCAAGATTGCCAGTATCCTCGCCACTGGCTTCGCCACGTTTGCCGAGGTAATACTCCTGCCCAGCCGACGACTCCGCTTCACCGAGATGAACGCGCGCGCGTCCTTCCAGATAAAGCCAATAGCCTTTGAAGGGGAACGGTGGTCTGACCCCTACTTCGAAACCGAGCACCGTCTCATAAAAGCGGCGGGAGGCTTCAAGGTCGCGGCAGTACATGAAGTAGTGATCTATGTTCGACAGGGGCATCGGACACTCCTTGCTGGGCCGGGCGCTGTAGCGTGAGGGCAAGCCGCCCTCCACGCAAGATAGCGGGTCAATCCTGCTGGCGCGGCACGCGGAACCAGGCCGCGTAGAGCGCCGGCAGAAATGTCATCGTGAGGACTGTCGCCACAATGAGCCCTCCCATCAGGGCGGCGGCCATGGGACCGAAGAACGCGCTTCTTACCAGAGGAACCAGCGCGAGCACGGCGGCGGCAGCGGTCAGCACGATTGGGCGGAAGCGCCTCACTGCGGACTCCACAATCGCGGTCCACGGCGCGTGACCGGCCCCGATGTCCTGATCGATCTGGTCCACCAAAATCACCGAGTTGCGCATGATGATGCCGGCGAGCGCGATCACGCCCAGCAATGCGACGAACCCAAAGGGGAGACCGGTGATCAAGAGCGCTGCCGCAGCCCCGATGATGCCTAGTGGCGCGGTGAGCAAGACCATCAACGCGCGCCCGAAGTGCTGCAACTGGATCATCAATAGCACCAGGATAACGACCAGCATCTTTGGCATTTGGGCGTTGATGGACGCGTTCGCGATTTCAGACTGTTCCAGCGCACCGGCGATAGAGATGGAGTAACCGACCGGCAGTTGCGCGCGCACGGCGTCAAGCTGCGGATTGAGTACGCGAGTCACGTCTGGCGGTTGGGTGCCAGGCACGTTTTCGGCCTGAATAGTAATTGCAGGCAGCCGTGAGTGACGCCAGATCACCCCGGGTTCAAAACTGAATTCTGCCTTGCCGAACTGCGAAAAAGTGACGGATTGGCCGCTGGCCGTTGGCATGTAGGAATCCGCGAGGGCGCTGATGCGTTCGCGCTCATCCAGCGGTTGGCGCGCCACGATATCGATATTGCGATTGGCTTCGCGATAAGTCCCGATCACGCTGCCGCTCAAAATGGTCTGGCTGGCGCCGCGAACCTGCTGACTCGTAATTCCCAATACTCGCAGCTTGTCCTGATCCACCTCGTTATGAATGCTCAAAAGCGGCTCGCGCCAGTTGTCGTGCACATTGGTGGTTAGCGGACTTGCCGCCACGATGGCTTTCACCTGCTCTGCATACTCACGCACCCGTTTCGGGTCGGGCCCCTGCACCCGGAACTGCACCGGCCAACCGACCGGCGGCCCATTGGGCAGGGGCTCCACCCGCCCGCGCACTTCAGGGAAATCATCCAGAAACCACTGGGTGATTTCCGTTTCGAGCTGGTCTCTGGCGACGAAGTCTCGCGCGACAACCACGAACTGGGCGAAATTGGTGTGCGACAGCTGTTGGTCCAACGGAAGATAGAAACGTGGCGCTCCCATGCCCACATAAGCCACGTAATCGACGACATTGGGATTTTTTGCGAGGTGAGCTTCCATCCGCTTGGCAACGGCTTCGCTGGCAGCGAAGCTCGAGCCTTCGGGCAACCACAAATCGACCATCAGTTCGTCGCGAGTCGAGTTCGGGAAAAACTGTTGGGGAATGTATTTGAAACTCGCCACGCCCAGACCAAAGGCTAGCAAGGTCGCCAGCAGCACGACCCGCCGATGATTCACGCACCAGCCAATCGTGCGCCGCAGGCGCCGATAAAAAGGCGTCTCAAAGAGTTCATGGTGAGTGCCGGCAGGTTGCTCCTTCAGTAGCAGCACCCCAAGCCAGGGCGTGACGTACACCGAAGCGATCCAGGAAATCAGCAAGGACATACCAACGACGGCGAAGATCGAGAAGGTGTATTCGCCGGCCTGAGATTTGGCAAATCCGACCGGCAGGAAACCTGCGGCCGTAATCAGCGTGCCGGTGAGCATGGGGAAGGCGGTGGAGGTGTAGGCGAAAGATGCGGCTTTGAGTTTGTCGTAACCCTCCTCCAGTTTTCGCGCCATCATTTCAACGGCGATCATGGCGTCATCAACCAGCAGCCCCAAGGCGAGGACCAAGGCGCCGAGCGAAATCTTCTGCAGCTGGATCCCGGCATAGGACATGGCGAGAAAGGTCACGCCGAGTACAAAGGGAATGGTCAGTGCGACCACCGCGCCGGTGCGCAAGCCGAGGCTGAAAAAGCTGACGACCAACACGATGAGCACAGCCTCGCCCAGCGAGCGAATGAACTCCCCTACCGCAATCTCGACGACCTTGGGTTGATCGGTGATTTGAGCAATCTCGATTCCGATGGGGAACTCGTTGCGCAGTAAATTGAGCTCATGCTGGAGCGACTTCCCGACATTCAAGACGTCAGCGCCCTGCGCCATCACGATGCCGAGCACGATGGAATCTTGTCCACGATGGCGGATGCGTTTGCTCGGCGGGTCTTCCCAGCCTCGATAGACCTTGGCGAAATCCCCCAGACGGAAGGTGTTGGCGCCGACCCGGAAGCGGGTTTCCTTGATTTCGTCTATTGCGTCAAAGCTGCCGCCAATCCGCACGAACAGCGCGTTCGTGTCGGTGTTGATCTGACCCGCGGCGGCCACCATATTCTGGCCTTCGAGTGCCTCACTGAGCTCGTGAAAGGTAATGCCCAGTTCGGCAAATTTGCGCGACGAAAACTCCACATAGATTTTCGGCGTTTGTTCACCCAGCAGATCAACCTTCTCCACGCCCGGCGTCGCTGAAAGCACCTTGCGGGCCGTATCGACGTAGTCTTTCAACTCAGTGTCATTGAAGCCGTCCGCATGAAACGCGTACATGGCGATGTAAGTGTCGCCGAACTCGTCGTTGAAGAACGGTCCGCGAACGCCTTTGGGAAGTTCGTGCTCGACGTCGCCAACTTTTTTGCGGACCTGATACCAGGTTGGGCGCACCTCACGCGCCGGCGTGTCTTCGCGCAGAAAAACGAAAATCAGCGACTCGCCGGGTTTTGAATAGCTTTCGGTGCGGTCGAGCCAGGGCGTTTCAGCCAGCTTTTCTTCGAGTTTGTCAGTGACCTGTTGTTCGACTTCGGCGGCCGTAGCGCCCGGCCAGTTGGTCTGGATGACCATGATCCGAAAGGTGAACTCGGGATCTTCCTTCTGCCCCAAGTTCAGGTACGAGACGATGCCGGCCAGCATTAGCAAGACCACAATGAACTGAGTGAATGAATGATGCTCAATCGCCCAGCGCGAAAGGTTGAAGCGGAATTCTGGCGCAGAAAATTTCATGGGGGACTTAT
>CAMCQE010000160.1 GCA_945876945.1 Klebsiella pneumoniae
CACCACCAGCGTATTGGCGCGCTTGATGTTGCCGGTTAGTTTGCGCAACGCCTGAGACATCAAGCGAGCATGCAGGCCCATGTGGCTGTCGCCCATTTCGCCTTCAATTTCGGCTTTTGGCGTGAGCGCCGCGACGGAGTCGATGATGATGACGTCCACCGCGCCGGAGCGCACCAGCATGTCGGTGATTTCCAGCGCCTGCTCGCCGGTATCCGGCTGAGAGACCAGCAGGTCTTCAATTTTGACGCCGAGCTTGCTGGCGTATTGCGGGTCGAGCGCGTGTTCGGCGTCGACAAACGCGGCGGTGCCGCCGCTTTTCTGCAGCTGGGCGACCACTTGCAGCGCAAGCGTGGTCTTACCAGATGATTCCGGCCCGAAGATTTCAACGATGCGTCCCCGCGGCAGACCGCCCACGCCGAGCGCGAGGTCCACGCTCAGAGAGCCGGTAGACACGACTTCGATGTCGCGTACCGCATTGGCCCCGCCCATCCGCATGATGGACCCTGAGCCGAACTGCTTTTCGATTTGGGCCAACGCCGCGCCCAAGGCTTTTTTACGATTATCGTCCATGGAATTCCCCTGTGGATTTGATGAAGTGCGTGCGGCGAGGACGCCGCCGAATTATTGCACAGCCAACCCGCCAGTTCAGCGGTGGCCGAGGCATGCAGGTGACGGTCAGCGCGTGATGAGCACCTCGCGCCCTTCGGTCAATGCGAGCAGTTCAGCCAACGCGGTCGCCACTGTTTGCGCCCTGACCTCCGCGCGGTCGCCGGCAAAGACAATCCGACGGGTCAACGGCGTGCCTGTCGACAGCGCATAAGCAAAACACACGGTCCCGACGGGCTTACCGGGGCTGGCGCCCCCGGGGCCTGCAATGCCGGTGACCGAGACCGCGATTGATGCCTTTGAGCACCGCAAAGCGCCGGCCGCCATTTCGGCCGCGGTCTCTTCGCTCACCGCACCAACTCGGGCAATGGTTTGCGGGCTGACGCCCAGCAGTTCCTGCTTGGCCTCATTGGAATACGTGACGAAACCGCGATCGAACCAACCAGAACTGCCGGCGATCTCGGTGACGGCCGCCGCGATGCCGCCGCCGGTGCAGGATTCGGCGGTGGCCAGCAGCCAGCCACGGGCGAGCAAGGCCGCGCCCAGTGCGCTGGCCAGTGTGTTCAGATGCGTTGCATCGTGTGGAATCAAATTGCTCATCGTCTGGCCCTGAAAAACTGTTGTAACTGGGCGGCGGTGGCTGCTTGCAGCACGCCGCCCGTGATCTCCACGCGGTGATTAAGCCGCGTGGTGTTGAGCACCTCCAGCACCGACCCCGCCGCGCCGGTGCGGGGATCGAAGGCCCCGAACACCACCCGCGCCAAACGGGCGTGGATGATGGCCCCGCTACACATGGCGCAGGGCTCGAGCGTCACGTAGAGCGTGGCGCCGGTGAGGCGGTAGTTGCCCAGTTTGCTGGCCGCCGCCCGCAAGGCCACCACTTCGGCATGCGCCGTCGGATCGGCCTCGCCGATCGGCCGATTCCAGCCTTCGCCCAGCACCTCACCGTCCCGCACGATGATCGCGCCCACCGGCACCTCGCCCTGTCGTCCCGCCGCCTCGGCCAGTGCGAAAGCGCGTTCCATATAGCGAAGGTCAGTAGAAGCTGGATTCATTGCAGATCGACGGCCTATCAAACAGAGGCGGTGAGTCTAGCGGCCTCATCAAGGGCAGGCCAAGGTAAACCCGGGAGGTCCTTATGCTGGCGGACAAGAGGCTCACGATGTGAGCCTTTGGCGAACGCGCGAGGTGGGCGCTCCAGGGCGCTTTAGCTGCGGCGCACCCGCAGCTTGGGTGCGTTCGCGCCCAGCCCAAATACTTCTCTCGACGCCGCCTCACTAATCGCCAGCGTGGCCGGATGCCGCAAACGGCGCTCGGTGGAAATTGCGTAGAAGTGGTCTATCACGGTATCGATACGACCCAAAACTTTGACGCCGTATTGGCGGCAAACGTAATCGCTAATCACAGCCGGCGCGACGAACAGGCCAGTGCCCGCCTGGCCGAAGGCTTTCAAGAGTGCGCTATCGTCGAACTCCCCCACTATCTGCGGCCGAACGGTTTGTTCGTCGAACCATTCTTCAAGCAGCGGACGGATCGCGACCGCCCGCCCCGGCAGCAAAAATGGCGCTTTATCCAATACCGCGGGGAAACGGCCCTTCAGGCGCCTGATCAGCGCCGGCGCGCCGAAGATCGCCAACTCGCTAGCGCCCAGCAGATGATTGAAAGCGCGTACTTTCAAATCTGGCGGCACCGGACGGTCGGCGATCACCATATCCAGTCGATGCACCGCGAGGTCCGCCAGCAGCGAGATCAATGGCCCCTCCCGACAGACAAGCCGTACCGGATCGCTCAACTGCAAGGCCGGCGCGAGCACGCTGTAGGTCAGGGACTTCGGCACCGAATCCGCCACGCCCACGCGATAGCTTGAGGCGGTGCGTCGATCGTGGGTTTTCACGATCCCGACTAATTCGTCCTCAAGCCCGAAGATCTCTTCGGCGTAGCTCGCAACGCGTCGCCCCAGATCGGTGATTTCCAGACCGCGCCCTACCCGTTTGAGCAGCTTTGCACCCAGCGCTTGTTCGAGTTCCCCCAACTGACTGCTGATGGATTGCGAGGTCACATGTAACTGCGCGCTGGCGCGAGCAATGCTGCCGGCCTGAGCGACGGTCCAGAAGTATCTAAGATGTTTTAAATTGAGCGCTGGCATACGTTTATTACTCAGTTTTTATCTGATGATTAGTCAACTATATTCGACTGGCTCGATGTGTATGTCGCTCACACAATGGCTCTCGTCATCAACGAAGCCCTTTGGGCAGGAGCATTGCCATGAGCATCGATATTCAAAGCAGCGGTTTCACGCTCACCCCCGCCATCCGCAATTGGACCGAACGTCGGCTGCGGCTGGCGCTCGGGTCGCTGGGCGATTACGTCTTGCGCTCCGCCATCCGTCTAAGCGATGAGAATGGGCCGCGAGGCGGTATCGACAAACGCTGCACGGTCAGGCTGACCCTGCCTGGGCAGCCAGCGGTAGTCGTGGCGCAGCAGTCGGACGACCTTTACCTCGCCATTGATTTGGCCTGTGACCGGGCCGGCCGCACGGCCGGTCGCCGGACCGGTCGCAACGTGGCCCGCCGTCGGGACGCGACCGCTCAGCCGTTCGAGCAGGACGCCATCGAAAATTGATTTTTCATCTGTAGGAATGGAGCCATCACATGAGACGAATCGGTGTTTTTCTGATCACCAACCTCGCGGTGCTAGTGACTTTGTCGGCGGCAGCCCATTTACTGGGTGTGGACCGCTTCATCACCGCGCAGGGCATGAACTTCACAGGCTTGCTCGGGTTCGCGGTGGTCTTCGGCTTTGGCGGCGCGTTCATTTCGCTGTTCATGTCGAAATGGACCGCGCGAATGGCCGTCGGCGCGCAGGGGATTGAAACCCCTCGCACCGCCACCGAACGCTGGCTGCTCGACACCGTGCGCCGTCAGGCCGAACGCGCGGGGATCGGGATGCCGGAGGTAGCGGTGTATGAGGCTGAAGACATCAACGCCTTCGCCACCGGCTGGAATCGGAACGCCGCGCTGGTTGCCGTTTCCACCGGACTCCTCCAGCAAATGAGTGCCGACGAAGCGGAAGCGGTGCTGGGCCACGAGGTGGCACACATCGCCGACGGCGACATGGTCACGCTGAGCTTGATTCAGGGCGTCCTCAATCCCTTCGTCATCGTGATTGCGCGCTTGGTCGGTTGGTTCATCGAATGTCCGGTCTGGCTCAGAACCAGTTGTAGTTAAAGCTGATACTCACGCGCTCGCCACGAACCCGGTTTGCCGGCACTTCGTGGCGCAGCCAACTTTCAAACAACACGAGCTTGCCGGCCTCGGCCGGCACCGTCGCCCAACCGGCTTCCGGGGAGTGGCGCGGCGGTGCGGCCATAAAGCGGTCGAGCCGGGGGTCCTCAAATTTGAGTCCCGGACACCCTTTCGGCGTTTTCACATAGTAGGTGCCGCTGATCGTCGACAGCGGATGCAGGTGCAGGGAGTGCGCGGTCTGGAACGGCATGATGTTGACCCAGCAGTCGGTCATCTCCAGCACACGGTCTTCCAAATCAAAATCGAGCGCGCGGGCGTAGGTTTTAACGTGGCGGTCGAGCTTGCCCTGCAGCTCTGCAAACGTTGGTGAGTAAAGATGCATGCGATGCGCTGAGCCGTAAGAGGTAAACCCGCCCGGATAGTTGTGCTTCGACCACTGCTGGCCGGCGCCGTCATCCACCCGCAGCTGCAGGCATTCCTTCAACAGGCGCGCGTTCAGGGATGAAACCGTGGCGGCCGGCAGTTTGGCCAGATAGAGGCGGGTCGGGAAAAGGTCGGTCACGGGCATGAGGCGATGGATCCGGCTGGGCGAGGCCCATTTTAAAGGGCGGCACCTGAATAGCGACCCTTACGCTGGGACATCGGTTTGTTGCGGCGAGTGCGCGCATCCGGGGCAGTGAATGGGGCTCGCGCGGTCTTTCAGGAACAATCAACGGTGCCGGTCGCGCGCCCTTCAACAATGGCGAGCGGTACCGCAATGCGATCTGTCCGTTCGTCTTAAGCCCGTCGAAGGATGAACGGGCTGGTGCCGAGCCCAACCTGTTGCTGTTCTTCCTGTCCTTTGACGGACAAACGCAGCGCAGTGCGGCCGCTAATCCCAGCAGGACCTGGTGCCACTTCCCCGCCCTTCGACAAGCTCAGGGCGAACGGGGGTGAAGAGACTTGAAATCAAGAAATCCGCTTCCCCGTCCTTTAACAAACTCGGCGCAAAAGGCGTGACCAGAGACTTATCGCCTTCGTCGGCCACTCATCGAAGCTCTCCCGACGCCCAAACCTCGAGCGGGTTCAAGCTGGGCCAGATCCGCTCCCGTTATGCTACGGTCGTCGCAAAACAAGACCTTGCCCGCAGGGCAATCGCACTTTGGGGAGACATCATGCGCACGACGTTCCGTTCCTTCCGGCATCAGCTCGCAACCGGGCTGCTGGCCTGCCTCGCCTTCACGGCCAACGCCACCAGCGCCGTGCCGGACACCGACTGGCCCACTTATAACAACACCGCCGATGGCCAGCGTTATTCGCCGCTGGACGCCATCAATCGCAGTAACGTTGGGCAATTGAAAGAAGTCTGCCGGGTAAAAGTGGACGACTCTGGCACTTTTCAGGCCGGGCCGGTGGCATACGAGGGCACACTCTATTTCACCAACGCCCACGACACCTTGGCCGTTGACGCGCGCAACTGCGCGGTGCGCTGGCGCCACACCTATGCGCCGCAGCAGGCGGAGGTCTTCCAGGTCAATCGCGGGGTGGCCTACGCCAACGGCAAAGTGTTTCGCGGCACGCCAGACGCGCGACTGATCGCCATCGACGTCATCACCGGCAAAACTGTCTGGGTGCAGCAAGCAGGGGATCCGCTACAAGGTGAATTCTTCAGCTCAGCACCTATCGCCTGGCAGGGCACGATCATCACCGGCACGGCCGGAGGAGACTGGGGCATTCGCGGCCGCGTCATGGCTTACGATCAGGCCACCGGGCGCGAACTCTGGCGCTTCTACACCATCCCGCGCGGCAAGGAACAGGGCGCCGAGACGTGGAAGAAGGCCAGCAGCGCGCGCTACGGCGGCGGCGGTAGCTGGACCACCTACACCATCGATATGGCCGCTGGCGAAGTCTTTGTGCCAGTGGGCAATCCGGCGCCCGATTTTGCGCCCGATCACCGGCCGGGTGAGAACCTCTTCACCAACAGCCTGGTGGTACTCGATGCGCGCACCGGCGCGCTCAAATGGTGGCATCAGATGGAGTCGAACGACGGCCTCGACCTCGATCTGGGCGCCGCGCCCGCGCTGTACTGGAACGCCAAAGGCGAGGCGATGGTCGCCTTCGGCAGCAAGGATGGCCATCTCTACGCGGTGAATCGCGAAACTCACAAGCGTGAATTCAAGACCGCCATTACCACGGTGAAAAAGCCGGCCATCGCGCCCACGAAAGAAGGCGTCTACACCTGCCCGGGCCCGCTGGGTGGTGTGGAATGGAACGGTCCGGCTTACGACGTCAAAACCAAACAATTGGTGGTGGGCGCGGTGGACTGGTGCGCGGTCATCCACTCCGATGAGGTCGCCTACCAGCCCGGCAAGTTCATGGTCGCAGGGGGCTGGAAACTCGACGAAGCCCGCAGCGGCTGGATTAGCGCGGTAGATCCGGACACCGGCAAAGTGCGCTGGCAATACCACGCGCCCGCGCCGGTCGTGGCTGGGCTCACGCCGACTGCCGGTGGTATCACCTTCGGCGGCGATTTGGGTGGCGATTTCCTCGCCTTTGATTCCGCCACGGGCGAGGTGCTGTTCAAGCACGCGACCGGCGGCGGGCTGGCCGGTGGCGTGATTACCTATGCGGTGGGCGGCACCCAGTATGTGGCGATTGATTCCGG
>CAMCQE010000161.1 GCA_945876945.1 Klebsiella pneumoniae
GGCGACGTCCTGCGCCACGAGGCCCGCCCGAAAGCGCTGACTGTTGGCGACATAGCCTTCGGCCGAACGACGCAGGCCTTCGATTTGCTCAGGCGTGAGTTCTCGCACCACCTTCCCCGGCGAGCCCATCACCAGACTCCCCGCCGGAATGTGCTTGCCTTCGGTAATCAGCGTGCCGGCGCCAATCAGGCAGTTCTCGCCAATCACCGCATTGTTGAGAATCACCGAATTGATACCGATGAGCGTGCCGTTGCCTATCGTGCAGCCGTGGAGCATGACCTTGTGGCCGATGGTGCAATAGCTGCCGATGGTCAGCGGACAGCCTTCATCGGTGTGCAGCACCGAGAGGTCCTGCACGTTGGAATGATCGCCAATGGTGATGAGGTCGTTGTCCCCGCGCAGCACCGCGCCGAACCAGACGCTGGCGTTGTGCTTGAGCAAAACGCGGCCCATCACAGACGCGCTGTCGGCCACCCAGTAATCGCCTTCGCACTGCACGTGATGGCCGTCGAGTTGATACAGCATGAGCTTAGGTCTCCGCGAACAGCCAGGGGGCTTCGGCTTTACGTTTTGCCTCGTAGGCGCGAATGGCGTCCGCCTTTTGCAGCGTCATGCCGATGTCGTCCAGACCGTTGAGCATGCGGTGCTTGAGGCCCGCCGCGTAGTCGAAGCTGAACACTTCACCACTGGGGGTCACCACCGTCTGCGCCTGCAGGTCGATGGTCAGCGCATAGCCTTCGGTCGCGCGGGTTTCGGCAAACAGGCGGTCAACGACGTCCGCCGGCAAGGTCACCAGCAGCAGTCCGTTCTTGGCCGAGTTGCCGTAGAAAATGTCGGCGAAGCTCGGCGCGATGACCGCGCGGAAGCCGTAGTCGTAAATCGCCCAGGGCGCGTGTTCGCGCGACGAACCGCAGCCGAAGTTGTCCCGCGCCAGCAAAATCTGCGCGCCCTTGTAGCGCGCCTGGTTGAGGATGAAGTCCGGGTTGAGCGGACGTCCTTCGTTGGCCTTGTCGGGCTCGCCCTTGTCCAGATAGCGCCATTCGTCGAACAGGTTGGGGCCAAAGCCCGAGCGCTTGATCGACTTCAGGAACTGCTTGGGGATGATGGCGTCGGTATCGACGTTGGGACGGTCAATCGGGGCGACCGGGCCGGTGAGTCGGGTAAAAGCTTCCATCGCATCAAACCTCGCGAACGTCTACGAAATGACCGGCAATGCCGGCCGCGGCGGCCATCGCCGGTGATACCAGATGCGTGCGCCCGCCCTGCCCTTGCCGCCCTTCAAAATTGCGGTTGGAGGTAGAGGCGCAGCGTTCGCCCGGCAAAAGTTGGTCCGGGTTCATGCCCAGACACATCGAGCAACCCGGCTCGCGCCATTCAAAACCGGCGGCGAGGAAAATTTTGTCCAGGCCCTCAGCCTCGGCCTGTTGCTTCACCAGCCCGGAACCGGGCACCACCATGGCCAGCGTGACGTTGGCCGCGAGCTGCTTGCCCGCCACCACGGCAGCGGCGGCGCGGAGGTCTTCGATGCGGGAGTTGGTGCAGGAACCAATGAACACCTTGTCGATGGCGATCTCCGCCAAAGCCGTGCCGGGCGTGAGGCCCATGTACTTCAAGGCGCCGGCAATCCCCGTGCGTTTGACTTCATCAGCCTCGGCGGCCGGGTCGGGCACGCGGCCAGAAATCGGCAACACCATTTCGGGCGAGGTGCCCCAGGTGACATGCGGCTCGATGCTGCTGGCATCAATGTGGACGACGGTGTCGAAGTGCGCGCCCGGGTCGGAATGCAGTTCGCGCCAGGCGGCGACCGCCTGCGTCCATTCGGCGCCTTTCGGCGCGCCCGGCCGGCCGTCGACATAGGCAATGGTTTTGTCGTCCACCGCAATAAGGCCCGCGCGACCGCCGGCTTCAATCGACATATTGCAGACCGTCATGCGCTCTTCCATCGACAGCTGGCGTATGGCCTCACCGGCATATTCCATGGTGTGGCCGGTCGCGCCGGCGGTGCCGATGCGGCCGATGATGGCGAGGATGAGGTCCTTGCCCGACACGCCCGGGCGCAGGCTGCCGCTGACTTCAATCAGCATGTTTTTGGCTTTGCGCAGCACCAGACACTGCGTCGCCATCACGTGCTCTACCTCCGAGGTGCCGATACCGAAAGCCAGCGCGCCGAGGGCACCGTTGGTGGCGGTATGGGAGTCGCCGCACACGATGGTCATGCCCGGCAGGCTCCAGCCCTGCTCGGGGCCCGTCACGTGGACGATGCCCTGACGGATGTCACCAATATCGAAATGCGTGATCTTGTGCTCGCGGCAGTTCTTGGCCAGCGTTTCCAACTGGATCTTGGCCACCGGGTCGGTGATGTTGTGTACGTCGCGGGTGGGGACGTTGTGGTCTGATACCGCGACCGTCGCCGCGCGTCGCCAGAGGCCACGCCCCGCCAGCTTCAGGCCTTCAAAGGCCTGCGGCGTGGTGACTTCGTGGGCAATGTGGCGGTCGATGTAGATGAGGGCGGAGCCATCGTCGAACTGTTCGACGAGGTGGGCATCCCAGAGTTTGTCGTAGAGGGTTCTGGCGGTCATGCGTAACACCGGGCTTGATAGAAGAAGCCGGATTCTAACAGCGCCGACGGCTTGCGGGCTTCCCCAACTCCATTACCATTGCCGCCACCCCGGGCGGACCTTAATCCCAGCAGGAATTCCTATCATGAGTCGTACTGTCTCTCGCCTATCGCGCGCCCTTCTGGGTCTGATGCTCGTATTCGTCGCAGGGCTGGCCCGTGCAGATTTCAACGACGGCGTGCTCGCCCTGATGACCGGCGACTACGACAAAGCGCTCAAAACCCTGGTCCCGCTGGCGGAAACCTCCAACCATGCTTACTCGCAGTACTTTTTGGGCCGCATGTATAGCGAGGGACGGGGCGTTGAGAAAAACGCCGCGGAGGGCGCGAAGTGGTACCGGAAGGCGGCGGAGAAAGGCGTGCAGGACGCCCAGTTTCGCCTCGGCGGGCTCTATGAACGGGGTGAGGGCGTGCCGCAAGACATGGAGTACGCCTACGCCTGGTACAGCGTGTCGGCGCATATTGGCAATGTGAAAGCCGACGCGGCGATGCAGGCGGCGGCCGCCAAGCTGGCGCCGCCCGAGATGCGGTCGGCCAGTTTATTGTCGACCGACCTCATCCAGAAATACGGCACCGTGCCCGAAGCCACCAGCCAGGCGCTGGGCGCGGGCGCGGCGCCTAAATCGACAGATTGACGTACATCCCTTTCCAGTGGGATGAGGCGGTTCCGCCCATCCGCTCAATCATGGCGAAGAGCAGTTCGGCGGGTTGAGCGCGACGCGCCAGCGGCGGCATTCCGTCCATCGACCATTCGGCAAAACTCTCGGCTGAATCAAATTCGACCGCGCCCGCGTCGATGCCGTCATTCCGGGTGCCCCGGGCACTACGGCCGGCAGCGCCCGACGCACGCCGCGCCGGGCCGCGATCGGGCGTGCGGGCGGAGCTAGGTTTGCGGGTATCCACAGCGGGGGTCATTGCGTGATGTTGCCGGAAGATTTGTCACCGTGCATTGCTCTTTTCTGTGCGCCAAGTCTCAGTTCTTGTGCCCGATCAGCCATCGGCCATTGCTTGATGGATTCAAATCCTACTCGTCAAGCGGTTTGAGACCCCGCGAATTTGTAACCATCTTGGTTATACTCCGGGCAGCGGCGGCCATTTTGACCGTTGCAGGGGTAGCCCCCCATCGCCCCGGACCCTCTCACTACAGGATTCGAATCAGCTGTCGCGATGTCCACGCCAGACCCGACAAACCCTATGGCCATCATGTTCGCTGACATCAGCGGCAGCACTTCTCTCTACGAATTACTCGGCGATTCGGCAGCGCGCCATCGAATTGGCTGCTGTATAGAAACGCTGAGCGGGGTGGTCGAGCAGCACGGCGGGCGGGTCGTGAAAACGAACGGCGACGACCTGCTCTGTGTGTTTGATGACGGTGAACGCGCCACGCTCGCAGCGTGTGGCATGCAGGAATCGCTCGCCGAAAGCTCAGAAGCCACCGAACCGGTGTTAATTGCGATGGCGGTCCGAATCGGCATGCACCTCGGCCCGGTGATTATTGAAGACAGCGACGTCTACGGCGATGCGGTCAACATCGCAGCGCGGATGGTGGCGCAGGCCAAAACCGGTCAAATCATCACCACCGGCCAGTTAGTCGCGACCTTGCCGGCCATGCTTCAGGGCAATACGCGGCACATTGACCACACCGAAGTGCGCGGCAAGAAAGACGGCTTCGACGTCTACGAGGTCCTCTGGCAACAGGAAGGAACGACCCTGATGTCGGCCGATCTGGTGGTGCGCCCCGCTGCGGGCAAACAGCTACTGCTGCAAATCGGCCAGCGCGCCGCCACCCTGGACCGCAGTATCCGCCACCTCGTGATCGGCAGGAGCAAGGGCGCGGACATTCGGGTTGACGAGGTCATGGCGTCCCGCCTGCACGCCCGCCTGGAATACCGGCGCGGCAATTTTTTTCTGATTGACCAAAGCACGAACGGCACTTACGTTCGCCAGAACGGTGAGGAACGGTTTGTTCGTCGCGAAGAACTCCTGCTGACAGGCGCAGGGGCGATAAGTCTAGGCCGCACGCTGGCAGAAGTCGGCAATGCCGCGGTTCAATTTGAAGTGAGAGAGCAAACTCCCGAATGAACATCCTTCTGCCCACCACTCACCATCCTTTAAGCATAGCGGTACCGCTCCTGCCTGCCGCGACCTGCGGCACAGTTGAAGGTTAAGGCCGCGATGCGTTGGCATTCCGTCGCCATCACCGATGTGGGCCTCGTTCGCCAAATCAACGAAGACTCCCTGCTGGATAGCCCCGACGCCGGGATTTGGGCGGTAGCCGATGGCATGGGGGGACATTCGGCGGGCGATTTGGCCAGCGAGATGATTGTCTCGGCTCTGGCCCGCCTGAAACCGGCGGCAAACCTCAGTTTGCTGGTGGAATTTGCCGAGCATCAATTGCTGGCAGTCAATGAGCGCCTGCAAGCGCTGTCGCGCGAACGTCGTCAGGTGATCGGGAGCACCGTGGTCAGCCTGCTGGCCTGCGACTCGCACGCCGCCTTTCTATGGGCGGGGGACAGCCGCCTGTATCGCATGAGCATGGGTGAACTGGAGCGACTCACGACCGACCACTCCAAGGTGGAGGAGTACGTGAAGCACGGCATCATCACCCGCGAGGAAGCCCACAACCATCCGGACGGCAACCTCATTACCCGCGCCGTGGGTGCGGCGGAACAGCTATTCCTTGATTGCAATATCGTGGAACTCAACGAGGGCGACCGCTTCCTGCTGTGTTCAGATGGGCTGGACAAACATGTGCATGAACGAGACATCGCCACCGCCATGGTCGGGTCCGATTTGCCCACTACCGCGCGGCGTCTGATCGATATGGCGCTGGCGGCCGGGGCAACCGACAATGTCACGGTGTGTCTGGTAGAGGTTTTACCGTGAGTACTCTGGCCTCCGTTCTTGTCACCAACGGTTACCTGCGCGAGCTCTGCGCGGCGTACGTCAACGAAACAATCGATCGTCGCACCTACATCCTCGAACGCCGGCGGCTGATCGACGAAGCGGTAGCCGGCAAGCCGTCCGCCCCGCCGGCCATCCCCGAACCTTTCGAACCAGACGCCACTGCGATGATGGACCTCGACAGCACCATGCAACTGCCACGGCGGATGCTCGCCGAAGACGACGAGTGACCACCGCAGCAGCGACCGGCCGCAATGTCGATCCGGACGAAATCAGCCACTTCTCGGCGCTTGCCGCCGACTGGTGGGATCTGCAAGGGCCCGGGCGCACCCTCCACGAGATCAACCCGTGCCGGCTTGAGTTCATCACCGAACACGCCGCGCTGCCGGGCAAATCCGTGCTGGACATTGGTTGCGGCGGCGGGGTGCTGACAGAAAGTCTGGCGCGCGCCGGCGCCTATGCGCACGGGATTGATGCCAGCGCCGCGCTGATCGAAGCCGCGCGGCAACACGCCGCCGGGGAAGGTCTCAGCATTCAATACACCCCGGTCACCGCCGAGGCCTTTGCGCAAGTAGCCCCGGGCGCGTATCAGATCATCACCTGCATGGAGTTGCTGGAACACGTGCCCGACCCGGGCAGTCTGCTGGCGGCCTGCCGGGCGCTGCTGGCCCCTGAGGGTGATTTGTTTCTCAGTACGCTCAACCGCACACCCAAAGCCTGGGGCACCGCGGTGCTGGGCGCCGAGCACCTGCTGGGCCTGCTGCCCAAAGGCACGCACGATTACCGCCGCTTTATCCGCCCCAGCGAGCTCGCGCAATGGCTACGCGCCGAGGGCTTCGAGGTGCAGCATCTGTCCGGCATGCGCTATTTGCCGCTGTCACGCCGCGCCGAGCGCACCCGCGACGTCAGCGTGAACTATCTCCTGCATGCGCGACTCCGCGCCTGA
>CAMCQE010000162.1 GCA_945876945.1 Klebsiella pneumoniae
TGGTCGACCGCGTTTTGAACCGACTCCAGCCGCAGCGGCGCGGCGAAGCGCCGATTGATGAGCAAGCTGCAATCGCCGGCGGCCACGATGCGCGGGTCGCTGGTGCGGGCAAATTCATCCACCACGATGCCGTTGGCGCATTCAAGGCCAGCGGCCGCCGCCAGTTCCTGATTCGGCAATACGCCGATGCCGGCAAGGAGCAGGTCGGCGTCTACCGAGCTGCCGTCTGAGAGCGTCGCGGTGAGCGAACCGTCGGGATTGCCCGCAATGGCGGTCAGCGCCACCTTGAAACGCAGCGCCACCCCGTGCCCGCGATGAAGCTCGGCGAAATATTCAGAGACCACGGGCGCCACCGCGCGGGCCATCAGGCGATCCAGTGTTTCGACCACGGTCACGGTTTTGCCGGCATGGCGCGCGGTGGCCGCCACTTCGAGACCAATAAAGCCGCCGCCGATGACCAGCACGCGCGCGGCGGTGGCGAGCTGCGAGCGCAGGCGCTTGGCGTCGTCCAGACCGCGTAAATAGCACACCGCTGGATGCTCGGCGCCCGGCACCGGTAAGGGCCGCACGCGGGTGCCGGTGGTGAGGGCGAGCCCCTCGTAGGGCACGCGCTCACCGCTCGCGAGCACCACTTCGCAGGCCTCGCGGTCGATGGCGGTCACCGTCGTTAGCGTTCGGAATTCGATGTTTTGTCTGGTGAGCTGCTCGACCGGCCGGAACTGCAGGCGTTCATCGGCGATGTCTTCAGCGAGATATTTCTTCGACAGCGGCGGGCGCTGGTAGGGCGCGAAAGATTCATCCCCCAGCAACAGCACCCGGCCTTCGTAGCCGCCGCGCCGCAGACTCTCCGCAATCTGCAGTCCCGCCTGGCCGGCGCCGACGATAACTATGCTCATATCGTTGGTCCGTCGCGCCTGTGGAACTTAGCTTTGGCGTTCCGGCAGATTGACGGTCAGGCCGTCTAGCGCGTCGCTGACCTGAATCTGGCAGCTCAAACGGGATTGCGGCGTGCGCGGCACAGCGGTGCATTCCAGCAGGTCATTTTCGGACGGGCGGATCGGGGGCACTTTGTCGGCCCATTCGGCCGGCACCAGCACGTGGCAGGTTGCGCACGCGCAACCGCCGCCGCATTCCGCGGTAATGCCATCAACGCCGTTTTGCACGGCCGCTTCCATCAAGGTCCAGCCGGTGGGGACGTCTATGGTCCGGCTGCTCCCGGAAAACTGCACGAAGGTGACTTTGGGCATGAGTGCTTCCCTCACATATTCGGGTAGTTGGGACCGCCACCACCTTCCGGGGTGACCCAGTTGATGTTCTGCGAAGGGTCTTTGATATCGCAGGTCTTACAGTGCACGCAGTTCTGCGCGTTGATGCGCAACTCCTGCGATCCCACCGCGCCCACGTACTCATAAACGCCGGCCGGACAGAAGCGCTGCTCTGGCCCGGCATACACCGGCAGATTGAGCTTGGTCGGCACGGTGGCGTCTCGGAGCGTGAGGTGACAGGGCTGGTCTTCTTCATGATTGGTGTTCGAGAGGAACACCGACGAGAGTCTGTCGAAGGTCAGCACACCGTCGGGCTTCGGATAGTCGATGGGCTGGCATTCAGCGGCCGGCTTCAGCGACTCGTGGTCCGGATGATGGTGGAAGGTCCAGGGCGCCTTGCCACGGAACAGATAGGTATCAAGCGCCGAATAAGCGACCGCCGGCCATAGTCCCCAGTGGAACGACGGCTTGATGTTGCGCACCCGGTAAAGCTCATCCCACAGCCAGGTGGTCTGCAGACGGGTCGGATATTCCACCGCTTCCTTGCCGACCTTGTCGCCGGTGGTCAGCAGGTCGAACACCGCTTCGGCGGCGGTCATGCCGGACTTCATCGCCGTATGGCTGCCTTTGATTTTGGGCAGATTCAGAAAACCGGCTGTGTCGCCCACCAGCAGGCCACCGGGGAAGGTGAGCTTGGGGATGGACTGGAAGCCGCCGGCGCTGATCGCGCGGGCCCCGTAGGACACTCGCCGGGCACCGGCGAACGTCTCGCGCACCGCCGGATGGGTCTTGAATCGTTGCATTTCGTCGAAGGGGCTGATCCACGGATTGCTGTAGTTGAGGCCCACAACAAAACCAATCGAGACCAGATTGTCTTCCAGATGGTATTCCCAGGACCCGCCGTAGGTTTGGGTATCCATCGGCCAGCCGATGGTGTGGGTCACCTGACCTTGATGATGGCGGTCGGGCTGAACCTCCCACAGTTCCTTGATGCCAATGCCATAAACCTGCGGATCTACGCCGTCGCGCAGCTTGAAGCGATCAAAAAGCGATTTGGTGAGCGAGCCGCGGCAGCCTTCCGCAAAGATGGTCTGGCGCGCATGGAGTTCCATACCGGGCGCAAAGTTCGGCCCTTCGGAGCCGTCCTTTGAGCGCCCCATGTCACCCGTCGCGACGCCTTTCACCGAGCCGTCGTCGTGGAACAGCACTTCGGCGGCGGCGAAGCCGGGGTAAATATCCACGCCCAAACCTTCGGCCTGCGTCCCCAGCCAACGACACACGTTGCCCAAGCTGACGATGAAGTTGCCGTGGTTTTCCATTTGCGGCGGCGTCGGCAGCCGCACCGCGCGGGATTGCGTAAGGAACATGAAGCGGTCGTCAGTGACCGGCGTGTTGAGCGGCGCGCCCTGCGCCGCCCAATCCGGCAGGAGTTCGTTGAGTGCGCGCGGTTCCATCACCGCGCCAGACAAAATGTGCGCCCCAATTTCCGAGCCTTTCTCGATGAGGCAGACGCTGAGGTCTTCCCCACGCTCGGCCGCCAGTTGACGCAGTCGAATCGCACACGCGAGGCCCGACGGGCCACCGCCAACGATCACGACATCGAACTCCATTGACTCTCGTTCCATTGCTCCGCTCTCCCGCCGGCTGGCGTTGACTTACTTCGCGAGCGCTTCGCAGAGCGCCGGCACTTCCTTGAACAGGTCGCCGACCAGACCGTAGTCCGCCACCTGAAAGATGGGCGCTTCTTCATCCTTGTTAATCGCCACGATGACCTTGCTGTCCTTCATCCCGGCGAGATGCTGGATCGCGCCAGAAATGCCCACCGCGACATACAGCGTAGGCGCCACGCACTTGCCGGTCTGTCCGACCTGATAGTCGTTCGGCACGTAACCGGCATCGACCGCCGCCCGCGACGCGCCAACCGCAGCCCCGAGGAGGTCGGCAAGCTTTTCGATGATGGCGAAGTTCTCGGCGCTGCCCACGCCCCGACCGCCGGACACGATGATGTCCGCTGCCGCGAGTTCCGGACGGGAGGATTTGGTGAGTTCTTCCCCCACGAAAGTCGACAAGCCGGCATCGGCCTGCGCGGCGACCGCCTCGATGGTACCCGCGCCGCCGGTAGCAGCGACGGCATCGAAGCCCGTGGTGCGCACCGTGATGACCTTGATGCCATCCGTGGATTGCACCGTCGACAGCACGTTGCCGGCGTAGATGGGGCGCACGAAGGTGTCGTCACTCACGACGCCGATGATGTCGGACAGTTGCGCCACATCCAGCATGGCGGCCACTCGCGGCATCACGTTCTTGCCGTTGGTGGTCGAGGCCGTCAGGAGGTGCGTGTAGTGGCCGGCGAGGCTCACCACGAGCGGCGCGAGATTCTCGGCCAGCGCGTGCGCGTAGTGCGGCGCATCGGCGACCAGCACTTTGCCCACGCCCGCGACCTGCGCGGCAGCATCGGCCACCGCAGCACAGTTGTGGCCAGCGATGAGGAGATCGAAACCGCCGGAAAGTTGGCTGGCGGCAGCCACCGCGTTCAGCGTGGCGGCATTCAGAGACTGATTATTGTGTTCGGCAATGACTAGAGCGGTCATGTTCAGATCACCTTCGCTTCGTTACGCAACTTAGCCACGAGCTCCTGCACGTCGGCCACTTTGACCCCACCCGCACGCGCCGCCGGTTCGGCGACTTTCACGGTCTTGAGTCGGGGTGTGATATCCACGCCCAGATCGGCCGGCGCGAAGGTATCGAGCGGCTTTTTCTTGGCTTTCATGATGTTCGGGAGTTTGACGTAACGGGGTTCGTTCAACCGGAGGTCGGCGGTGACTACCGCCGGTAGCTTGAGCGTGATGGCCTGCAGGCCACCGTCGACTTCGCGCTTCACCGCGAGGGTGTCACCTTCAGGCGTCACGTTGCAGGCGAAGGTGCCCTGCGCCCAGCCCAGCAAACCGGCCAGCATCTGGCCCGTCTGGTTGGAATCGTCATCAATCGCCTGCTTGCCGCAGATCACCAGACCCGGTTGCTCGCGATCGACAATGGCCTTGAGCAGCTTGGCGACGGCCAGCGGCTGGACTTCGTCGTCGGTCTGGACCAGCACGCCACGGTCGGCGCCCATGGCCATCGCGGTGCGGAGCGTTTCCTGACAGGCCGCGGGCCCAATCGAGACCGCCACGATTTCGCCGGCCTTGCCCGCTTCCTGTAAGCGGATAGCTTCTTCAACGGCGATTTCGTCAAAGGGGTTCATGGACATTTTGACATTGGCCAGTTCGACTCCGGAGCCATCAGCTTTTGGCCGGGCTTTGACGTTGTAGTCGATGGCGCGCTTCACGGCGACCAGGATCTTCATTTCATCCTCCATTGGCTCGGTACAGACCCGACGCGCATCGGCGAATTGTCGCAAGATGGGTCAGGTTGACGAGCCCTGCATACGGTTGGCAAAAGAGCGGTCATGGTAGCAAATAGCGCCTTGATCGAACCAGCTGATGCGGCGCACTATTTGGGCTTAACCACGAGCACTCACCGCGAGTCAGACGAGGCCTTTTGCCGTCCTGCGACTCGCATCACTGGGCTACGGCGTTCAGACCCGCCGGGATCAGTGCAGCCTTTTTTGGAGATTCCCTATGAACAAGCCTCTTGCGCAGGAAGCCACGAAACCCAAAGCCACCGCCGAAGGCCAATTCCAGTGGCAGGACCCCTTACTCCTGAGTGAGCAACTGAGCGAAGACGAGCGACTGATCAGTCAGGCCGCGCGCACGTTCTGTCAGGAGCGTCTGCAGCCGGTCGTGCGAGATATGAATCGACACGAGACCTTCGACCCCGGCCTGATGCGCGAATTCGGCGAGATGGGCTTTCTGGGCTGCACGATTCCTGAACAATACGGCGGCGCCGGCCTCAGCTACGTGGCCTACGGCCTGATCGCGCGCGAGGTGGAGCACGTCGACTCCGGCTTCCGCTCGGCCATGAGCGTTCAGTCCAGTCTCGTGATGCATCCGATCTACGCCTTCGGCAGCGAAGAACAACGGGTGAAATACCTGCCGAAGCTCGCCACCGGCGAGTGGATCGGCTGCTTCGGCTTGACCGAACCCGACCATGGTTCCGACCCGGGCGGCATGAAAACCCGCGCCCGCAGCGTGCCCGGCGGCTACGAGCTCAGCGGCGCCAAGATGTGGATTACCAACTCCCCGCTGGCCACGGTGTTCGTGGTGTGGGCCAAGACCGATGACGGCGTGATTCGCGGCTTCATCCTTGAAAAAGGCATGGGCGGCCTGTCGGCGCCGAAGATTGAAGGCAAGTTCTCGCTGCGCGCGTCGACCACCGGCGAAATCGTGATGGACAAGGTGTTTGTGCCGGAATCCCAACTGCTGCCCAATGTGAAAGGCCTGCGTGGTCCTTTCAGCTGTCTGAACCGGGCGCGTTATGGCATTTCCTGGGGCGCGATGGGCGCCGCCGAATTCTGTTGGTTGGCCGCGCGGCAGTACACGATGGACCGCATCCAGTTTGGCCGCCCGCTGGCGGCCAATCAGCTGATTCAGAAAAAGCTGGCCGACATGCAAACCGAGATCGCCCTCGGCTTGCTGGGTTCCTTGCAGGTAGGCCGCATGATCGATGCCGGACTTGGCGCGCCGGAAGCTATCTCGCTCATGAAGCGGAATAACTGCGGCAAGGCGCTGGACATCGCCCGCGTCGCGCGTGACATGCACGGCGGTAACGGCATTTCGGATGAGTATCACGTGATCCGCCACGTGATGAACCTTGAAGCCGTGAATACCTATGAAGGCACGCACGACGTGCACGCCCTGATTCTGGGCCGTGCGCAGACCGGCCTGCAGGCGTTTACCGGGTAGCTTGGGCCGCCACTAACACGGCGGGGGCTTGGGCGCCGCGTTGCCACGTCCGGGAGTGATGTGCTTGAATGCCCCGAGTGGGGGATGTTCAACCGGGGTTCATCCGCGCTGTGTTGGTGGAACTCGTCGCGCACGAGTCCTTCCATATCGCTCCGTTGCGGAGTACGAGTCTGCAGGACCGTACTTCGCCGGAAGCGCATGCCCGAGCGACCTTCCGGGTCGCTGACAATGCCACCACTGTCCACGGCCTCTGCATCCCATCAAGCGTTAATCGCACACTGCGGTACAGGGGCATGGATGCAGTCTCAGGAGCACGCCCGGACGCGCTTGGGGTGCGTCCCG
>CAMCQE010000163.1 GCA_945876945.1 Klebsiella pneumoniae
GTCGAGCTGCAGGTGTTTAATGACCCGGCGCTCATCACCTCATCGATTGTCAGCGGCGCCATTGATGGCGGGATGATTACTTACGATCAGGCCGTGAGCGCAGTGGCGCGCGGCTCCAACATGAAAGTGGTCATGCCCATCGACTACTCGAACGGCGGCGACGCCGTGGTGGCCACCAAGGACATCACCAGCGTGTCGCAGCTGAAAGGCCTGAAGGTTGCCTACAATCCGCTGTCGCCGTCGGACTTCCTCATTTCCTACGCCCTGCAAACCGCCAAGCTCAGCGTGGCGGATATCGAACCCACCAGCATGCCGCCGGAGTCGGTGACGGCTGCGATGGCGTCGGGTGGCGTGAAAGTGGGCGTGACCTACGAACCCAGCGTCTCCGAAATTGTGAAGATGGAAGGCGGTAACAAGTTCCACGTGCTGTATTCCTCCAAAGACGCGCCCGGCCTGATTACCGACGTGGTGTGTTTTAACGCGGACTACATCGCGAAGCATCCGAAGGTCGTGAAGGCCATTATCCAGGGCTATGTGGATGGCCTCGCCTATATGAAGGCGCACCCCGCCGAGTCTGCCAAGATGATCGGCAAGGCGCTGGGCATCCCGCCGGAAGAAGTCGCCGGCCAGATGAGCGGGGTCTACAACCCGACGCTGGAGGAGTTTTCCGATGTGTTCGGCAAGAGCGAGAAGACCACCTCGCTGTTTGTCAGCGGGAAAGTGATCGCCGACATTCTGAAGGCCAAGGGCGAAATCGAAACCATCCCGCCCACCGCAGACACCATCGATCCGTCGCTCGCGCAGAGCCTGCTCGGCAAGTAAGGAGATTCCTGTGGCGGTGTTTCGTGCCCAGGGCAGTGCGCTGCCCAATGTGCTGGCGCTCGGTTACACGTTGCTGGGCTATCCGCTAGGCGTGTGGCTCCTGCTGCAACCGGCGTGGACCAGCAATGCGGTCGGCGTGCTGCTGACGGCCCACACGCTGGTCTACGCCGCCTACTTCGTGCATGAGTTTGCCCACGGCGCGATCTTTCGCGCCGTGGCGTGGCACCATCGCGGTGGCGTGCTGATGAGCTGGATTACCGGCGCCTGCTACGCGCCCTTCGCCGCGCTCCGCCACAAACACATGCGCCACCACGTCGACCGGGCGGACGTCCTCACCCTCGACTATCAGGCTGTGCTTGAAGGCGCACCGCGCTGGGTCCATCGCGCCGTGCTCGCGCTCGAATGGGCGTGGATTCCGGCGGTGGAATTCATCATGCACGGCTATGTGATGCTGCTACCGTTTCTGCGCCCCGAGCGCCGCGCCGAGCGGCCGCGGCTATTGCTGATTCTGGGCGCGCGGCTCGCCTACTTTGGCGCGCTGGCGGCCATCAGCCCGGCCGCCGTGCTACTCCATGGCCTCGCCTATTTATTGATGCTTCACCTGCTGCGCTTTGGCGACGCCTACCAGCACACCTACGACGGCTTTGCGGTGCTGGAAGGCGGCGATATCCCCAACGACAAAGTGCGCGACCGGGAATACGAGCAAACCAACACCTACTCCAACCTGCTGGCGGTCGATCGCCCGTGGGTGAATCTGCTGCTGCTCAACTTCACTTATCACAACGCGCATCACGAACGCCCGCTGGTGCCCTGGCATGCGCTGCCGTCTTTGCACGCCCAGTTGTTCCCCACCGATTACCGTCAGGTGTTGCCGTTCATCGACCTGTTGCGGGGTTATCACCGCGATCGACTCAAGCGCATTACCGCCAGCGACTATGGCGAAGTGGGCGACGGCCCGGATCGCGCCAAGGGCTTTCTGGGCGCGGTGGGCGTCAGTTTTTTAACCGCGGTGTAAACCATGACTTTCGACGCCACCACGACCGCGCTGCTCGCCATCGACATGCAGCGGGATTTTCTCGACCCGCAGGGCTATGCGGCGCTGGCGGGTCTCGACATCAGCCTGCTGCAAGCCGCGATTCCGGGCGTTGCAAAGTTGCTGGCGGCCGCGCGGGAAGCCGGCATTTTTATCGTCCACACGCGGGAAGCGAATGCGCCCGACCTGTCCGACGTGCCGCCAGAATTTCTCGACGCCACCACGCGCAGCGGCGCGCGGGTCGGGACCGCCGGCCCCTTGGGTCGCCTGCTGATTCGTGGCGAGGCGGGCAGCGCCATCATTGATGAACTCGCGCCGCTGCCGCACGAGGTGGCGATCGATAAACCGGGATTCTCGGCCTTTGAAGGCACCGCGCTGGGGGCCATGCTCCAGGTGCGCGGCATTCGCACCCTCATCCTGTGCGGCATCACCACCGAGGTGTGCGTGTCTTCGACTTTGCGCACGGCGGTCGATCGCGGTTTCCGCTGCATTACTGTGCGCGACGCCTGCGCCTCCGCCTTTCCCGAATTGCACGCGGCCGCGCTGGCAATGATTGGGGTGGAAGGCGGGCTCTTTGGCCAGATCGCCAGCGTGCAAGAGGTCTGCGCCCTGCTCGCAGCGCGCTGACATGCCGAATCGCCTGCGCGCCCTGCTCACCGGCCGGCACCGTTACGACAAAACCCTGTCTACGCGCGGACGCGGCGCGGGCGTGATTATCGAAGCGCCCATCCTTGCCTATCTCATCGAAACGCCAAACGGGCGGATTCTCTACGACCTAGGCTGCGACTACGCCAAACTCAACACGCCCGCGCTGCAAGCCCGCTACTTCTCGCCGGAAGCCTTCTGCTACGGCGCGCCCGCCATGACCGAAGAGCAGCGCCTTGGCTCACATCTGCAAGGTCTGGGGCTGCAGCCGCAGGACATCGATCTGGTGTTTATCGGGCATCTGCACTTTGACCACGCCGGCGGCTTCGGCGAAGTGCCGGGCTGCGAGTTGCACGTGCAGGCGGACGAACTCAAGGCCGCGCTCGCCGGCAGCGACGAAGCCTATTTTCTGGACGACTTTGCGCAGGCCAAATTCACCGTCCAGCGCGGGGAATACACCGTCGCGCCGGGGATTCGCGCGGTCAGCACGCCGGGCCATACGGCAGGGCATATGTCGCTGCTGGTGGAGTTGGCGTCCGGCCCGCCGATTCTGCTCTGCGGAGACGCCGCCGATCTGCACGAAAATCTGGAATACGACGTCGCCCCCGGCCTGTGCTGGGAAGCGCGCGAAGATCTGGCGCTGGCCAGCATTCGCAAACTGAAGGCAGTGGCCCGGGAAACCGGCGCGCAAGCGTGGCCTAACCACGATCTGGCGTTCTGGGCGGGGACGATGGCGGCCCGCGACTGGCACTAGCCGTCCGCCTGACCAAACGGCCCGTGCCTGATCTGCCATATTCCGTTCGTCCCGCCGGGCGGGTACATTGCAGTCAGCGGTGGCTCCAAACCGAGCCCCCTCCAAATAAAACTAACAACCGCCCCGGGTAATCAACGCTGTGGGTGACGAGGTCATCACGATGGAAGTCGGTCTCCAGTTTATTTTCCAGAACACCCACGACGGCATGTCGGACGCCGACATGATGCGCAAAGAAACGGAAATTGCGCTGCTGGCGGAAGAAGTCGGCATGGACTTCGTGCTGCTGCCGGAACATCACTTCGATCCCGGCTACTCGATGATGCCGGACAACCTGCAGTGGCTGTCCTATCTCGCCGGCAAGACCAATCGCATCAAGCTCGGCACGGGCGCCATCATCCTGCCCTGGCACGAAAACCCCACCCGCGTGGCCGAAAAAATTTCCATGCTGCAAATTATCCTCGGCGACCGCTTCATGCTGGGCTTTGGCCGCGGCCTCGCCCGCGAGGAATACCGCGCCTTCGGCGTCGACATGGGCACCTCGCGTGAACGCTTCGACCAATCCGCCGAAATCGTGCTCGACATCCTCGACACCGGCATCGCCGAATACGAAACGCCTTACTTCAAGCAATCCCGCACCACCATCACGCCGAAGCCCGAACACGGCTATCGCGATCGCGGCTTCCTGTCCGTTGCCATGACGCCGGATTCCGCGATGGCGGCGGCCACCATCGGCGGCACGATGATGTCGTTCGTGCAGTTGCCCTGGGAACAGCACCACGCGGCGGTTGAAGCCTGGCGCGCGCGCTTCAAGGAACTGCACCCGGGCAAAGCCACCGGCGCGCCGGTGTTCTCCGACTTCACTTTCTGCCACGAAGACGCCGCCGTGGCCGAAAAGGTCGCCCGCCAGTACCTCACCAAGTACTACGCCAGCGTGATTCGCCACTACGATTTCGACGGCTCCCACTGGGGCGAAACCAAGGGCTATCAGGCCTATCAGGCCGCCGCCAGCGCGATCAATGAAATCGGCATGGACGCGGCCTGTGAAGGCTTCGTGCAGAGCCAGGCCTGGGGCACGCCGGACCAAATCGTCGAGAAATGGACGCGCCGCGCTGAACTTACCGGCGATATTCGCCCGGCGATGGCGGTGTCTTACGCCGGCATGCCGTTTGAGCTGGTGCAGAGCAGCCTGCGCCTCATTGGCGAAAAAGTGGTGCCGCGTCTGCACCAGCTGGGCGCCCAGCAAAAAATCGCCGCCTAAGGTCAGGGGCGCCGGGGCAGGCTCAGTTCACGAGCCTGCCCCGGCGTAAAACGGATCTCCTGTTAAGCCCGCAGGAGGTCCGCCATGGCTCGTTCCGCCTCATCCTTGTTGCCGCGGCATAGCCGCACCCGCAAACTCCCCGACCAACCCGCGCTGGCCAAGACGCCAGACCCGTCTGTTACTGAGTCCAGCGCCGCCGCAGACCCGGCGGTAGAACGTGCCCGCAGTCTCGGTTGTCTGCTCGGCGGCGCCGTGGGCGACGCTCTCGGTGCCGCCGTCACGCACGACCCACTGGCCGAGATCCACCGGCGCTTCGGGCCGGCGGGCCTGCGCGATTACGCACCGGCCAACGGCGGTCTCGGCCGCCTCACGGACCAGACCCAAATGACGCTCTTCACCGCCGAGGGCCTGATCCGCACCATGGTGGCCAGCGTGGTTCAGGGTGAGGGCGACGTGCTTGCCGGCGTTGGCCGGGCCTTGCTCCGCTGGTATCACACCCAGACCGAATACTCGGCCCTCACCCGGGAAGCCGACCTCGCAGGCTGGTTGTTCCGGCAGCCCGCGCTGCACAGTCGCCGTCGCAGCGCGTCCACCTGCCTGGAGGTGCTGCGAGACATGCGTCAGCTCGACACCCCGGCGGAGAACCACAGCAAGGACTGCGGCGCCCTCACCCGGAGCGCGCCGGTGGGCTTGCTCGCCCACAGCGCGATTCTGTCGCGAGATCCGGCAGACACGTTTGACCTGGGCGTGAGCATTGCACGCCTCACCCACGGACACCCCGATGGCGTGCTGCCGGCCGGGGTGCTGACGCTGCTCGTCTTGCAGCTGCTGGGCGGCGTCTCGCTGCGCGATGCGCTCAACCTCACCCTGCCAGTGCTGGCGGACAGGCTGCACCATCGCCCGACGACCAAAGCCCTCACGCTGGCCCTGTCGCTGGCAGACAGCGCAAACCCGCCCGCCGAGTGCATCGCCCGCCTGGGCGCTGGCTGGGTGGCCGAAGAAGCCTTGGGCGTCGCGGTGTACTGCGCGCTAGTGGCCGAAACCTTCGAGCAGGGCGTGTTGCTGGCGGTCAATCACGACGGCAACTCCAGCGCCACGGCCGCGCTTACCGGCAATCTGCTGGGTGCCCGGCTGGGCGTGGATGCGATCCCGTCACGCTGGCTGGCGCCACTCGAGCTGCGCGAAGTCATCACTGAAATTGCTGGCGATGTGTATGACTGGCCGCAGTGGGAGCTCGGCGACGACAAAGCCACCGCCGAGAGCACGCAGCGCCTGTGGGAAAAATATCCGGGCTAGGCGGCGGCGCGCGAGACTCGGTTTACACTCCGGGTCCGCTCCGCAATAAGCAATTCACGCCATGTCGCTAACCCGCCCCCATAACAACTGCTACTGGCTAATGCCCGAGCGCCTGCTCGCCGGCGAATACCCCGGCTCGATATTGCTATCAGTGGCCGACATCCGGGCGCGCCTGCAAGGCATTGTCGATAGCGGGGTGCGGCATTTCATCGACCTCACCGAGGACAAGGATGGGCTTGCGCCCTATGCGCACATGCTGCCCGCGCTCGCGGTGCCCGCAGGCGAGTCCGTGCAGCACGAGCACTGGGGTTTGCCCGACATGTCGATTCCGCCCTCGCACGAGCGCACGCGACAGATTCTGGACCGGCTGGATGCGCTGCATGCCGCGAGCTCGCCGGTGTATCTGCACTGCTGGGGGGGTATTGGTCGCACGGGCTTGATTGCCGGCTGCTGGCTGGTGCGACAGGGCCACACCGGCGAGCAGGCGCTGGCGACGATCGCGCAACACTGGCAAACGGTGGCGAAGCGCGACCGGTATCCGCAATCGCCGCAAACGCCGGCGCAGCTGCGCTATGTGCGGGAATGGGCCAAGTTTGATCGCGCGGAGTAAAT
>CAMCQE010000164.1 GCA_945876945.1 Klebsiella pneumoniae
CAACGCCGGTCTGCCCAGCATCATGGGGGCGTACTGGATGCGCTTTCATCTGCCCTGGTCGCTTAATCAGGAGCTCTCGTATTCGGGGCGTGTGATGGATGCGGAGGAGTGTCAGCGCCTTGGCTTGTTGAACGAACGGGTGCCGGCCACCGAACTTCTCGGTGCCGCAGTTGCGCGCGCGCACTTTCTTGCCGACAAAGCGCCCGTCGCTTTTCGCCACACCAAGGCACGCTTCCGGGAATTCGCGCTGGCCGGATTTGATGATGCGTTTGCGGCGGCGGTTGCCGGCATGCAGGCGGCGTATCGCGAAGGCGCGCCGCAGGCCGCGATGGCCCGCTTTCTCGCCGCACGGGGCGCTCGCCCATGAGTCAGTGGCATCGCTGGGCAAGCGTCTATCTGGTGCCGGCCGGCGTGTTCCAGTCGGTGGTCGTCGGCGGGGCTTACGGCACCGGCCGCGAAGTGGTGGAGTTCATGTCCAGTCATGGCCCGCTCGGCGGTCTACTCGCAATTCTGGTGGTGACTTGCGGATTCACTGCGGTCCTTGGCGTGAGCTTTGAGTTCGCGCGGGTGTTTCGGGTTTACGACTATCGGAGCTTTCTGCGCACGCTGCTGGGGCCGGCGTGGGTGGGTTATGAGTTCTGCTTCATCCTGCTGCTGGTGATTGTGTTAGCGGTAACCGGTGCCGCCGCCGGTTCGATTCTCCACGACACCTTCGGGACCCGGCCGTTCGAAGGCACGTTGGCGATGCTGCTGGCGGTTGTGGTCTGTAATTTTTTCGGTCGACGCTTGGTGGAAATGACCTTGACCGTCGGGGCGCTGGCTTTGAGTGCGGGCTTGATTGCCTACGGCGTGATGGTGTGGCGGGCTACCGGCGATACGATTGCTAACGGGCTGGCGGGTGGCGCGGTCGAACCGGCCTGGTTGACGCACGCGGCGCAGTTCACGCTGTATAACAGCGCTCTGGTGCCAGTGCTGCTCTACTCCACAAGAGCCATCGAGCGACGCGGGCAAGCGTTCGGGGCGGCGTTTATCGCGGCCTGCGCAGGCGTTCTCCCGGCGCTGGTGTTGCACACGACTTTCATGGCCAACTACCCTGAGATTACCGGCGAAGCAGTGCCCGCTTACTGGATGATTACCCGCTACGGGTCCCAGCTCTTTCTGTGGGTTTACGTGGGCTTGCTGTTCATGACCATCGTGCAGACCGGCGTCGGCGTGCTGCAGGGCTTGAACGAGCGGATTGATGTCTGGCGAGTAGAACGCAGCGGTCGACCGCTGCCAAAAATGGGACATGCCCTGATTGCAGCGGTGACCACAGCACTGAGTCTGTGGTTGTCGCAGGTGGGGATTGTTGCCTTGATTGCCAAGGGCTATGGCACGCTGGCATGGGGCTTCCTGCTGGTCTTTACCTTGCCCTTGTTGACGTTGGGGACATGGCGAATTATCCGCGCCAACGGTCGGTTGGCTTAGAGGAGAGGGCGATGGCACATCAGATTATCGGTGGTGAATTAAAACTCGCTGATGGCAAGGCATTGCCGCTGTCCAAGGGCGTGCGGGCCGGCGAGTTCGTATTGCTCTCGGGACAGTTGGGGCTCGACGCCAGCGGCAAGCTGAGCGGAGAGGACATTGAAAGCCAGACGCTTCAGGCGCTGGCCAACATTCAGGAGATTCTCAAGCAGGCCGGGTGCACGCTCGATCAGGTAGTAAAAGCCACCGTATGGATTACCCGCCGGGAAGATTTCGCGCGCTTCAACGCGGTATACGCCACGCATTTTCCGGCGGCGCCGCCGGTCCGTTCGACGGTGGTTTCCGAACTCGTCTTGCCGGGTGCGCTGGTGGAGATTGAAGTCATGGCTTACGCCCCCTGAGTTTGCAATGCGTTACCGCGAAACAGAACTGCCGCCCGGGAGCACCGACTACGTCGCGCCGACGACCGACGAATTCGTCGCGCTCACTGTGTGGTTGACGCTCATTATCGGCTTTGTCCTATTGGCCGGTGGCATCTACGGCAAACAGCGTTGGCTTAAATTCTGGGGCTGGACCACGCTCTTCGCCTGCGCCGTCTACTACGCGTACATCACTTTCCGCTAAGGCATCGGCGCCGGCCTAGCGCCGGCCAATCTCGGTCCGGTGCAGGTCCAGCAGCCCGGCTTTGATCGCCAGCAGGCAAAGTTCCACATCCGTCGTGACGCCAAGTTTCTTACGCAGGTTATTGCGGTGGGTTTGGACCGTTTTTGAGGTGAGTGCGAGCCGTGTGGCCACCGCCTTGATCGACATCCCCCGCGCAAGACAGGTCAGCACTTCCAGTTCTTTGGGGGTGAGGGCGGCTAACCAGTCTGAAGGACCGGTGACCGTTTGATGGGTGGCCAGAAACACGGCGACCGATGCACTGACCGCCATGTGGCCGGCCGCGACCCGGCGAACGCCATCCGCAATTTCGCGGGCTGAGGAGTGCTTGGACAGAAACCCTGCCGCGCCCATCTGAAGCAGCGCCAAGGGGTAATGATCCTGATCGTGAACTGACAAGCCGATGATGCGGAGCGAGGGCCTTAGTTCCAGCAGACGCCGTGCAACGCCAAGCCCGTCTTCGCGCGCCAACTGCATATCGAGCAGGGCGATATCCACCTGTTGGCTGGTGATGATTTGCTCAGCGCCAGCGGCATCGCTGGCAAATCCCGCCACCTCAATGCCCGATTCCGCCGCCAGCCGCTGGGCCAGCATTTCGGCGATGAACTTGTGGTCGTCTACCAGCATCACGCGGCAGGGCGATTTCAGGGGTCGCATAGTCATCAGTGCCTCCTTGCATAGCAGATGGTCGTCATACGATGACCGAACGTTAGCAGGGAGTCCCCGATCAGGAAAAGGGTGCCAGAGCGTTGAGCGGTCAGTCCTCCAGCGCGGCGATCGCGTCCAGTAGCGCCGCGTGATGCGAGGCGGATGCGCAGACCACGCCCTTATTGGCCGTCAATCCCGTACCGGTCGAGAAGTCGAGTGCCTTGCCGTGGATGTCGGTGACCTTGGCTCCGGCCTCGGTGGCGATGAGGGCGCCGGCGGCGTGGTCCCAGATTTTCTCCACGTAATCGTGGCGAGTTGGCAGGCGGAGGTAGGCATCGGCCTGACCTCTCGCCACCACCGCATATTTGCATTGGCTGTCGAGTCTGGCGGGTTCGCCTGTGATCCGCAGGCGGGTCCGAATTTGATGGGCAGCATCGAGGCGGGAATGCCCTGACTCGACGGATTCACACATCCGAAGGTCGGTAATCGGGCGACCGTTCGCCACGTGAATGCGTTGCGCGCGGTCGGCCGTATCGGTCGCGGCGAGGCTCCAGGCACCGCCGTCCAGGGTGGCGTAAAACAGGGTGCCGACGGGGTCCGGATCGTTAAACGAACGGGCGAAATCCGATCCGAGGTTAGGACATCCCAACACGCCGGCGACGACCTGCCCGCGTTCGATGAGGGCCAGCGAGATGGCATATTGGCCTCCGCGGAGAAATCCTTTGGTGCCGTCGACCGGGTCCAGCGTCCAGTAGGACTCGGCGCTGGCGTCGTGGTTGCCGAAATCGATCGCGTCATGAACGCGGCTTTCGCTGATCTCCGGCCAGATATCGCGCACCGCACGGGTCACCGCGTTGTTCATCGCATCCCCGCTGGTTTCCCTCAATTCGCCGGCGGACTCCTCACCCACTAAATCGAAGCTGCCCAGTCCCGCATGAAGTCGCAGGCAAACCACGGCCTGAGCGGCGAAGTCGGCCACGGTAACGGGGCTCAAATCCTCTTTGGTGAGGGTTTTAACGGCGGCGAGTTCGCGTTGTACGGCGCGTGCAACGCGACAGGCTTCGGCGACCGCGAGCAGGGCTGTGGAAAGAGTAGGGGTGAGGGGCATTGGCGTTCAAGGTCTCATTCGGGGAGGGCGCCACCTTACGGCCAGCGCGCCGGCTATCGCAATCAGGAACACCGGCGGTGAGTCTGCGAGGCGCCTTGGCTATACTTCGGGCTGGCCGGCGTCTATCGGCCAGCTTCAGCACACAGGGGATGCTTCATGTCGAATGAAACCGTTTATCCAGTCTCGGCCGCCGCGCTGGCCCGCACTCACTTAACCCGGGAGCAATACGAAGAACGCTATCGCCAGTCACTGGCCGACCCGGATGGTTTCTGGGCCGCCCAAGCTCAGGAGTTTGTGTCGTGGTTCCGCCCTTGGGAGCGCGTCGCCAACTGGGATTTCACCGAGGCCAATATCCGCTGGTTCGAAGGTGCGGAGCTGAATGTCGCTTACAACTGCGTCGACCGTCATCTCGAAAGCCGCGGCGATCAGGTGGCGATTCTGTGGGAAGGCGATAACCCCGCCGACAGCCGCAAGGTCACCTATCGGGAGTTGCATGAAGCGATCAGCCGCTTCGGTAACGCGCTGAAGGCGCGTGGCGTGAAAAAAGGCGACCGGGTTTCGATTTACATGCCCATGATCCCGGAAGCCACCGTCGCGATGCTGGCCTGCGCCCGGATCGGCGCCGTGCATTCGGTGGTCTTTGGAGGTTTCTCGCCGGAAGCGCTGAAAGACCGAATCCTCGATTCAGATTGTCAGGTGGTGATCACCGCCGACGAAGGGTTGCGCGGTGGACGTCCGGTGCCGCTGAAGGCCAATACCGACCGCGCGCTCGCCCATTGCCCGAATGTGCACACGGTGTTTGTGGTGAAGCGCACGGGCGGCGCGATCGATTGGAGCGAGGGCCGTGACGTGTGGTACGAGCAGGCCGTCGCGGCGGCGAGTGCGGATTGCCCGCCGGAAAGCGTTGATTCGGAGCATCCGCTTTTCATCCTCTACACCTCGGGCTCAACCGGCAAGCCCAAAGGCGTGCTGCATACGAGCGGCGGCTATCTCACCTTCGCGGCGATGACCCACAAGTACGTTTTTGATTATCGCGATGGCGATATCTACTGGTGTACGGCCGATGTGGGCTGGGTCACCGGTCACACCTATATCGTCTACGGCCCGCTCGCGAACGGCGCGACAACGCTCATGTTTGAGGGCATCCCCACCTGGCCCGACAGCGGTCGGTTTTGGGAGGTCATCGATAAGCATCAGGTAAATACTTTCTACACCGCGCCCACCGCCATTCGTGCCCTGATGGGGCAGGGCGATGAGCCGGTTAAACGCCATTCCCGTGCCTCGCTACGCTTGCTCGGTTCGGTGGGGGAGCCGATCAATCCGGAAGCCTGGGAATGGTATTACCGCGTGGTCGGCGACCAGCGTTGTCCGGTGGTGGACACCTGGTGGCAGACCGAAACGGGCGGCGTTCTGATCACGCCGCTGCCCGGTGCGAGAGCGCTGAAGCCCGGCTCCGCCACGCTGCCGTTTTTTGGGGTGGAGCCCGCGCTGCTGGATGAAAAAGGCAATGAACTGCACGGTGCGGCAGAGGGCGCGTTGGTGATCAAGCGCTCGTGGCCCGGTCAGATGCGCACCGTTTACGGCGACCACGAGCGCTTTAAGGACACCTATTTCAAGATGTTCCCGGGCACCTACTTCACCGGCGACGGCGCCCGCCGGGATGCGGACGGCTACTACTGGATCACCGGTCGCATCGACGACGTGATTAACGTTTCCGGGCACCGTCTTGGCACTGCCGAAATTGAAAGCGCACTCGTGCTTCACCGACACGTGGCCGAGGCCGCCGTGGTGGGCTATCCCCATGACCTGAAAGGTCAGGGGATTTATGCCTATGTCACGCTCAATCAGGGCGTTGAAGCCAGCGATGCCCTGCGTCGCGAGCTCGTTGAGCATGTGCGGCGGGAAATCAGCGCGATCGCCTCGCCTGACGTTATCCAATGGGCGCCAGGTCTGCCCAAAACGCGCTCCGGTAAAATCATGCGCCGGATCCTTCGCAAGATTGCGGCCAATGAAATCGATGCACTCGGCGACACGAGCACGCTTGCCGATCCCGCAGTTGTCGATGATTTGTTAGTAAACCGGGCTGTTCAGTAGCGCCACAGCGGGGGCAAGCAAGGTGGGCGAAGCGATGCCATGGGAGGCCTTGCAATCTGCTTTCATGCAGCAGTTGCTGAGGTTTACGCACGATGCCGCAGGGTCTGCACGAGAAAATCATTTTGCAGGATGGCGAGGCTTTGGGACCAGTGAGGACGGGCAGGACGCGCCTGATGAGCCGGGCCCATGGGCGTCGTTTCGCCTGTTCGTGGAAACGCTGACCGCCTACGGCGATTGGCTTAAATCGAGTCGCCGGCGGCCGGTGCCAGTGGCCGCCGCGCTCGATCGAATGCTGGGCGATGTCCTTAACGGATTAGAGGCGGCGCTGAGCGCGCGGGAGGCCTTGCAAGCAACGCCCTGGCCCGAATTATCGATGGGGCCTGCGTTCGGTCTTACGCGTGAGTGGCAGAAGCTCGGTGGCG
>CAMCQE010000165.1 GCA_945876945.1 Klebsiella pneumoniae
AGCGCATAGCTCGCTCGCGGCCCCAGTGCCGAACGTGCCGGTGTTGCGGGGCGTGGAAGGAAATCCGGGCCTCGGCTGACCGCTGACAAGGCCAGCGCGGCGCGAGGCGAGTGAGGGCTGGCCGCTGACCGGACAAGGGCGGCGAGGAGAAGGTCCGCCCGGCCCCCGGCGAGCAGGCTCTCGCGCCGGTCCACTCACGGTTCCGGGTTCACAGCGGGCCGATTCCTGTGCGGCGGAGACAACTTGTCGACGCGACAAAATGCCTGCACCCCTTGCGCGCGGGACAGGCATCGCCGACCCTCGCCGGGGTTTAATCCACTCATGACCTTTCGACTTCGGGGAGCGTTTCGTATGTCACTCAGCAACAGCACCGTTGTGGTACTCGGCGGCAGTTCCGGCATTGGCTTGGCGACCGCCCGCGCCGCGCAGGCCGAAGGGGCGCAGGTCATCATTACCGGTCGCTCGTCGAGCCGCCTCGAACAGGCGCTCGCGACGCTCGCGCCGGGCGCGATTGGGACCGTGCTGGATGCGACCGACGAAGCCGGCACCGCCGCGTTCTTTGCCGATCTGACGGGCCTGGACCATGTCTTTATCACCGCTGGCGAACTGGTGCTGGACAGCAAACTCGCGCCGGCCACGGCCGCGCTGCATCCGGCGCTCGATACCCGCTTCTGGGGCGCGGTGTACGCCGCCAAGTACGCGGCACCCAAACTCCGCGCCGGTGGCTCGATTACGTTGATGTCCGGTACCGCCGCGCGGCGCCCGCTGCCGGGGGCGTCGGTGGCCACGGCGTCGTGTGCGGCGGTCGATGGTCTGGCGCGCGCGCTGGCGCTCGATCTGGCCCCGATCCGCGTGAATACCATCCAGCCCGGTTACACCGACACCCCGCTGTTCGACGGCATTTTCGGCGCCCAGCGCGACGAGATTCTGGCCGCGGCCGGCGCCAAGCTCCCGGTGGGTCGTATCGGACGCCCCGAGGAAATCGCTGACGCGGTGCTGTTCCTGATGAAAAACGGCTATGTCACCGGCATCAATCTGGCGGTCGATGGCGGTGGGGTGCTGGTCTAGCACCAGCCACCGTTGAACTTTGCCTGTCCCCGATGAGTCTCCCCAGCGCATGAATACGCCCATTGAAGAATCAATCGCGGTACCCCTCGGGATTGAACGCCTGCTGGCCAACAATCGCCGCGCCATGCGCCGTCGGCGCTGGGCGTGGAGCCTCGTCATGCTCACCCTGCTGGGGCTGGGGGGCTGGCGTTTGCGCGCGCACTTGCTCGAACCGCCGCCGCCCGTGCATTACGAGACCGAACTGGCGCATCGCGGCGGTCTCACGGTGAAAGTGACCGCCACCGGCACCTTGCAGCCGGTGGTGCAGGTGGATGTGGGCACCGAAGTGTCGGGGACCGTGGAGTCCGTGGCGGTCTATTTCAACGACCGGGTAGAAAAAGGGCAGGTGCTGGCCCGGCTCGACACCACCCAGCTGGCGGCGCGGGAGCGCCAGTCGCAGGCGGCGCTGACGCTGGCCGTGGCCCGGGTGCAGGATGCTCGCGCGACCGTGTTGGAGAGTCGCAATCGCCTCCGCCGAGTGCAGCGACTCACCGAGCGCAAGCTCACCACCGCAGAAGATCTCGATGGCGCCCAGGCCGCGAGCAGTCGCGCCCAGGCCGGGCTCGCGGTCGCGGAAGCCCAGATCAACCAGGCGCAGGCGCAGCTCGATTACGACCGGCGCTTGCTGGAGAAAGCCGTCATTCACGCGCCCATTAGCGGCATCGTGTTGAAGCGTCAGGTCGAGCCCGGCACCACGGTTGCGGCCACCCTGCAAACGCCGGTGCTGTTCACGCTGGCCGAAAACCTGAAACAGATGCTGCTGAACGTGCAGGTGGACGAGGCCGATGTCGGCAAGGTCGCGGCCGGCCAGACCGCTGAATTCACCGTCGATGCCTACCCCACCCGGCGCTTCCCGGCCACCATCACGCTACTGCGCTACGTGCCACAGACCGTCGAAGGCGTGGTGACCTACGAAGCGCAGTTGAGCGTGGATAACAGTGAGCTGCTGCTGCGGCCGGGGATGACGGCCACCGCGGAGATTGCGGTACAGGAAAATGAGAAAGCCTTGCTGGTGCCGAATGCGGCCCTGCGCTTTTCGCCGCCACAGCGGATGGCGGCACCCGCCAGCAGCGGCGGGTCGCTGGTGTCCCGGCTGATGTGGCGACCGCCACCGCCGGTGAAGCGGGTGCCCGAAGCCGTTGGCAGCGGCGCTCGCGTGTGGCTGCTCCGCGACGCGCAGCCGGTGTCGATACCGGTCACGGTGGGGGCCACCGATGGCGTCAGCACGGAGATCACCGCGGGCGAAGTCGAGCCTGAAATGCCGCTCATTGTGGGCGTGCAGGCCCCGGCACCCTGAGGCCATGCCACCGCCGGTCATCGCTTTCGAGGGTTTAAGCAAAATCTATGGGCAGGGTGAGGCTACCGTCGTCGCCTTGCGCGAGGTCTCGCTCGCCATCGCGCCGGGCGAGTTTGTGGCGCTGATGGGTCCCAGCGGTTCGGGCAAATCAACGGCGATGAACATCATGGGCTGTCTCGATTTACCCAGTGCCGGCAGCTACCGCTTTGAAGGCACTGCGATGGAATCCCTCGCGCGGGACGAACGGGCTTTGATTCGTCGGCATTACCTGGGGTTTGTGTTTCAGGGCTTCAACCTGCTGGCGCGCACCTCCGCGCTGGAAAACGTGGAGTTGCCGCTGCGCTATCGGCGCGTGCCGGCGGGGCGGCGGCGAGCGCTGGCGCTGGCGGCGCTGGATACCGTGGGTCTCGCCGACTGGGCCAGCCATACGCCGGCCGAGCTTTCCGGCGGGCAGCAGCAGCGGGTGGCGATTGCGCGCGCGGTGGTGAGTGAACCGCGCGTGCTGCTGGCCGACGAGCCGACCGGCAATCTCGATACCGAGCGCAGCCACCACATCATGGGTCTGCTGCGGGATTTGAACGAGCAGCACGGCCAGACCATCGTGATGGTCACCCACGAATCTGAAATGGCGGGCTACGCCTCGCGGTTGCTCAATTTCCGCGACGGCCAACTGGCGGCCGCGCGCGAAGGACTGGCGGCGTGATGGGCTGGAACGCGCTGTGGCTGGGCCTGCGCGAAATCCGCCGCAACCTGCTGCGCTCGTTTCTGACCATACTCGGCATCGTCATTGGCGTTGCCGCGGTGATCGTGATCGTGACCCTCGGCAGCGGCGCGACGCTGCAGGTTCAGCAGCAAATCGGGAGTCTGGGCAGCAATATGCTGATCATCCGGCCCGGCCAGCGCATGGGGCCGGGCATGACCTCGGTGGCGCCGGCCTTCACCGTGGCCGACGCGCAGGCGATTGCGCGCGAAGTGCCCGGCGTGGCGCTCGTGGCGCCCACCAATGCCGCGCCGGTGACGGCCGTATTCAATAACGGCAACTGGTCGACCTCGGTGACCGGCGCAGATAACCGCTACTTTGTGGTGCGCGGGTGGGTGATCGAGCGTGGTCGTGAATTCAGCGAAGGCGAAGTCCGCAGCGGCGGCGCGGTCTGCGTGATTGGTAATACCGTGCGGCGCCAGTTGTTTGGCGAGCTTGATCCGCTAGGCCGCAAGCTGCGGCTTAACAAGCTGTCCTGCGAGATCATCGGTGTGCTGAGGGCGAAAGGGCAGAGCAGTATGGGCAGCGATCAGGACGACCTGGTGGTGCTGCCCTTGCGCACGCTGCAGCGACGACTGGTCGGCACGCAGGACATCCGGCTGATTCAACTTTCGCTAAAACCGGATGCGGTGACCTCTCGGGTGCAAGACGACATCGAGCAGCTGCTGCGCGAGCGGCGTCATCTGGCCCGCATCGAGGACAATAACTTCACCGTGATGGATATGAAGGAAATCATGACCACCATGGCCGGCACCACGCGCACCCTCACCACCATGCTGGGCACCGTGGGCGCCGTGAGTTTGCTGGTGGGCGGCATCGGGATCATGAACATCATGCTGGTCTCGGTCACCGAGCGGACCCGCGAGATTGGGATCAGGCTGGCGATCGGCGCGCTCGAACGCGATGTCCTGCTGCAGTTTTTGATTGAGGCGGTTGCCTTGTCCCTGTTAGGCGGCCTGATTGGGATCGGGCTGGCGCTGGGGGTGTCGGTGGCGCTGGCGCAGACGCTCGCGATCCCGTTCGTGTTCCGACCCGATGTGATCGCGCTGGCCGCAGTGTTCTCCGGCCTGGTCGGCGTGGTGTTCGGCTACTACCCGGCCCGCAAGGCCGCGCGTCTCGACCCCATCGACGCGCTCCGCCACGAATAAATCCCGCGAAGGCTAGGAGCGGGCGGGACTGCTCCGGTAAACTCGCGGCACACTTCGAGCGTGCCGCCGCGCTCGCCGCTCAGCGAGCGAACAACAGCCCTGCCCGGGTGGCGGAATTGGTAGACGCAAGGGACTTAAAATCCCTCGACCTTTGGTTGTACCGGTTCGATTCCGGTCCCGGGCACCACCTTCAAGACCGCGGCGCGCAAGTGTTCCACGGCATGTAAGAACAAGCGCCAGGGGCTCGGCAGGTAAGCACTTAAGACCCGTAAGGGGCTTGGTGGTGAGGCGCGGAACGCTACTCTCCCTCAAGCACCTGCCGCTGCATATGATCGAAATACTCGTCCGCCTCCGCGACCGACGCGAAGATCGAAAACGACGGCAGCATGTTGCCGATTTCGAACACTTTGCGGATTTGGGGCTGCATGCCGGTCAGCACGAGTTTAGTGGCCGAGCCGCGCAGGGTCTTCGCGGTTTTGAGAAACACCCGCAGACCCATGCTGCTGATGTAATCAAGACCGGTCAGGTCGAAACGGATCTCGCGGTAAGCAGTGCGCAGCAGTGGCTCCAGCAAGGCTTCCAGTTGGCGGGTGGTATCGGCATCCAGCCGTCCCTCCAGCGTGACTCTCATCGAGCCTGGCGGCTTCTCGGTGGCATGTAGCTTGAGTGGCATGGTGTCCTCTACTTGGCTTGTGAGCCGGGTTGTCGCCGGGCGCTGCAGCGCAATTGAAACCGGCATTGAAGGGGAAACAGGCGCCTCGCATTGTGATGCAAGGGGGCCAGCGGTGCGACCGCCGGGCTGGATGATGGCACCGGGCCCTGCAAGGGCTTTAAGCTCGCCTCAGCCTGGACCTGCCGTTGCCAGGCCAATCCCGGGCACTCTTTTTTTATCGCGCGAAATCTCATGACTAACGCCCAGCTGTCGGTCGCCTTCTTTCTGCAGATGTTCGTCATTCTGGGCACCGCGCGCGGGGTCGGATGGCTGGCGCAGCGCGTGGGGCAACCGCGCGTGGTGGGCGAGATGATCGCCGGCGTGGTGCTCGGGCCGTCGTTGTTTGGCCTGCTCTTGCCCGATTGGCACAGTCAGCTCTTCCCAC
This sequence comes from Klebsiella pneumoniae, assembly GCA_945876945.1. Classification (GTDB taxonomy): domain Bacteria; phylum Pseudomonadota; class Gammaproteobacteria. Next base: position 5,410 of record CAMCQE010000165.1, read on the forward strand.
CGGAATCCCTCAAGGTGCTGTCCGTCGGCGCCCAGTTTGGCGTGGGCCTGTACATGTTTCTGGTTGGGCTTGAATTCAGGAAAACCCTGTTTCGGGAGTCGATTAAAAGCGCGGTGGTGGTGTCGCTCTCCGGCATGTTGGTGCCGTTTACGCTCGGGGCCCTGCTCGCGCTGTGGCTGGTGAAGCTGCCCAATCTGTTCTCGCCCAGCGCCAGCACGCTGGAGGCCATGTTGTTTCTGGGCGCGGCGATGGCCATCACCGCCTTTCCCATGCTGGCCCGAATCATCTACGAACGCGGCTTGACCGGCACGGCGCTGGGCACGCTGGCGCTGGCGGCGGGCGCGATAGACGACGCGGCCGCCTGGTGAGTGCTGGCCATTGTGCTGGCGAGTTTCGGCGGCGGACCGTTGTTGGCGATGAAGGCGATCGGCGGCGGCATTGCCTGTGCGGCCTTCATGACGACGCTCGCCCCGCGACTGTTGGCGCCGCTCAACGCCCGCGTCGAGCGCGAAGGCGGGCTCTCGCAGTCGGTGCTGGCCAGCGTGCTGATGCTATTCCTGCTCACCGCCTGGGCGATGGACGCCATGGGCATCCACGCGGTGTTCGGCGGCTTCATGCTGGGCGTGGCCATGCCGCGCGGCGCCCTCACACGCGAACTGCAACGTCAGCTAGAGCCCCTGACGGTGGTGCTGCTGCTGCCGATGTTCTTTACATTTTCCGGGCTTAACACGCGCCTCGACATGGTGAACTCACCGCTAATGCTCGGGATTGCGCTGGCGGCGCTGCTGGCGGCCTGCCTCGGCAAAGGCGTCGCGTGTTGGGCGGCGGCGCGCGCCACCGGTCAGGATCCGCGAACCGCCAAAGCGGTCGGCGCCCTGATGAACGCCCGCGGTCTGATGGAACTCAT
>CAMCQE010000166.1 GCA_945876945.1 Klebsiella pneumoniae
CGCGCGAGCGTGTCGGTGCCCGAGCCGCCGGTGTTCTGCGCGCTGGTCAGCGCAAGATTCACCGTCACCCCGGCGCGCGCGTAAAAGTAGGACACCGCATTGCGGCCCTCGCCGCCGTCTAGCGTGTTATTCCCCGCGCCCGCAAAAATGGTGTTGTTGAGCGCGTTGCCGGTCATGCCGGCCGCACCGCTGTTGAACAGGATGCCGTCCTCAATGTGCTCGCCGAGCACGTAAGCGGTGCCGCCGAGATAGCACACCACCGTGTCGCCGCCGCCGGTGGCGAGGATCGCGTCGGTCTCAAGCACCACATCGCCGGCGTCACGCACGTAGTAGATGTCGCTGCCCGCGCCGCCCGTCATGGTGTCGCTGCCGGCGCCGCCGTCCAGTTCGTCGGCGCCGGCCGCACCGGTCAGCGTGTCGACACCGGCGTTTCCATAGAGGGTGTCGCCGCCGCTGCCGCCCAGCAGGACGTCCGCGCCGTCGCCGCCGTTAAGTTCGTTGCTGCCTTCGCCGCCGATCAGGGTGTCATTCCCCGCGCCACCGTCCAGGGTGTCGTTGCCGGCGCCGCCCAGCAGCGTGTCGGCAAACGCAGAGCCCGTCAGCGCCTGAAAGTTCACTAAGGTATCGGTGCCCGAGCCTACCGTGTTCTGTGCGATCGTGAGGGCAAGGTCCACCGTGACCCCGGCGGTCGCATACAAGTACGACACCGCGTTGTTGCCGGCACCGCCGTCGAGCACGTTATTGCCCGCACCGGCGTAAATCGTATTGTCGAGCGCGTTGCCTGTCAGATTAGAGGCGCCGCTGGCCGCCACGATGGCGTTCTCGATGTTGGCCTCAAGCGTATACGGCCCGCTGCGATAATTTCTCACCGTATCGAGGCCGCCGGTGGCAAGGCTCGCGTCGGTCTCAATGATCACATCGCCCGCGTCGCGCACCGCGTAAACGTCATTGCCGGCGCCGCCGGTCATGGTGTCTATGCCAGAGCCGCCGTCCAGCGTGTCGTTGCCGGCACCGCCATCAAGGGTGTCGTCTCCCCCCAGCGCATAGACCACGTCGGCCCCGGTGGTGCCGGCCAAGGTTTCGCCGCTGCCGGTGCCGCAGACGGTGCTGGCAGTGCCCACCACAAAGTCCGCACCCAGCTTGCCCACGCCGCTGACGTTGCCGGCGGCATCGGTCTGACGGATGAGCAGATCGCTGGCCTCATAGGCGCCGGCCGCGAGCGTGACGCTGCCACCGGTGCCGGCGATCCAGTTCGTGCCGCCGTTCAGCGAATACTCCCAGGTGCTGCCCTCTTCCCGGGCGCCCACCGAGAGATAGCCGGTGGTGCTTAGAATCACGCCCTGCCGGGTCTCGGTCATGGTGACGATCGGGGTTTCGGTCACCGGCACATTGGCCATCAGGCTCTGAGTGGAAGTAGGCACCGCGCCGATGGCATCAATCACCGACAGACCGGTTTTCACTGCACCGAACACGGCATAGCCGGGACTCGGGAAACTGTTATTCACCAGGTTGACGAAAAACTGGCTGGTCGCGGTATCCGGCAGAGTGGTGCGCGCCATGGCGAGGGTGCCGCGAAGATTCGCCAAGCCCGCGCTGGTTTCCAGCGGAATGGCGCTGTAACTCGGCGGCACGGACACCAGCCCGCTGGCGAATCCGCCGGCCTGCACCACAAAGCCGGAGATCACCCGATGGAACAGGAGGCCGTCGTAAAACCCGGTGTTCACATAGGCCAGGAAATTGGACACCGAGATCGGCGCCGCGCCGGGATAGAGCTCAAAGAGCACATCGCCGAAGCCGGTCTGCATCGTGACCTCTGGATTTAGCTTCCAGATGGCATTGCTGAACGCAGCGAGTTCGGGCGCGACTGGCGGTGTGGTGTCGGTGGGCATGTCAGCGCTTCAGCACCTGCGAGTGAAATCAATTTCAGAGAATGAAGTCACCGCTCGTGAGGCTTGTGACGCCGGTCAGCGCAATCGCGAATTCGGCCGTGACGAGGTCGCTATCGGTGTTGCCGAAGAGCACGCCGTCCAGCAACTTCAACTGCCCGGCAGCGGTAAAGTCGCTGACCAATGTTGCAGAGAATGCGTCATCGCTGAGGGTGCTCGAATCGGCGTCGATCAAGGACAGGTCGATTTTGTCGCCCGAGGTGAAATCGGTGATGACATCGGGCGTTGCCGCCGGCGAATCAAGCGCAGCCGAGAACACAAAAACATCTGCGCCAGCGCCGCCGGTCAGCACGTTCACACTGCTGTTGCCGCTGAGATTGTCGGCGAAGCCTGAGCCCGTGAGATTTTCGATGCTGCTTAGCGTGTCGCTGCCGGAGCCGCCGGTGGCTTGGGCACTGGCGTTCGCCAGGCTCACCGTTACCGCTGCGCTTGCCAGCGCGTAGGACACGGTATCGGTCCCCTCACCACCGGCCAGCACGTTGTTCCCCGCGCCGGCCTCCAGCAGGTTGTTAAGGCTATTGCCCGTGAGGTTGGCCGCGGTGGCGAGCATGATCCGGCCGTTCTCGACGTTATCAGTCAGCGTGTAGCTGGCGAGATAGCTGTAGACGAGATCGGTGCCGCCGCTGCTTTCCGTGGCGTTGGTTTCGCGCACCAGATCGCCCGCCTGCCGCACCAGATAGCTGTCGTTGCCGTCACCGCCCGTCATGGTGTCGATGCCGGCCCCACCGTCGAGCACATTGGCGCTCGCGTTGCCGGTGAGTTTGTCGGCGTACGCCGAACCGGTGAGGTTTTCGATCGAGGTCAGCGTGTCGCGGCCAGAGCCAACGGTGGTCTGGGCGCTCGTGATGGCGAGACTCACGGTCACGCCGGTGGTGCCGACGAGCCCGAAGGCGTAGGACAGCGTATCGGTGCCGCCGCCGCCGTTCAGCGCGTTATTGCCCGCGCCGGCATAGAGCACGTTGTTGAGCGCATTGCCGGTGAGCGCGGCGGTGGTTTTGCTCATGATGCGGCCGTATTCCACGTTCGCCGCCAGCGTGTAGGCGGTGATGAAACTGCGCACGGTGTCGGTGTTGCCCGTGATGGATTCCACCACCCGATCGCCGCTGTTGCGCACGTCGAACACATCGTTGCCGACGCCGCCGTTCATGGTGTCGATGCCGCTGCCGCCGTCGAGGCTGTCGTTGCCGGCGCCGCCGTTCAGGATGTCGTTGCCGCCCAAGCCATACATCGCGTTATTGGCGGTGGTGCCGCTGAGCGTATTGGCCGCGCTATTGCCCATAATCGCCGCCACCTTGTTGACCACGATGTCGGCGCCGGGACGGCCCGGCTTGCCCACATTCCCCGCCTTATCAATCTGGCGAATCAGGATGTCTTTCCCCTCATAGCCGCCCGCTGCCAGCGTAAAACTGCCGCCTCTGCCGGTGATCCAATTCGCGCCGGCATCCGTCGTGTACTGCCAGGAGGTGGTGCTGAGGCCTTCGAGCCCCCCCACCAGCACCTTGCCGGTCTTGCTGAAGATGGCGCCGAGCGTGGTTTCGCTGGCGCTGGTAATCGATACGGTGGACGTCGGCACGTCTTCCAGCCCGTTTTTGGTGCCGGTGCTCACGCGCCCGATGGCGTCGATCACGGACAGGCCGCTAATCACCTTGCCGAACACGGCGTAGCCGGGATCGGCAGGGCTCTTGTAGTCCAGCGAACTCGCGTTGTTGACGAGGTTGACGTAGAACTCGCTGGTCGCCGAATTGGGATCGCTGGTGCGTGCCATCGCAATCGTGCCGCGCAGGTTCGACAGCCCCCGACCGCTCTCCAGCGAAATCGGCCCGTAAAAGGGGAATTTTTGCGAGAGATCGGCTTTGTAGCCGCCGCCCTGCACCACAAAATCCGATATCACGCGGTGGAAAACGAGCCCGTTGTAAAAGCCGGTGTTCACGTAGGCCAGAAAGTTCACTACCGAATATGGCGCCACATTGGGCTCCAGCAGATAGACCACCGCCCCTTTGCTGGTCTGCATCGTGACCTGCGGTTTGGTGGTCCAGGTGCCTTCTGGCCAAAGTGCCGGGGCGTTCGGTGCGGTGGTATCAGTCGCCATGGGGATTCACTCTCCGGGAATTGCAAGGGAGGATCGGTCGGAGCGCCAAGCCGGCGCCCCGACAGCGGGTGTTCAACAGCGGGTGTTCAACCTGCGTTAATGACCTGCGCGGCGGCTTTCAGTTCACGCCGCCGGCGATGCAAGACCGGCTCGGTGTAGCCGTTCGGCTGATGCACGCCGCCGAACACCAGTTCGCAGGCTGCCTGAAAGGCCACCGAATCGTCGAAGTTGGCCGACATCGGCTTGTAGCCAGGCTCGTTGGCGTTCTGTCGATCCACCACCACCGCCATGCGCTTGAAAGTTTCCAGCACGTGGCGGCGGCGCACATAGTCGTGGCGCAGCCAGTTGGCGATGTGTTGGCTGGAGATCCGCAACGTCGCGCGGTCTTCCATCAAACCCACGTCGTTGATGTCCGGCACCTTGGAGCAGCCGATGCCGAGGTCGATCCAGCGCACCACGTAACCGAGGATGCCCTGACAGTTGTTGTCGAGTTCGGCCTGCACCTGCTCGCGGGTGAGCGGCGTATCGCCCAGCAAGGGAATGGTGAGGATGTCATCGAGGCTGGCGCGCGGGCGCTTCTTGAGATCGTTCTGCACTTCCCACACGTTGACTTCGTGGTAGTGCATGGCGTGGAGGGTAGCGGCGGTGGGTGACGGCACCCAGGCGGTGCTGGCGCCGGCCCGCAGATGCGCCATTTTGGTGTTCACCATTTCGGCCATCAGATCGGGCTTCGGCCACATGCCTTTGCCGATTTGCGCTTTACCCTGCAGGCCGCAGGCAAGGCCAATGTCGACGTTCCAGTTCTCGTAGGCCTTGATCCATTTTTCCTGCTTCATGGCTTCCTTGCGCACCATCACGCCGGCTTCCATCGAGGTGTGAATTTCATCGCCCGTGCGGTCGAGAAAACCGGTGTTGATGAAGATGAGGCGATCCTGCGCCACCCGGATGCATTCCTTGAGGTTGACCGTGGTGCGGCGCTCTTCGTCCATCACACCAATTTTGAGCGAGTAGCGCGGCAGGTCCAGCATGGTCTCAACCTTGTCGAACAGCTCGCAGGCAAACGCCACTTCTTCCGGCCCGTGCATCTTGGGCTTAACGATGTACATCGAGCCCGCGCGGGAGTTACGCAAGCTGCCGATCCCACGCAAGTCGTACAGCGCGATGGTGGCGGTGATGATGGCGTCGAGAATGCCCTCGGGCACTTCTTCGCCTTTCAGCAACACCGCCTCGTTGGTCATGAGGTGACCCACGTTGCGCACGACGAGCAGCGCCCGGCCGTGTAGCGTTAAGTCGCCGCCTTCGGGGCTGCGGAAATGCAGATCCGGCGCCATCGTGCGCGTGATGTTCTTGCCGTTCTTGAGGAAGGTGTCGGTCAGCGTGCCCTTCATCAGGCCCAGCCAGTTGCGGTAGACCTCGGTCTTGTCGGCGCCATCGGCGGCTGCCACCGAGTCTTCGCAGTCCTGAATGGTTGTCACCGCCGATTCCATCACCACGTCTTTCACATGGGCGGCATCGGCGCGACCCACCGGGTGGCCGGGATCGATCTGGATAATCAGGTGCAGGCCGTTGTTACCGATCAGGATTTCGGTCGGCGCTTCCGGGCTGCCGTTGTAGCCCACAAATTTCTCGGGTTCCTGCAAGCCCACCTGGCCGTCGTCACGCAGGGTGACCTGCAGCGCGCCGTTCACTACTTTGTACGCCACGGCGTCCGCATGGCTGCCGGCGGCCAGCGGCGCGGAGCGATCGAGCAGGCCGCGCGCATAGGCAATCACGCGCTCACCGCGCACCGGGTTATAGCCGCTGGTTTTCCCGGCGCCGTCGGTTTCGGGAATAACGTCGGAGCCGTAGAGCGCGTCGTACAGCGAGCCCCAGCGCGCGTTGGTGGCGTTCAGGGCGTAGCGGGCGTTCTTCACCGGCACCACCAGCTGCGGGCCGGCAAGGGTCGCGATTTCCGCGTCCACGTGTTGCGGATTGACGGTGAAGTCCGGCCCTTCGGGCAGCAGATAGCCAATTTTCTCGAGGAATTTCTTGTACTGGGCGTGGTCGTGCGGGGCGTCACAGCGCGACTGATGCCAGGTGTCGATTTC
>CAMCQE010000167.1 GCA_945876945.1 Klebsiella pneumoniae
TTCAAAAAACGCTCGTCGCGCGAGTACCGAAGACCAAGGGCTGGTTGGACTTGCGCGATTTGTCGCTCGCTGGGGTGCGTGTGATTGACCGCTACACGTTTGAAATCGAACTGCGCGAAAAATATCCGCAGTTTATTTATTGGCTCGCAATGCCTTTTTTCGCGCCGGTGCCATGGGAGGCCGAACGCTTCTACGCGCAGCCCGGCATGGCCGAACACAATCTCTCGCTCGACTGGTACCCGGTGGGAACAGGCCCCTACATGCTGGTGGAAAACAATCCCAATCGCCGCATGGTGCTGGCGCGCAATCCCAATTTTGATCACGAGACCTACCCCTCCGAAGGCATGCCTGAGGACGCGGCCGCCGGTTTGTTGAAGGACGCCGGCAAGCCGCTGCCGTTCATCGACGCCATTCACTTCATGCTGGAAAAGGAAAACATTCCGGAGTGGAGCAAGTTTCTCCAGGGCTATTTCGATGCGTCCCCGGTCGCAGCCGATGGCTTCGATCAGGCGATCCGTTTTGCGCCCGACGGCAGCGCGGAGCTCACGCCAGAAATGCAGTCGCATCAGCTACGTCTTACCGTCGCGACGCAGGCTGCCACGAGTTATGTCGGCTTCAATATGCAGGATCAGATCGTCGGCGGGCTGAACCCGCGCGCGCGCAAACTCCGGCAAGCCTTATCGATCGCGGTGGATATGGAGGAAATGATCTCGATTTTCAGCAACGGCCGGGGCGTCGCGGCGCAGGGCCCCTTGCCACCCGGTATTTTCGGCTACCGCGAAGGGGAGCAGGGCGTTAACCCGGTGGTTTACGACTGGCGGAACGGGCGCGCGGTGCGTAAACCGCTCTCTGCGGCCAAGGCCTTGCTGGTGGAGGCGGGTTATCCGGAAGGCCGGGATCCCGCCACCGGCGAAGCCTTAACGCTGTATTTCGACGCGTACGCGGCCGGGCCAGATGCCAAGCCGCTGTACAACTGGTACCGCAAGCAGTTCGCCAAACTCGGCGTGCGTTTGGTGATTCGCATGACCGACTACAACCGCTTTCAGGACAAGATGAGCCACGGCAATGCGCAGATTTATGCGTGGGGCTGGAACGCAGATTATCCCGATCCGGAAAACTTTCTGTTTCTGCTCTATAGCAAGAACGGTAAGGTCGAGCACCATGGTGAAAATGCCAGCAACTACGCCAACCCGGCGTTCGACCGCCTGTTCATCGCCATGCGGAACTTGCCGCAAGGACCCGAGCGTCAGGCCTTAATCGATCAGATGTTGCAGATTGTGCGTGAGGATGCGCCCTGGCTCTGGGGTCTGCATCCGCAATCCTATGCGCTCTCTCATCAGTGGTATGGCAACGGCAAACCCAATCTGATGGCGCGCAACACGCTTAAATACCGTCGCATCGACACCGCCCGACGCGCCGAATTGCGTCGCGTCTGGAACCAATCGAACTGGACCCCAATCGCGCTGCTGGCGGTGGGGGGGCTCATCGTCGGTGGCCTGGCGTGGCGCAGTTGGCGCCGAGCGCAGGAGGCGCGCATCGGATGATGGGCTATTTCGTGCGCCGCCTGCTGTACGCCATCCCTATTTTGCTGGGCGTGAACGTTCTCACCTTTGCGCTCTTTTTCCTCGTCAATACACCCGACGACATGGCGCGAATGCAGTTAGGCGAGCGCCGCCTCACGCAGGCTTCGATCGAGCAATGGAAGGTCGATCACGGCTATCACCGGCCGGTGTTCTGGAATGCCGCGCAGACGGGCGTGACCCAACTCACCGATACTTTGTTCTTCGATAGCACCACGCGGCTGTTCCGGTTTGATTTCGGGAAGTCCGACGCGGGGCGCGACATTAACGCCGATATTGCAGAGCGCATGGGGCCGAGTCTGGCCATCGCGGTGCCGGTGCTGCTGGTCGGTTTGGCCTGCGCCTTAACCTGGGCGCTCACGATCGCGTGGTTGGCGGGCACTCGTCTCGATTTCTGGAGCGGCGTGCTGTGCGTGGCGATGATGTCCATCTCAGGCTTGTTTTACATCATTGGCGGGCAATGGCTGCTGGCGAAGTTGTGGCATCTCGCGCCCATCTCGGGCTACGCGGATGGGCTGGCCTCCTTGCGCTTCATTCTGTTGCCGGTGGTGGTGAGCGTAGTTGCCTCACTGGGTGGCAGCGTGCGCTGGTATCGCGCGCTGTTTCTGGAAGAACTCAGCAAGGACTACGTGCGGATGGCCCGCGCGAAAGGCTTGAGCGACGCACGGGTGATGTTCGGCCACGTGTTTCGTAACGCGCTGATCCCCATTCTCACCGGCGTTGTGGTGCTGATCCCTTCGCTGTTCCTGGGCGCGCTTATCACCGAGGCATTCTTTGCGATCCCGGGTTTGGGCAGCTACACCATCGAAGCCTTGCAGGCGCAGGATTTTGCGGTGGTGCGAGCCATGGTGTTTCTGGGCTCGCTGCTCTACATCGCGGGTTTGATGCTGACCGATTTTTCCTACCTCATCGCCGATCCGCGCGTGCGACTGGAGTAGCCCATGCCCACCCCGCTGCTGTTGCTCAGTGATTTCGCCGCCTGGCTGCTGTTTCTGGTCGCGCTGGCCTATGCCTTCACGACCTCCCGCCGCGAACACCTGCGAGCTCCCTGGCGTCGCGTGCGGCAACAGCCGGTGGCAATGGTCGCCGCTGTGATCCTGCTGGCACATGTGGGGATCACGCTGCTTGATTCCCTGCACTTTGCGCCGCAAGCCGCCAACGGCACCGAGGCCGAGCCCGAGCCCCTCAGTGTGCTCGACTTTGTGCTCACGCCGCTGCGTACCGGTGTGGAGACCAGTTACTCGGCGCCGTTTGCGCTGCTCGGTTTCGACCGGGAAAGCGTGCTCCAGGCCGACGGGCGAGCGGTGAGGGAGTATCCGCGCTTGCGCTACGGGGGCGCCCACTTGCGCGATCCGGCGCAGTGGGGGCTCGATATTCTCCAGCGCGGCGCGATCGGCGCCGGGGCAGGCGCCTTGGCCGGCGTGTTACTGCTGCGCTTGCTGTGGTCTGCGCAATGCCGGCCGTGGCGTCGGTGTGATGAGGACCCGGCGGGTCGCGCCGCCGCACTCACGCTGCTCTTGCTGTGCGTGCTGGCCGGTCTCGGCGGCGCGCTGGCGACTCGCTATCACGTCTTCGGCACCGACAAGGTCGGCATGGACGTCCTGTATCAGTCCGTAAAAAGTGTGCGGACCGGTTTGCTCATCGGCACCTTGACCACCCTCGTCACCCTGCCTTTCGCTTTGGTGCTGGGCGTTGCGGCTGGCTATTACCGCGGGCGCGTCGATGACCTCGTGCAATATGGCTACACCACGCTGGCCTCGATTCCTGGCGTGTTGTTGGTGGCGGCCAGCGCGCTGTTGCTGGACGGTTTGATGACGCGCCACCAGGACGCTTTTTCTTCGCTCATCGTGCGTGCCGACCTGCGCCTGCTGGCGCTATGCGTCATTCTCGGCATCACCAGCTGGACCGGTTTGTGTCGCCTGCTGCGAGCCGAAGCCTTGAAGCTGCGCGAATCAGACTTCGTGCGCGCCGCAGAGGCGCTGGGCGTGCGCGGCCCGCGAATCCTCTGGCGCCACCTGCTACCCAATGTGATGCACATTGTGATCATTGCGACGGTGCTCGATTTCAGCGGACTGGTACTGGCCGAAGCGGCGCTGACCTATCTCAACATTGGCGTCGACCCGGGCATGGAGTCCTGGGGCAATATGATCAACGCCGCGCGGATGGAACTCGCCCGCCAACCGGCGGTGTGGTGGTGTTTAAGTGCCGCCATGTTGTGGATGTTCGTGCTGGTACTGGCGGCGAATCTTTTTGCCGACGCCGTGCGCGAAGCCTTCGATCCCCGCACCCGTGAAGCGACCCCCAGCGCAAGGCCCGCAGGAACCTGAACCATGTCCGACCGCCTGCTCCAGATTGATCAACTCTGCGTCCACATCGGCGACCAGCCCGTCATCGAAAATTTATCGCTGGCACTCAAGCGCGGTGAGACCTTGGTGCTCGCCGGGGAATCCGGCAGCGGCAAGTCGCTCACCGCGCTGTCGGTCGCACGCCTGCTACCGGCAGCGGCACAGGTTCGCGCCGGGCGAATTACCCTTGGTGATACCGCGCTGTTCGGTCTTGCCGAGCGCGAGATGACGAAGGTCCGCGGCGCGCGGATCGGCTACATCTTTCAGGAGCCGCAGCTCGCGCTCAATCCCGTGATGACGGTGGGCGACCAGATTGGTGAAGTCCTGGGCTGTCATCTCAAGCTGCGCGGTAAGGCGCGGCAGCAGCGCGTGGTCGAGGCGCTGGCGGCCGTCGGCATTCCCTACCCTGAGCGCCGCGCCGGCGAATATCCGCATCAGTTCTCGGGCGGCATGAAGCAGCGCGCGATGATTGCCATCGCGCTCGCCGGTGAACCCGAGCTATTAATCGCCGACGAGCCCACCACCGCGCTCGATGTCACCGTGCAGGCGCAGGTGCTGGCGCTGCTCAAAGCCGAACAACGGCGGCGCGGCATGGGCATGTTGTTCATCACCCACGATCTGGGCGTGGCCTGGCAGGTGGCGGACCACCTCGCCGTCATGCGGGCCGGGCGCGTGGTGGAGAACGCGCCGCGCGATCGCTTTTATGCGGCGCCGGAACATCCTTATTCGCGCACGCTGTTTGCGGCCTTGCCCAAACTCGAACCGCAGGCCCACACCGCGCCCGTCGTCCACGATCAGCCGCTGCTGGAAGTTCGCAATCTGGCCATTCATTTCCCCATTCGGCGGGGTCTGCTCAAACGAACGGTGGCGAGCGTGAAGGCTGTTAACGGCGTGTCCTTCACGCTGCAAGCGGGCGAGACCTTGGCGGTGGTGGGCGAATCCGGTTCGGGTAAGACCACCATGGGGCGCGGCATTCTGCGGCTGCTCGATTTAACCGACGGGCAGGTGTTGCACCGGGGCGACGATTTGCGGCAACTCTCGGCCGAAGCCTTGCGGATTCGACGTCGCGAACTCCAGATGATTTTTCAGGATCCCTTTGCCGCGATGAATCCCCGCATGCTGGTCAACGAAATTCTGCAGGAAGGCATGCTGGCGCAAGGCATCGGTGGCAGCGCCGCGCAACGCGACGCGCGCGTGCGCGAACTGCTGGTACAGGTGGGGCTTAAAGCCGAACACGGGCTGCGCTATCCGCATGAGTTTTCCGGCGGTCAGCGCCAGCGTTTGTGTATCGCTCGCGCCTTGGCCGTCGAGCCGCGCATGGTGGTGTGCGACGAACCCACCAGCGCGCTCGATGTGTCGGTGCAGGCGCAGATTCTGGAACTGCTGGAAGAACTCCAGCAGCGCCTCGGCATCGCCTACCTCTTTATCACGCACAACCTCGGCGTGGTGGCGCGCATCGCGCACCGCGTGGCGGTGATGCATCAGGGCGTGATTGTGGAACAGGGGCCGGTGAACGACGTCTTGTTTGCCCCGCGTCATCCCTACACGCAGGCCTTGCTGGCGGCGGTGCCGCGCATCGAGGCCTAGTGCGTTTCGCCTTCTTCGCGCATCAGGCGAATCACATGCTTCGACATCTCGTGATAGCCGGGTGAGTCGTAGAGCGCTTCCTTGGTGGTCAGCCGCCGACCGCCTTTGAACTCCGGCGTGAGAATTTCCTTCACGCGCCCGGGATGCCGTGACAAAAACACGATTCTGTCGCCCAGAAACAGCGCCTCGTCGATGTCGTGGGTGACGAGCACCACCGTCATCGCTTCCTTGGTCACCACTTCGAGCAGCAGTTCCTGCATCTGCCAGCGCGTTTCAGCGTCCAGCGCGCCGAAGGGCTCGTCCATCAATAACAATCTTGGATAGGTGGCGAGCGCGCGCGCCAGCGCCACGCGTTGGCGCATACCGCCGGACAACTGCTCGGGATAGACATCCGCAAACGCCCCCAGCTTCACCCGGTTGAGAAAGTAATCCGCCGTGCCTTCTTTAATCGCCAGAGACTCGCCGTTGATGCGCAAGCCAAACTCCACGTTCTGCCGCACGGTCAGCCAGGGAAAAGAGGTGTAGGACTGAAACACCATGCCGCGCTCGCGACCCGGGCCGGTGATGCGTTGGTCGGCTAACAGCAG
>CAMCQE010000168.1 GCA_945876945.1 Klebsiella pneumoniae
GGCGGCATGAACCGCCGCGCCATCATCGTGCTGGGCATGCATCGCAGCGGCACATCGGCGCTGACCGGCATGATCCATCTGCTCGGCGCGGCGGTGCCGGCGGACCTGCTGCCGCCCCTGGATGACAATCCGCAGGGTGACTGAGAATCGCGCAGCATTTCGGAGTTCAACGACCGGCTATTGCGGTCGTCAGGCACGCACTTGAAGGATGATGCCGCCATCGCCGAAGCCTGGTTTGAAGATCCGGGCCGGCAGGTGGGCCGGGTTGAGGCGCGCGACCTGCTGGAACAGGCGCTTGGCGATGCGCGGGTGTTTGTGCTCAAGGACCTGCGCCTGCGCCGTTTGCTGCCGTTCTGGCAGCGCGTGCTGGCCGGGGCCTCGATCGGCTGCGAGGTCGTGCTGATGCTGCGCGACCCGCTGGAGGTGGCGCGTTCACATTTGGGTCAGAGTAAAAACTATTCGGACTTACGCTGGCGCCAAGTGTTTCCTCGAGTTTTTACTCTGACCCCAAACTCTCTGCCATTTCAATGCACACCTTGCTCTATCTCGTCGAAAAGGGTGGTTATCCTTCCTGGCCTTGCTCGGGCGTGCTCGTCCGCAGTGATGAGCAGCTTGAATCTTTGGCGGGCGAACTCGCAGACCTCTCACTGGTAGCGCTGGATTTTCCCGTCTTCAGTGATGGCCGCAGCTACTCCAACGCGCGCATCCTGCGTGAACGGCTTCACTTTGCGGGTAAGCTTCGAGCGGTGGGCGACGTGCTCCGCGACCCGATCTTTCTCATGCGGCGATGCGGTTTCGACAGCTTCGCGCTCCGGGCGGATCGGCCTGCTTGTGCCGCGGCAAGCGCCCTGCAGGACTTCCGCCTCGTCTACCAACAGGCAACAATAGACCCCGAGACACCGATCCTCGCCCGGCACCGTTGACGCTCCCGGGCGGAACGTCCGGACACCGGAGGCCGCCCTGGACACCACTTCCGTCACCTTCACGTTCTTCCTGATTTTCAGCGGGGCAGCCGTGCTCGCCTCGCTGGCGCTCTACACCCGTCAGCCGCTGCTGATCGCCTATATCGCCCTGGGTGCGCTGCTGGGGCCCTACGGGATGCAGCTCACCACCAACGTGCAACTGCTGCAGGACTTCGCCCACGTCGGCATCATCTTCCTGCTCTTCCTGCTGGGGCTGGACATGCAGCCCCGAGCGCTGATGACAACGCTGCGGCAGTCGACGCTGGTCACGTTGCTGAGCGCCGGCGTCTTCGCAGTAGCCGGCGCGGGTGTTGCGCTGCTGCTCGACTTCGGGCCGCGCGAGGCGCTGGTCGTAGGACTCGCGATGATGTTCTCTAGCACGATCATCGGCATCAAGCTCCTGCCTACCACGGTATTGCACCATCGACACACCGGAGAGTTGATGGTCGGCGTGCTGCTGCTGCAGGACATGCTCGCCATCCTTGTGCTGGTGATCCTCACGGGAGGTGGCGCAGGGCGCTTCGATATCGGCGCCGCGCTGCTGTCGCTGCTGGCACTGCCTGTGCTGGTGGCAGGAGCGGCGCTGCTGGTGCGGATGGTCATGGTGCCGCTGCTGAAGCGTTTCGACAAATTCCAGGAATACGTGTTTCTGCTTGCCATCGGCTGGTGCCTCGGGCTCGCAGAACTCGCTGATGGGCTGGGGCTTTCGCCCGAGATCGGCGCCTTCGTCGCAGGCGTCTCCATCGCCTCCAACCCGATCAGTCTGTACATCGCCTACAGCCTGAGACCGCTCCGCGATTTTTTCCTCGTGCTGTTTTTCGTGTCGCTGGGCGCAGGCTTCGACCTCAGGGTACTCGAGAGCATCTGGGCGGGAGCGCTGCTGTTGTCGGTGTTGATGCTGGTGTTGAAGCCGCTCGTGTTCCGATTCCTGCTCGGGCGACTCAGTGAAACGCCCGCTCTCGCCTGGGACGTGGGCTTGCGCCTCGGTCAGAACAGCGAGTTCTCCCTTCTCATCGTCTATCTCGCAGCAGGACTGGGGCTGATCGGAAAGGAAGCCTCGCACCTCGTGCAGGCGACGGCGATCCTGACCTTTGTCGTGTCGTCCTACATCATCGTGCTGCGGCTACCGAACCCGATCGCGATATCAGACCGGTTACGCCGGGACTGAACGCCCACGGCTCAGGAGAGTATGCCGGCAAGTTCGATCTCGTTGCCGTCAGGGTCCGCCACGAAGGCGGAGCACACACCGCCCTCGTAACAACTCGGTTCGTGCACGACCCGCCCCCCGGTACGACAGGCCTCCACGGCTTCGAGAAGCTTGTGCACCACCACCGTCAGGAAGCGCATACCCGTCGACGCGTGTGCCCGCTCGGATGGGCTCTGCCGGATGTCCGAGCCGGGGCAGTGGATCAGATTGGTCAGCATGCCGCCTGCCTCGAGGCGATGCATGTCCACGTGATTGCCGACGCCGCCACCTCGGTGCTGGCCATCGTCGCGCTCGCCGGCGGCTGGGCTTACGGCTGGTCCTGGCGCGACCCGGCAAAATCCTGCTGGAGCGTGAAATGGACCGCGCGGTGGTCGATGAAATTCGCGAAGTGCTGGAGCGGGCGGACGACCCGGCGCACACCCGCATTACCGATCTCCACGTCTGGCGCGTAGGCAAACGTGGCTATTCGCTGGCCGCGACGCTGGTCACCCACGACGCCACCCTCACGCCGCACGCGGTGCGCCAGCGACTGTTGGTGCATGAGGAAATCGTGCATTCTTCGCTCGAAATTCACGTATGCGAGAACCACCATGACTAAGTCTTCAGCGCGCGACCGAGCGCCGGTGCATTAGCCGTGGCGATGTGGGATTTCGACGGTCGCCGTCGCCCGCCCTTCGCGTTAACGCCGGGTGAGGGAGAGGAGTCGGTATGGGACTATCCGCGCCCGCCGCGCTGCGCGCTCGACGCGCGGCAGGTGGTGGTGCGGGCCCCCGGCGGCGTGCTGGCGTCCAGCACGCGCGCGATTCGCCTGCTGGAAACCGCGAGCCCGCCCGGCTTCTACCTGCCGCCGGAAGATGTCGCCACCGCGCAACTCGCGCCCGCGCCCGGCCGTTCGCTCTGCGAGTGGAAAGGCGCGGCCGTTTACTGGCGACTGGCGAACGATCCCGCGGGTCAGCCCATCGGCTGGTCTTATCCCGCGCCTCACGCCGCCTTCGCAGTCATTGCCGGTTACTTCGCGTTCTATCCCGGGCGGGTGGCGTGTTCCGTGAACGACGAGCGGGTCGCGCCGCAGCCCGGCGGCTTCTACGGCGGCTGGGTGACGCGTGAGCTTGTGGGACCGTGGAAGGGAGAGCCGGGTACCGGGCATTGGTGAGTGTGGGGCTGCGCCCCGGTCCGATCGTGTGGCGGCGGGCAATAGCGCAGGGCAACGCATCAATCACGCGTCTTCCCCAGTTCACGCCCTCACGGGGTCTTTCGCTATCAACAGCAGACCTACGACGTCATGCCCGCGGCAAATCGCTGTAACCGCGCCCCCTCCGCGCGGCCTTATTCCATCAACGCCGCCGCCAGCCCCGCGTGGCCGAGGCAGGCGCCGGCGGCCATTTCGATCGCGACGAAAATCGCTTCCGACACCATCGATTTCGAGGCCCCGGCCGCCAGCGCCGCCGGCACCGTGCGTTCGATGGAAAACGCGCAGCGCAGGTTGTGCGCGCAGGCCACCGCGGCCAGTGCCTTCTGCGTGGCGTTCAAGGCGCCGGGCGCGAAGGCCGCGGACTGCAGCGCCTCATAGCCGTCCAGTGCCGTTGGCGTCGCGGCGCGCAGGGCCTGCTCCGGGCCGGGTTGCGCGCTGGCGTAGAAGTCGCCGCCGGACTCCCCGTCCAGCAAGCGCAGCGCGATGGCGGCGTGCGCCAGCGGCGCCTGCGCGGCCATCGCGATCGCCACCCACAGGGCTTCGGTCAGCGCCTCGCGTGTGGCACCAGCCTGCGTCGCCAGACCATGGTGATAATCGATGCAATACGGGCAGCGCAGCACATGCGCACAGGCAAAGGCGATGATTTCCTTGTCCTGCACCGACAGCGCGCCCGCGGCAAACGCGCCGCCGGCCAGCGCTTGAAAGCCTTTCAGTGCGGCCGGCGCCCACTCGGCGAAGAGGGCGGTTTTGGCGAGGTGATCGGCTGTGCAGAGGGAGTTTGGCTTGCTCATGAATCGGGGCTCATTGAGGAAATCGGGGAGCCCCGATTTCCGGTTTAACGCGGCGTAGCCGGCCAGATTAGCGGGCTGCCTTTTGCAGCTTGAATACCACGGTGATTTTCCCGTCGACGAACATGATCGAGTCGCCGTCGTAATGCGCGGCGCCCCAGATCACCGGGCCCCGCTGCACGCCTTCGAACTTGATGCGATGGCCGCGCACGTCGTAGCCGCCTTTCCGTGCGCCCCAGGTCCAGTTTTTGTCATCGACTATCGTGAGATGCACGGGCGAGCAGGGCGCCCAGGTGCCTTTCATTTCCTTGCACACGTATTCGCCCGGCGTAGGGCCGTTGGCTTGCGCGGAGACTGCGGCAACGCACAGCAAGGCGCTGGCGGCGAGGGCGGAAAGAAGACGCATCGGGAAATCCTCGTGTAAGCGTTGAGTGACAGAAGCCCGCGTACTCTGCCGCGTTGTGCGGGCAATGCCTAGCCGGTCACCCAGACTTCGGCCTTCAGCCCGGGACCGCCGCGATTCGGGCGAACCTTGGTGCCCGGGCAGCCGCGTCGCCGGGCCATCGGCGTGGCCCAAACGCCGAAAGCTGCCAGGCGCCGATGCGCTGTCGCTGACGGAAAGCCTGTCGCGGCTCGCGCAGGAAGCCGGGGTCTGTTCTGGCCTTAGTGCGCCGCCCCGCTGGCAAAGGCGGCCTCGATCCGCGCGTCCGCAACGCCGATCTCCCGCAACACCTCGCGGGTGTGCTGACCCAGCGTCGGCGCCGGCGAAGGCGCGGGCAGGGGCTCGTTATCCACCAGCCATGGCAGGCGCACATGGGGCACGCCGTCGCAGTCCTGAAAGCTGCGCCGCTCGCGCGCAACCTCGCTCACCACAGCTTCTTCCAGACCGTACACGCGGGTGGCGGGCACGCCGGCGGTGGCGAGCCGTGCGAGCCAGTCATCGACGCTGGCTTGCGCGAAGCGCGCGTTCAGTTCGACCTCCAGCGCCGCGCGGTGCTGGCTGCGCAGAACGGCGGAGGCAAAGCGCGGATCGGTGCGTAAGCTGGGCGCATCCAGCACCTCCAGCACCCGCTGCCACAGGCGCTCGTTGGCGGCGGCCAGCAGAAACTCGCCGTCGCTCGCCTGATAGCACTGATAGGGCGCGGCGATCGGATTGCCGGAGCCGGCGCGCGGCGGCCGCTCGCCGCTCATCAGCGCGGCCGTCGCCTGATACGACACCACGCTGAAGGCGGTATCGACCAGCGCGGTTTCAAGACGCCGCACAGGCTGGCCCCGGAACTTCGCCATCACCGCCGCGAGTATGCCCATTGCCAGCCATTGGCCGGTGCCAAGGTCGATCAGCGAGGGCGCGCAGCGCGTGGGCGGCGCGCCGTCATGACCGGTCATCGCCATGATCCCGCTGAACGCCTGCACCATCGGGTCGTAGCCCGGCATGTCGCGCCCGGTGGGGCCGGCGCCAAAGGCGTTCATGTCGACGTAAATCACTTCGGGGTTACGGGCGCGGACGGCGGCTTCGCCGATGCCGATGCGATCCGCAACGCCGGGGCGCATGGTCTGCAGCACGACGGTGGCGGTGTCGGTGATGTCCAGCGCCAGCGCCACGCCTTCGGGTTGTTTGAGATCGAGCACGATGCCGCGTTTACCGGCGCACATCTGCCGAAACACGATGCTGCGGTCGCCCACGTGCGGTGGCCAGGCGCGCGCGTCGTCACCCTCGGGGGGCTCGACCTTAATCACCTCCGCACCCAGTTGCGCCAGGATCATGGTGGACGAAGGGCCGGCGATGCTGCCCGAGAATTCGACGATGCGCACGCCTTCCAATGGTTGTAGCGCCATGCTCAGTGCCCCCGTCGAATAAGGGCGTGGAGAGGCTTTAAGGCGCGGTTCCTGAAATCGCCAATGCGCATCGTGTGCTCCTGAGATTGGGCCTGAGGCTGGG
>CAMCQE010000169.1 GCA_945876945.1 Klebsiella pneumoniae
ATGACGGGCGTCAAGGTGCCGCAAGCGCGCCTGTTCCGCCAGCCCTGCGGCCCCTACAATGCGGGCACCTTCCGGTAGCGAGCCCCGTTGCCGGCCCAGCGTGGAGAAACTCCGATGACCGAAGCCTATGTCTACGACTGTGTTCGCACGCCGCGGGGACGCGGTAAATCCAGCGGATCGCTGCATGAAATCACCCCTATCCAGCTTTGCGTGCAGGTGCTGCAGGCCCTGCGCGATCGCAATCATCTCGATACGTCCTATGTGGATGACATTGTCTTCGGCTGCGTATCACCCGTAGGCGAACAGGGTGCGGTGATTCCGCGAGTCGCCGCGCTGGTGGCGGAATACGCCGAGAACGTGCCGGGCAAGCAACTCAATCGCTTCTGCGCTTCTGGCCTTGAAGCGGTGAACGCGGCGGCAGCGGAAGTGATGTCCGGCCAGTCCGACCTCACCATTGGTGGCGGCGTGGAATCGATGTCCCGCGTGCCGATGGGCTCCGACGGCGGCGCCTGGGTCAGCGATCCGGCGGTGGCTTACAAAACCTACTTCGCCCCTCAGGGCATCGGCGCCGACCTTATCGCCACCCGTCAGGGCTATTCGCGTAAAGACGTCGACGCCTACGCCTGCGAAAGCCAGCGCCGCGCCGCGCAGGCCTGGGCCAACGGCTGGTTCGACAAGAGCGTGATCCCGGTGCGTGACGCGCTGGGCAAGGTGGTGCTGGCGCGCGACGAACACCTGCGGCCCGGCACCACCATGGAAGAACTCGGCGCGCTGAAAGCCGCGTTTACGCAAATGGGCGAAGAGTTCGGCTTTGATGCCGTGGCGCTGCAGCGCTATCCAGACGTTGAGCAAATCGAACACGTGCACACCGGCGGCAATTCCAGCGGCATCGTCGACGGCGCGGCGGGTGTGCTGATCGGCACTCGTGAAATCGGCGAGAAACTGGGGCTGAAGCCGCGCGCGCGGATTCGCGCGTTCGCCTCCACCGGCAGCGAACCCACCATCATGTTGACCGGCCCCACGCCCTCGGCACGCAAGGTGCTGGCGCGCGCCGGCATGCAGGCCAGCGACATCGATCTGTTTGAACTCAACGAAGCCTTCGCCTCGGTCGTCATGCTCTACATGGAGCAGATGGGCATCAGCCACGACCGCATCAACGTGAACGGTGGCGCGATTGCGATGGGTCATCCGCTGGGCGCCACCGGCGCGATGATTTTCGGCACGGTCCTCGATGAACTCGAACGCCGCGGTCAGGGCACGGCCTTGATTAACCTGTGCGTTGGCGCCGGCATGGGCACCGCCACCATCATCGAACGCGTTTAATCCAGAACTAAAGACTCGCCGGCGCGCGCCTTACGGGCGGCGTCGGTAGCGGGGAGATTGCTGATGAATCAATGCATGACGCTAAGCGTCGACGCCGACGGCGTCGCGCTGGTCACGATCGACGTGCAAGGCCGGCCGATGAACGTGCTCACGCCGGACTTCCACGCGGAACTGAGTGCCACGCTCGACCAAATCAAGGCCAATGAGGCCGTGAAGGGCGCGGTTTTCACCTCCGCCAAGGCCGACTTCATGGCCGGCGCCGACCTCAAATGGATCCTGTCGTCCATCTCGTCCATCAAAACACCGGACGATGCCTGGCAGTTTGCCGCGCCGCTGAACGCGCTGTTTCGCAAGCTGGAAACCCTCGGTAAGCCGATGGTGGCGGCGATTAACGGCACCGCGCTGGGCGGTGGTCTGGAACTCGCGCTGGCCTGCCATCACCGGGTGGCCGCCATCAACCCGGCCACCCGCATCGGGCTGCCGGAAGTGCTGGTGGGCTTGCTGCCCGGCGCCGGCGGCACTCAGCGCCTGTCGCGCATGATTGGCGTGCGTGACGCGCTGATGCTGATGGTGGAAGGCACGCATCTCAGCGTGGAGCAGGCGGCGGCGAAAAAAATCGTGGACGAAGTGGTGCCGGCCGACGCGCTCATCAGCACCGCTCGGCGCTACATTCTGGAAGGCGGCAAAGCGGTCAATCCCTGGGACGAAAAGAATTTCAAAGTCCCGGGCGGCGCGGGCGGCATGCATCCAGGCGTAGTGCAAACCTTTATGGGCGGCGCCGCGCTGGTGGCCAAGCGCACCCAGCACAACTATCCCGCCCCGGCCGCGATTATGTCGGCTGTGTACGAAGGCACGCAGTTGCCCATCGACAGCGGACTCAAGATTGAATCCACCTATCTCGGCACGCTGCTGCTCAACCCGGTGGCGCGCAACATGATTCGCACGCTGTTCGTGAACAAGCTGGCTGCCGAGAAGGGCGCGGGCCGTCCGGCCGATGCGCCGAAGCAGGAAGTGAAAACCCTGGGCATGCTCGGCGCCGGCATGATGGGCGCGGGCATTGCTTACGTTTCCGCCCGCGCCGGGATCGGTGTGATGTTGCTGGACGCCACGCAGGAGAAAGCCGAGAAAGGCCGCGACTACAGCACCAAGCTGCTGGCGAAAGAAGTGGAGCGGGGCCGCATGGCGCAGGCCAAGGCCGACCGCGTGCTCTCCAGCATCGAGGCCACCACCGACTACAACAGCCTGCTCGGTTGTGACCTGATCGTGGAAGCCGTGTTTGAAGATCAGGCCATCAAGGCTGACGTCACGCGCAAGACCGAAGCCGTGATTCCCGAATCCGCCGTGTTCGCCAGTAACACCTCTACCTTGCCCATTACCGGCCTGGCCGCCGCCTCAAAACGGCCGGAGCAGTTCATCGGCATCCACTTTTTCTCGCCCGTCGAGAAAATGCCGCTGGTGGAAATCATCAAGGGCAAACAAACCAACGCCACGACCTTGGCCAAGGCCATCGACTACGTGGTGCAAATGAAGAAGACCCCGATTGTGGTGAACGACAGCCGCGGCTTCTACACCTCGCGCGTGTTTGGCACCTTCACCAACGAAGGCATGACCTTGCTGGGCGAAGGGGTGAAGCCGGCGCTGATCGAGAATGCGGCGAAAATGGCCGGCATGCCGGTGGGCCCGCTGGCCGTGCTGGACGAAGTGACGGTAGAACTTGCCTATCACGTGACCCAGCAGGCCCGCGAGGCGCTGGGCGCGGCGTATGTGCCGGCCTCGAGCTGGCCGGTGATGCGCAAGATGGTGGAAGACTTGAAGCGGCTGGGTAAGCGCTACGGTCAGGGCTTCTACGAATACCCGGCAGATGCCCGCAAGCGGCTGTGGCCCGGACTCGCGGAGCACTTCCCGCTGGCGGCCTCGCAGCCGGTGGTCGAGGAAGTCAAAAAGCGCCTGCTCTACATCCAGGCGCTGGAAACCGCGCGCTGCATGGAAGAGGGCGTGTTGACCAATCCAATCGACGGCGATCTGGGCTCGATTCTCGGCTGGGGTTTCCCGGCCTGGACCGGCGGCACGCTGTCGTTTATCGACACGGTAGGGATCGCTACGTTTGTTGCCGAATGCGAGCGCCTGGCGGCGGCTTATGGGCCGCGTTTTGCACCTTCTGAGGCGATGAAGGCGCGCGCGGCGCGGGGCGAGACCTACTACTAACGACTAAAGCGCTGGGCGGGGTGTTGCGGCCCCGCCCAGTCGTCGGTCAGCGACGGGATCCCTGCTTAACCGGGGGCTCGTTCCTCTTTCTCGTTGTAGACGACCGGTTCCCCGGCGCGCTTGGCCTGGTACATGGCGCGGTCCGCGTGCCGCATGAGGATTACGGTCTCCACGCCATGCTGGGGAAAAGCCGCAATGCCGATGCTGATCCCAACCGACAAGGGATGGCCTTTCACGAAAATGGGCTGGGCGACGGCCTCGGCGATTTTAGTCGCCACGGTCTCTGCCTCTTCCACCCCGCAGCTCACCAGCACCACGGCAAATTCGTCGCCGCCCATCCGACACACCAAATCGCTGTCGCGAATGCTCTGTTTAATGCGGGGTGCGAGCGCGACCAGCGTTTCGTCACCCGCTTCATGGCCGAAGCGGTCGTTAATTGCCTTGAAGCCGTCCAGATCCATCACCAGCACGCAGACCGATTCCCTACTCCGCCGCGCCATTTGCAGATTCTGGCTGAGGCGCTCGGTGAACAGCAGGCGGTTGGGCAGGTGAGTCAGCGGGTCGTGGAGGGCGTCTTCGCGTTGCGCGGCAGCTAATGCCAGCAGATGTTGTGTGCCAAGCGCGGCGAGGTTGATGGCGCCGAGGGCGAACACCCCGCCGCCCAGAAACACACTGGCCACAATCAGGGATTCCAGCCCCGGCGCTTCCTCCTGCAAGAGCAGGAGTACGCAAAACCCCAGATAGCCCACGATAAACAGCCCGAGCAGCACGAACAGGGTCCGCCACCGGCTTTGATGCGGACCCGCGTGCGCGTACAGAAATGACGCGTGGCGCAGGGCGGCCGTCAGCAGGCCCGCGCCGACCAAGGTCATGAAGATGCAGATGGCTAACACGGGCAATACAGGGCTCTGAGAAGGAGTGTTTGGGCGAGCCGCTAGGCGGACATAGGCCGAACCGTATCGGCGCCGGCGGAGGACGTCAAGCACAGCCGGACGCCGGGACCGGCGCCCGATCGGGCCTTTTTCAGGTTAAAAGTAGGCAATTAAGCCGCATTTAACTGTCGTGCAATCACCATCCGCTGCACATCGCTGGTGCCCTCGTAAATCTGGCACACGCGCACATCGCGATAGATGCGCTCAACCGGGAAATCCGTCACATAGCCATAGCCGCCGTGGATCTGGATGGCATCTGAGCACACGCGCTCGGCCATTTCCGAGGCGAAGAGTTTGGCCATCGAGGCTTCACGCAGACAGGGACGGCCGGCGTCGCGGAGACTCGCCGCATGCAGCACCATCTGCCGCGCCACTTCAATTTGGGTGGCCATGTCGGCCAGTCGGAAGGCAATCGCTTGGTGATTGGTGAGGGTGACGCCAAAACTCACGCGCTCGCCGGCGTAGTGCGCGGCGGCTTCCAGCGCGGCGCGCGCCATGCCTACCGCCTGCGCGGCAATCCCGATGCGGCCGCCTTCCAGATTGCCGAGCGCGATTTTGTAGCCTTCGCCCGGCTGGCCCAGCACGTTGTCGAGCGGGATCTCGCAGTCTTCAAAGGCAATCTGGGCGGTGTCTGAAGCCCGCTGGCCCAGTTTGTCCTCCACCCGCGCCACGCGGTAGCCGGGGGTGTTGGTGGGCACACAAAACGCGGTGATGCCCCGCTTGCCGGCGTCGGGATCGGTCACCGCGAACACAATCGCGATATTGGCGTGCTTGCCGGAGGTGATGAATTGCTTGGTGCCGTTCAGCACCCAGCCGGTAGCCGTGCGAGTCGCGCGGGTGCGAATCGCGGAGGCATCGGAACCGGCCTGAGGCTCGGTCAGACAGAAGGCACCAAGCCAATCGCCGCTCGCCACTTTGCGGAGCCACGCGTTTTTCTGGATTTCCGTGCCGTAGCGGTAAATCGGCATGCAGACCACCGAATTCTGCACGCTCATGATGGTGGACGTGGCGCCATCACCCGCGCCGATTTCTTCCAGCGCCAGCGCCAGGGCGACGTGGTCTGCGTCTGCGCCGTCCCATTCGCCGGGAATCAGCATGCCCATGAAGCCCAGTTCACCCATGGCCTTGAGCGCCGCCGCCGGGAATTGACCTTCGCGGTCCCAGGTCGCCGCGTTCGGCGTGAGGTGGTCGGCAGCAAAACGGCGGGCGGAATCGCGAATCAGGATTTGTTCTTCAGTCAGCAGCATCGTGGGCGTCCTCAGGTCATAACGGCTAGAGCCTAGCCGAAGCTCGGCGTGCTTGTCCCGCATGCGGTGCCGGACTGCCTAGTGGGTTACGCGCCTGCACGAAAGATGGTTTCCCAACCCCCAGCTTGAATGAGGATTTGGTATGGCGTTTAACACGTCCATGCTGCGCGACGTGCCCATGTTTCATCCCTTTAAAGAGGACGAACTGGGCGAACTTTGCCCGCACATCCCTGATGGTCGCGCTGAAAGCCAAGTAGCGCCGGGGTGTAAGGCCGGCGCTAACGGGGTTTAAGGCTCGATGGCGTGCGCGCCGGTGAGGTCGGCGTTGGCCGCCACCCACTGGGCCAGCGGGTTGGCCTGCCGCCAGCGGCTGGCGTA
>CAMCQE010000170.1 GCA_945876945.1 Klebsiella pneumoniae
CCCGCCCGCGCCGGTTCGGCCCGCGACCCCAACCCGGATTACTAAGCCCGCCGCGCCGGCTATGCTGGCGCCCCGTGGCCCAACGGCCCATTCAACACGAGTCAGGAGAGTCCCATGCCCAAAGCCTATTGGATCAGCGCCTATCACGCCGTTCACGATGAAAACAAACTCGCTGCCTACGCCAAGCTCGCGCTGCCCGCGGTGACCGCCGGCGGTGGCAAATTCCTCGCGCGTAACGTCGCCGCCAAGGCGTACGAAGCCGGCAAGGTCCAGCGCACCGTCATCGTGGAATTTGAATCCTTGGAACAGGCGATCGCCTGCCACGACAGCGCCGACTATCAGGCTGCGCTCGAAGCGCTGGGCGACGGCGTCACCCGCGACCTGCGGGTGGTAGAAGGCGTTTAATTCGCTCAGGTCCCAGATCTGGATTCGGCTGAGGCTTCAGGTTTCAGCCAATTCCACGGTGGCGCGCGCCGTCCGGCGCGACGTCCACATGCAGACAAACCGGCCGCGCTCAGACGGCCCGGACAACAACAACGAACCAAGGGGAGAAGACCAATGACTACCGCTTCGTCACCACAGTCCTTTGACGTGGTCATCGTGGGCGCCGGGTTTGCCGGCATGTACATGCAGCACCGCATCCAACAGCGCGGCCTCTCCGTGCGGCTTTACGAGGCCGGCAGCGGCGTGGGCGGCACCTGGTACTGGAACCGTTATCCCGGGGCGCGGGTGGACGTGGAAAGCGTCGAGTATTCCTACACCTTCGACGCCGAGCTTGAACAGGAATGGTCGTGGTCTGAGCGCTACGCGGCGCAGCCCGAACTCATGCGCTACGCCAATCATGTGGCAGACCGTTTCAATCTGCGGCCGAACATGCAGTTCAACACCAAGGTCACTTCGGCCGTGTGGGACGAAGCAAGCCGGCGCTGGGAGATCAAGACCAGCCAGGGCGAGACGGTCAGCGCCAAGTACTGCGTGCTCGCTACCGGCTTTCTCTCCAGCGGCAGCATCCCCGATTTCGACGGGCTCAACGACTATCAGGGCAACAAGTACCTCACCTCCCGCTGGCCCGAGAACGGCGTGGATTTCACCGGCCAGCGCGTGGCGGTCATTGGCACCGGCTCCTCAGCCGTGCAGGCGATCCCCATCATCGCCCAGCAGGTGAGCCAGCTGTATGTGTTTCAGCGCACACCTTCTTACTCGATTCCCCTGCGCAACTGCCCGCTCGATCGCGAGTACGAAAAACGCGTCAAAGCCATGTATCCGGAGTGGCGTCGGCGCCAGCGCGAAGAATCCCGCGCGGGCTTCATCGCCCTCAACTACGAGCCGGCGTATTCGAACGAGCAATCGGCCTTCGCCGTCTCGGCGGAAGAACGCCTGAAGGATTACGAAACCCGCTGGGAGTCGGGCGGCCTGTGCTTCTACTCCTCGTTCAACGATTTGCTGACCAATCAGGAAGCGAACGAAACCCTGGCGTCGTTTGTGCGCGAGAAAACCCGCCAGCGCGTGAAGGATCCGGCGGTGGCCGAACTCCTGACCTCGCAGGACTACCCCATCCTCACCAAGCGGCTCTGCGCCGACACCAACTACTACGAAACCTACAACCGCGACAACGTGAAGCTGGTCTCCATCAAAGGCTCGCGCATCGAGAAACTCACGCCCAAGGGGCTGGTGGTGCACGGTGAGGAATACGAAGTCGACAGCATCATCTTCGCCACCGGTTTCGACGCCGTCACCGGCGCGGTAAGCAATATCGAGGTGCGTGGGGTGAACGGTGAAAACCTGCAGGACCACTGGGAAGGCGCGCCGCGGGCCTACCTCGGCCTGATGAGCAACGGCTTCCCCAATTTGTTCTTCCTCGACGGCCCCTGCGCCAACGGCGCCTTGGTGAGCCCGATGCTGCTCTCGGAATATCAGGTGGAGTGGGTGGATCGCTGCCTGGGTTTTCTGGGCACCGCGCCGGAAGTCACCATCGACGCCAAGCTCGATGCCGAAAATGCCTGGATGACGCACATGGACGAGGTGGGCAAGCACACCCTCATGCACATGGCGAACAGCTGGTACATGGGCGCCAATATCCCGGGCAAGCCGCGCGCGCTGCTGTCTTACCTCGGCGGTTTGGCGGCCTATCGCGAGCAATGTGGGGCGGGTGAAGCCAACGGCTACCAGCAGTTTGCAGTGACTCGCTAACGCGACCCTTGGGACCGCGGGCGGGGAGATCACCCGCCCGCTTCAGAACACCGTGCGCGCCGGCGTGGCGTCGGCGCTCAGGCTAAATTGCTCCTCGCCCATCAAGGATCGCCACACGGCGACGCCTGCCTCGAAATCAATCTCGATATGCGCCGGCACCGGGCCAATCTGACGACCCGGATTGAACACCCAGGTCTTGCCGATGCGATCCGCCCAGGCGCCGGCGGGTTTGAACGGCGGTTCGTGCACGTGCCCGGTCAGCACGATGTCTGGCCCGAAACGCTCGATCCAGCCGCCGACGTCAGCGTCACCGTAGTGCCGACGGCCGGTCCAGCAGGTGGGCGAACCCAGCGGCGGCCAGTGATAAAGCCAGATCCAGCGCGCCGGACGCAGCGCCGCGGCCGCCGCGAGCTGCTGCTCTACCGCCTCGCGCCCGATCGGGCCGTCCCACCAGGGGCAAATGGTCACCAGCGTATCGTCCAGCCACAGCGCGCTGCCGTCGCAGGGCACGCCGTCGCGTTTCGCGTCCGCCAGCCACAGCGCGGACTGCTCGCCGTTGGCGTCCGGGCCGGTAAGGTCGTGATTGCCTGAGCCCACCGCTACCCGTCCGGCGGCGTGGAGCAGGGCGAGATATTTCAGCACCACCACCGACTGCGCGTGGAGCGGCACCGGGGAGCTGATATCCAGCAGATCGCCCGCCACCGCCACCAGATCGAACTGCGGGGCCACGCGCACCACCCAGTCGAACTGGGGCAGGGAATAGTGCAGATCGGAGACCAGTAGCAGGCGCATGCGAAGGTCTTGCGGGTGGCGTGCCCGGATCCTAATCCAGCCGGGTCACGAAAGCCTGCGCCAATCGGCCGGAAACATTGCATCTCCGGAGGCTGCCGTTAGACAATCAGGCACCTTCTAACCGACTCGTATGAGGCTCGATCATGAACGCTCCCACGACCCCCGCCGCCTTTGCCTCTGGCTACAAGACCGACAACATCGAATGGATGCGCATCAAGGGTTCGCCGCGCTTCGATTACCCCATCGATTACTGGGTTGCGGTGCTGGGCGTGCAGCCGGAAACCGGCCAGATCGACTTTCTCTCCAAGTGGGAACCGAACGCCTACTGCCACTACCATCGCCACCTCGGTTCCACCACGCTGCTGGTGCTGGAAGGCGAGCATCACGTGGTCGAGAAAACCGCCACCGAGACCGTGCACAAAGTGCGCACCCCCGGCTTCTTTGCCCGCAATCCGGGCGGCGATGTGCACATGGAATACGGCGGCCCGCAGGGTGCCGTGGTGTTCTTCAGCATTCAGGCCGTGGAAGACGGCAAGCTGTTCGATGTCATGGACGCCGCCGGCAACGTGCTGGTGACCGCCACCATCGACGACTTCCTCAACGGCAAGCTCAAAGGCTGATTAGCGCCGGAGCGGCGCCCGGCGTTACCCCAGCCGGGCATCCGCCACAAACAGAAAATTGTTGATATACCGGCCGGTGCTCGCGCGCTGGCTGGTCCAGTCCGCCAGTTCGTTCACCGCCTGCCAGCGGTTTGCATCCAGAAACAATCCCCGATAGCCCACGTCCGCCAACTGCGTGACCACCCGCGTCAGGCAGCCCGGCTTGTGACGCTCTTCCAGTTCCAGTAACAGCGCCGGCTTTTGGGTGCTGATGGTGTGCCAGGCGCCTGCCAGCACTTTTTCTTCGTGGCCTTCCACGTCCACCTTGATGAAATCCACCTCGGTGAAGCCGTAATCGTCGAGCCGTTTGAGCGGGGTGGTGAACTGCGCCATCGGGGTGTCGTCGTCTGGACGGTCGAGGCAGCCGCCCGGATCGTTCAGCCCGCCGCGACGATGAAACGGCACATGCAACACGGCTTCGCCGGCGCTATCCGACAGCGCGCCCTCATGCACCGTCACCTTGCCGAGCCCGGCGGCGCGCAGTTTGGCGACCAGCTGCGGATTAGGCTCAAAGGCCTCCACCGCGCGGGCATAGCGGGCGAGCCAGTAGGTATAAACGCCGCGATTGGCGCCGCAGTCGATCGCGCGTCGGGCCGGCCCCAGCATCTCGCGTACCCAGTGAAATTCCGGGTCGCCTCGGCGGCGGATGCGGTGCGCGCGCAGGCTTAAGCGCAGTCTTTCCAGCGGGTTCATCACGCTCATGGGCCAC
Organism: Klebsiella pneumoniae; assembly: GCA_945876945.1. Classification (GTDB taxonomy): domain Bacteria; phylum Pseudomonadota; class Gammaproteobacteria. Next base: position 4,351 of record CAMCQE010000170.1, read on the forward strand.
TCATTCATCGAACAACAGGCCGCATGGTGCGGGGCGCGCGTGGATGGCTCAAGTGTTGGGCGGCGGTAGTACACTGGCCGCCCCTGTGCGAAGCCCTTTTCATCATGTTGCTAGCCCGTCTGCGCTTCCTGCCTTTAGCGTTCCTACTCTCGGCCTGTGCCGCGCCTCTGCTGTTGATGCCGAGCCAGCGCGATTTGATGTGGGCGCTCTTAACGCCGCTGGTGGGCTTTGATCCCAACAAGGTGAACCTCTTCGAGCAGCCGGTGATCAAGCAGCGCATGACCACGCTGCTGGGGAGCCATTACGACGACACCATGCAGCTGCTGCGGACGGCCGACCAGTTGCAGAAGGAAGGTCCGCTGTTTTTTGTGGTCTCGCGCTACACGCCGATTCCCGACATCGCCCAGCAGGCGGGCCTGGTGTGGAACGCAGACACCGACCGCCTGGCCGCCGTGATTCGCCACGGCGACCGCAGCGAAATTTTGACTGAAGCCGTGCAGGGCGCGGTGAGCGCCGCCGCGCCACAGTGGCCGGCGACGATTGCCCCTTGGGCGACGAGCGCGCCGTGAGCGCGAAGACCATTGAGCGGGTTTGAATGAGCAACAACTGGAACGACTACACCGGCCTTGATTACTTCAAGGCCATGATTGCCGGTGAGACGCCGCACGCGCGCATGGCCAGCCAAATCCCCATGCGCTGCGTGGCCGCCGAGCACGGGTTTCTGCGCTTCATCGCCCGCGCTGGCGCGCAGCACACCAATCCCTTTGGCCCGGTGCACGGCGGCTTCGCCGCCACCGTGCTCGATTCCGCCGGCGCCTGCGCGGTGCACACTACGGTGGAGCAGGGCGTGGGCTCGACCACCATCGATCTGCATGTGAAGTACTTTCGCCCGGTCCCGCAAGACGTCGACCTTATTGCCGATGCGCGGGTTACCAATGTCTCGAAGCGCCTCGGCGTGGCGGACTGCACGCTGACCGACGACACCGGCAAACTGTACGCGCAGGCCACCGTCACCTGCATGATTCTGCGGGACTAGCCGCATGGAACCGGAGTTTTGGCTGGAACGCTGGCAGAACAACGAAATCGGCTTCCATCTGCCGACGGTCAACCCGCTGCTGGTGGAGCACTGGCCGCAGCTTCATCTGCCTGCCGGCACCCGCGTGCTGGTACCGCTGGCCGGCAAAACCGTGGATCTGGGCTGGTTGCGGGCACAGGGGCACGCGGTGGTGGCGGTGGAGTTGAGCGAAGCCGCCGCGCAGGCTTTCTATACGCAAGCCGGGCTCACGCCGAGCCGCGTGCAGGACGGCGCTTTCATTCGCTATCACGCGGACGGTATCGACTATCTGGTGGGCGATTTCTTTTCGCTCGACGCCGTCACGCTGGGTGAGTTCGGCGCGGTGTGGGATCGCGGCGCGCTGGTCGCGCTCCCGCCGCCGATGCGGGCTCGCTATGCGGCACACATGATTCAGCTCAGCGCCGCCACGACGCGCAACTTGTTGGTCACGCTGGAGTACGCGCAGTCGCACATGAAAGGCCCGCCCTTTGCGGTGCCGGAAACCGAAGTCCACGCGCTGTTCGCGACCAGCCACGAGCTTGCCTTACTGTTGCGGGAAGACATTCTTGATCTCGAACCGCGCTTTCGCGATCGCGGGGTCAGCGCCTTGCACAGCGTGGTCTACGCG
>CAMCQE010000171.1 GCA_945876945.1 Klebsiella pneumoniae
CGCAGCGACACGCCGTCGTAGCCGGACTCGGCGAACAGCCGCTCGGCCGCATCGAGAATGCGGTCCTTGGTCGATTTAAGGACTGGTTCGGACTTCATCCGGCGGCTGGCTTCGGGCTTGAACAGTGGCGCCACTATACCCACAAGCGCCCGGCTGCGGCGTGCGGCGCGCAAAGCCGGCAAACCCGCGGTTTGCCCCCTCGCCAGCGCTTCCGCCGGGCTGGCAATTTGTTTGAACGTACGTTCAAATACGATCCGACTCTCGCCCGGGCGCTCGCGCTGGCGCGCCTCCTCACAGACATCGCAACCACTTTAATCTGCGGACACTTTGATATGCCTTCTTATCTTTGCGGCCTTGATATTGGCGGCACCTTCACCGACTGCGTGTTGATGGATGACAGCGGTCGCCTGACGATTTCCAAAGCCCCCTCAACACCCGGCAACTTCGCCGACGGCGTGCTCGAAGCCCTGCGTCGCGCGGGCGAACGGGTGGGACTGGAACTGCCGGCGCTGCTCGGCTCCATCACCATGCTGGCCCACGGCACCACTGCCGGCACCAACGCCATCATTCAGCGCAAAGGCGCCAAGGTGGGGCTCATCACCACTCGCGGCCACAACGATGTGATTCACATCATGCGCGGCTCGCGCGGGCTGTCCGGTCAGGACATCAAGCTCATCGTGCACATTCCGGAATCGAGCAAGCCGGAGCCCATCATTCCCAAGCGGCTGATTCGCGGCGTCTCGGAGCGCGTGGACTGCTTTGGCAAGGTGGTTGTCGCGCTGAACGAAGACGAAGTCCGCTCGGCGATTCTGTCGCTGGTCGACGCCGGCATCGAAGCGCTTGCGGTGTGTTTCCTGTGGTCGTTCCTCGCGCCCGAGCACGAAGCACGGGTGAAGGCGATTGCCGCTGAAATCGCCCCGCAGCTCTACGTCACCTGCTCGCACGAACTCGCGCCCAAGTGGGGCGAATACGAGCGCACCACGGCGGTGGCGCTGAACGCCTACATCGGGCCACTGACGGTGAACTACGTCACCAACCTCGACCGTCGCCTGAAAGAAATGGGCTACAAGCCGCCGCTCCAGATCACCCAGTGCGCGGGCGGCACGATTGCGGTACGCACCGCGCGCGATGCGCCGCTGCTCACGCTGGACTCGGGTCCGGTGTCGGGCGTGACCGGCTCGCTGTACCTCGGCAAGGTGATGAACGAACCCAACATCATCACCACCGATATGGGCGGCACCTCGTTCGACGTCGGCGTAATTCACGACGGGAAGGCGATGGTCTCCTACAAGAGTCTGGTGCATCAGTACGAATACTTCCTGCCCAAGGTGGACGTGCAGACCATGGGCACGGGCGGTGGCAGCAAAGTGTGGATCGACAAAACCACCGGCACGCTGCGCGTGGGTCCGCAGAGCGCGGGCGCGATGCCGGGCCCCATCTGCTATCGCCGTGGCGGCGAAGTGCCCACCACGACCGACGCCGACGTGGTGCTGGGCTATCTCGATGCCGACAATTTCGCCGGCGGCACCATGAGCCTCGACCGCGAAGGCGCGGCGCGCGGCCTGCAGGCGCTGGCCGATGAACTCGGCATGGACCTCTACGAACTCGCCAGCGGTGTCGCCCAGATCGCCGAATTCCAGATGGCGGATCTGGTGCGCAAAGCCACCATCCAGAAGGGCCTCGACCCGCGCGATTTCGTGCTCTTCGCCTTCGGCGGCGCCGGCCCGGTGCACATGGCGGTAACCGCGCGCGAAGCGGGTATCAAACGCGTGGTGGTACCACAGGGCGATACGGCCTCTACCTGGTGCGCGTTTGGCGCGGCCTCGGCCGACACCCTGCACGTGAACGAGCAGGTGCGCATCATGTCCTCGCCGTTCGATGTGGCGAGCATCAACAACGTGCTTGCGGAACTCGCCGCCAAGGGTCGCGCCCAGCTCGAAGAAGACGGCGTGCCGGCCGCGCAGCAAACCTATCGCTGCTCGATCGACATGCGTCATCGCGGTCAAATCAACGAAGTGGAAGTGGAGATCGACAAGGACCAGCTCGCCGAGAGCGATCTGGACGATCTGCGCGCGCGCTTCGTGCGCCGCTACGAGCAGCTCTACGGCCGCGGCGCGTCGCTGCCCGGCGCGCGTCTGGAGTGTGTGACCTTCCGCGTGCGGGCCAGTGCGCTATCGCGCAAACCAAGCCTCGTCGCCGCCACCGAACTCACCGATGAGATTCCGGCCGGCGCCAAAACCAGCGAGCGCTCCATCTACTGGGCGGAATGGAAGAAGGCGGCGCCGAGCCCCATCTACAACGGTTACGCCCTGCTGCCGGGCAACGTGATTGATGGGCCCTGTGTGATTGAGACCACCACGACTTCCATCGTGATCCATCCGGGACAGCGCGTTGCAGTCGACGCGCTGCGTAACTTCGTCATCGACACCGACGTCACGGCTTCGGCCTGAGCCAAGGAGAATCCCCATGCCCCGTATCAGTGAAATCACCGGCGTCGACTTCGATGGCGTCAATCATCCCTACGTGCCGCCGAAAGAGCTGCGCATTTCGCCCAAGCTGAAACTGCATCGCGACTGGGATCAGAACGTTGATCCCATTACCTACGAAGTGGTGCGCCACAACCTCTGGCAGATCAACGAAGAACACGGCGCCACCATTCAGCGCCTGTCCGGCTCGCCGGTCGCCATGTACGCGCTGGACCTCAATCCGTCGCTGCTGACCGAAGACGCCGAGTTCGTGTACTTCGGCCCTTACATGCAATACATGTCCGGCGTGACCGACACGCAGGTCAAATGGACGCTGGAAAACCGCTCGGATAACCCGGGCATCAGAGATGGCGACATGTTCCTTGCCAACGACCCCTGGGTCGGCGCGGCGCACCAGCAGGACGTGATGCTGCTGTGCCCGGTGTTCTGGGAAGGCGAACTGTTCTGCTGGGTCACCAACTGCCTGCACCAGTACGACATTGGCGGCATCACCCCCGGCAGCTTCTGTCCGTCGGCGGAATCAGCCTATGACGAAGGCATCATGCTGCCGCCGATCAAGATCATCGAAGACGGCGAAATCCGCCGCGACATCGAAGCGGTGTATCTGCGCGCCTCGCGCAAACCGCAGCTGGTAGCGCTGGACTTCCGCGCCCAGATGGCCGGCAACACCACGGCCAAGAATCGCGTGCTGGAGCTCATCCGTCGCTACGGGCCGGGCACCGTCAAAGGCGTGATGAAGAAAATCATCGACAACTCGGAGAAGTCTTTCCTCGAGAAAATGGCGCGGATCCCGGATGGCTTCTGGCAGGACCGCACCTACATCGAAGCCTGCCGTCCGGGCGATCGCCGCACCCACAAAGTCCAGCTGCAGCTGCGTAAAGAAGGCAACAAGCTGCTGTTCACCAACGACGGCACCGCCGATCAGGAAGGCGCGATGAACGCCACCTACTCCGGTTGGCGCGGCGCGATCATGGTGGCGGTGACCGAACTGCTGTGCTGGGACCAGTACTTTGCGGTCGGCGGCGCGTTGCGCCATGTCGACTTCGATCCGGTGCCGGGCACGCTCAACTGCGCGAACTTCCCGGCCTCGGTGTCGACCGCGCCCATCCAGTCGATGGAAATCTCGCTCTACCCGGCCTACAACGTGCTGTCGAAAATGATTTACCCCGATGCGGAGATGCGCAAAGACATCATGTGCATTGGCGGCACCAGCCAGTGGCCGGCCACGCTGTTCCGCGGCACCGACCAGTGGGGCGAGCGCTATGGCTATCTGTTGATCGATCCCATCGGCGGCGCGATTGGCGCCTTCTCGCACGCCGACGGCATCAACACCGGCGGTCAGTCGCGCACGCCCATCTGCCAGTTGCCCAACATCGAGCATACCGAGCAGAGCTTCCCCATCCTGTTCCTGTATCGCAAGGAACTGCCGGACTCCGGCGGCGCCGGTAAATATCGCGGCGGCCTGTCGGCGGAATCCTGCTTCATTCCGCACAACACCGACGTCATCACGCAGGACACCCTGTCCTCCGGCAACGCCACGCCGACTTCCACCGGCATGATGGGCGGCTATCCGTCCACCACCAACGCCTACACCTTCCTGCGCGACAGCGACATCCTCACGCGGATGGCCGACAGCCAGATGGTGGAAGACATCAGCGAAGTCAGCGGGACGGATGAAATGCTTCAGCTGCGGCAGGAGAACTTCCTGCAGCACAAGTCAGACGTCTACGCGGTGCGCTGGACCGGCGGCGGCGGCTTTGGCGATCCGATGGATCGCGCCATGGAAGACATCAACGAAGATCTGGAGCACTACGCGATTACCGCCGAAGCGGCCGGCTCCATTTACGGTGTGGTCGTGGGCGCCGACGGCAAGCTCGACGAGGCCGCCAGCATCGCGCGGCGCGCCGAACTCCGCGCGGCGCGGGTCGCGCGCGGCGGCCGCAAGACGGCAACGCTGGAAGGGCCGGTCTTATGTGAAGCCAGCGTCAACCTCAACGCCCGCCAGCACAGCGACGGCGCGCATTGGGCCTGCGCCAAGTGCGCGTGTGACCTGGGGCATGTGAGTCACAACTACAAAGACGGCTGCCTGCGCGAAGACCATCCGGTGGCGGACTCCAATCCGCTGATTGGCGATCCCTCGCGCTTTATCGATGACGATGTCTGCTTCCGGCAGTTCTTCTGCCCTGGATGTGGCGCCCAAATCGATAATGAAATTGCGGTCACCCGCGATGAGGTCCTGGCGGACATCCACGTTAACGTGGGCTAGACGAGCGAGGCGCCTGCAGGCCGCGCAAGCCGCCTGCAGTGCGCCACGAATTTTCCAGATTTTTTAAGCATCGCTAGACGCCGGGGAACGGCGGGCCTGGGCGAGCAAACCAATAGCCTTGCAGCAGGTCGCAGCCCATCTCGCTCAAGAGCGTGGCCTGAACTTCGGTTTCCACGCCTTCTGCCACCACCAGCGTCCGTGCCCGATGGCACACGCTCACCAGCGACGACACCAGCGCGCGCTTCATATGGGACTGCTCGAGGCCCCGGACGAGCGACATATCAATCTTCGCCACATCCGGCGCCAGGGACACCAGCAGCGACAGGCCGGCGTAGCCCTCGCCCAAATCGTCGATGGCCACCCGGTAACCCATCGCCCGGAGTTGCGCCACCGTGCTGGTGACATCTTCCTCGCGTAGAGAAATCTGCGCGCGCTCGGTGACTTCCCAAACAATCCTCGAGGCAAACGGCAGCAGGGGTTCGTCTTCGCGCAGCAGCAACTCGGCGCGGAACTCGGAGGGATGCAAATTCACAAACACCGGCTCGAATCGGCTGGGATGCTCCGTCAGCACACGGCTGATGCAGCCGCGAATCTGACGTCCGAGTTCTTCGATGCGCCCGAGAATTTCGGCCGCTTCGAGCAGCTCGGCCGGGCTACTCATGGGCCCGTGACTGCGGAGCAAAGCTTCGAAGGCGTAGGTTGACTTGTCGTGCGCGCGCACCAGCGGCTGAAACACCACATACACCTGCGCCAGCGACTCGGCGAACTGACGCTCGGTATTAGGCAAATCCAGCACCAGCGGCTGGTACTCGCTGCGTGCCATCAGCAGCTTGTGCTGCAGGCGCTGGAGCTGACCCTCTTTCAAGACCCGCTCCACGGTCTGCTGAAAAACGTCAGGCGCGATAGGCTTCAGAAGCATCCCGGCGGCGCGTCCCTGCATCGCCCGCTGCGCCGATTCCACCGAAGCCTGCCCGCTGACAATCAGCATGGGCAGCAAGGGGTCCACTTCGCGCAGGCTATCCAGCAGATGAATGCCGTCGCCATCGGGCAGCACCACATCGATAATGGCAAGCTGCAACTCGTGTTCACGCGCAGCGGCTAGCCCTTCGCCCGCCGTCGCCGCTTGCACCACCGCCAGTTGCTGGAGTTCCAATAACTCGGCGAGATATTTCCGCACGCCGTCATCGTCATCAATCACCAGCACCTTCGGAGGCTGCGGGACAGCGGCGGCGCCGGGCCGCAGCGCCGGGAGCGGCGCCAC
>CAMCQE010000172.1 GCA_945876945.1 Klebsiella pneumoniae
CGCAGGGTGTGCGAATTGATTTTAAGCAGTCGTGCAGCGCCGTGGGGGCCGTCGATTCGACCCTGGGTGCGGTTTAAAGCGTGTTCAATATGCTTGGCCATCGCTTCGTCGAGCGTCAGCAGCGTCTGGTCGTCTGCGCTTGGGGCTGACGGTGCCGAAGGTGTTGAGAGGGGCTGATCTGGGATCGACATCATCGCCGAGCCCAACGCTTGCGCAATATCCAAGCGCTCGCCGCCGCCGAGAATCACGGCACGGTCGATGACCGCGGCGAATTCCCGGATATTGCCCGGCCAGGGATAATCTTCCAGAAGCCGCAGAGCGCTCGCATCAAGGGCGCTAGCGCGCAGTCCAAAGCGGCGCGCGGCGCGGGCAACAAAATGTTTGGCAAGGGCCGGAATATCCTGACGTCGCGCCCGGAGCGGAGGCAATGCAATGGGAAAACCGGCCAATCGGTACCATAAATCCTGACGAAAACCGCCTTCACGGATCATCGCCGGAAGGTCTCGATGGGTTGCCGCAATCACCCTGACATCCACTGCGAACTCGGCTTCACCGCCCACGCGCTGAAGCACGCCATCCTGCATTACACGCAACAGACGGACCTGTGCGGCCGGCGTCAACTCACCCACCTCATCGAGGAGTAGCGAGCCTCCGTGCGCACGCTCAAACCAACCGCGACGTTGCGCGGTCGCTCCCGTAAAGCTGCCTTTCTCGTGACCGAAAAGTTCTGAGTCGATTAACTCAGGCGGAATCGCCCCGCAGTTCACACGAATAAACGGTCCGTTGGCGCGCGAAGATCGCTGATGAATTTCGCGCGATAACACCTCTTTGCCGGTGCCAGTTTCCCCCAGAATCAGAATGGGCAGATCGGAATCGCAGACCCGTTCGATGCGCGTGTAAATCTCCCGGAGCCCACCTTCCAGTCCCACCACGCTGTCGACGATCTCATCGCGGCCCAGCTTGCCGAGCAGCCCCAGTTTGTCGGCTTCGGCGCTTTTGGCCTGCGCGCCCAAAGCGCGCGAGCGCTGCGCGTTCTGGAGCGCAATGGCGCAGGGCTCGAGAAAGCCGGCCAGCCTCGGGAGCGCATCGGGTTCAATCGGGCGCCGGTCAGAAACCTCAAGCACCAGCAGGCCCTGAGCGCCCTGCGCATTGTTCAGCCCGCCAATGAGGGAGGTTTCCGCGTGCGTCGCTCGCATCGCGCCTAAGCCGCAACGCTCAATTGATGTCGCTGAGGCCCACTCAAATTGCGCCCCGGCGATCCATTTCGAGATCGCTAGCGCCTGGGCCCCGGTGCAATAAACGGCAGATTGTTCCGAAAAGTTTTCTCGTCCAGATCCCGCACTCGCCACCACCAGCAGTTCGCGGCGGCTTTCAATGAAGTCATAAAGGCTCAAGCTTCTCAGCGGGATTTGGGCCTTCAGCAACGCGAACAGCGCCGAGGCAAAGCCCTGAATATCAGCCTGCCGGCCCGCCTCCTGCCACGCTCGGTAGTGCAGGTTCTGGTCCAGAGTCTCGTTCATCGTGAGCTTCCCGAGTTCAAGATGAGCGTGTTCAGGCGTGAAAAAAACGATTCGCCGGACGCGGCAATCCGAGGTTTTCGCGGAGCGTTGCGCCCTTATAGCGGGTTCTGAACAAGCCGCGCCGCTGCAGTTCGGGGACCACGAGGTCAACGAACTGGTCCAGCCCTTCGGGCAGCGATGAGAACATAACGTTGAAGCCGTCGCAGGCTTCTTCGGCTAACCACTGCGCCATTTCGTCGACCACCGTTTGCAGGGTGCCGACCATCTCCATCACCCCAAAACTCCCGCCCACGTGCTGCGCCAGTTCGCGCACGGTCAGGTGCTCTTCGCGCGCCATTGCGATAAGTTTCTCTCGGCCGCTTTTGCTGGCATTGGTCTCCGGAATCTCGGGTAGTGGTCCATCGAGATCGAATGCTCGCGCGTCGCAACCCAGCATCACCGACAGCGATCCCAGACCGCTATCCGGGTGAACCAATGAATCCAGTTGGCGTTTCTTTGCTTTTGCCTGCTGGACGGTGTCGCCAATCACGACGAAAACGCCAGGCAATATCTTGAGATGTTCCGGGTTGCGGCCACACGCTCGAACCCGCGATTTCATGTCCGCGTAAAAATCTTTCGCAGTGCCAAGCGTGTTGTTGGCAGAGAACACCGCCTCCGCCGTTTCCGCCGCAATCTGCCGTCCCGCTTCTGACGCCCCTGCCTGCACGATGACCGGCCAACCCTGAACGGGGCGCGCAACATTGAGTGGACCCCGCACTGAAAACTCGGCGCCTTGATGGTTCAGGATGTGGAGTTTCTCCGGATCAAAAAACACGCCCTCCTCCACGTTGCGGATGAAGGCATCGTCCGCCCAACTGTCCCATAGACCCGTGACCACTTCGTAGAACTCGCGCGCGCGGGCGTAACGGTCGGCATGCGCCAGATGGGTTTCGCGATTGAAGTTGAGAGCCTCTTGAGGATTCACCGAGGTCACCAGGTTCCACCCCGCACGACCATTGCTTAAGTGATCGAGCGAGGCGAATTTTCGCGCCACGTGATAGGGATCGTTATAGGTCGTTGAGGCCGTCGCGATCAGGCCAATGTGCTCGGTCACTGCGGCCAGCGCTGGTAGCAAAGTGAGCGGGTCGAAGGAGGTCACTGTCGCGCTGCGCTTCAGCGCTTCCATGGGCATATTGAGGACCGCGAGATGGTCCGCCATGAAAAAGGCGTCAAAGCATCCGCGCTCCAGCGTCTGCACAAAGCGCTTCATGTGCGAGAAATTGAAATTTGCATCCGAAAAACCACCCGGATACCGCCATGAAGCGGTATGGATACTGGCGGGCCGCATGAAAGCGCCGAGATGTAGTTGCTTATCTGACTTCACGATGCAGGTTTACTCCGAGCGCTAATGCGCACGCTACTCCAAGCGTCTTTATCAGCACGTTGCCAAAACTCGCACAGCACAACTGCGCATGGGAAAGACCAAAAATCACTAAAGATAGTGTGATGCTGATGCGCTCACTGTCGCTCGAGTGGGCGCAAGCCCATGCGCCATCAAGCTCACAGCAAATATCGAAAAAAAAATCGCACATATGCTGGGCGAAGGGAACTGCGCGCCAGAGCGACTAAGGTTTACAGCAAAAAAATCAGTTTTCTCGTGTTGGCACGATCAGTGATCAAAAGCACTCGCCACTCGCGATGGTGAGAGTTTAAATCAGTTGTTGAGTTTTTCATGAACGAGCTTTCTTTCCGCCGGGCGCTGTGTAGCACGCTTGGCATCACAGCCTTGGTCGGCCTCCCCGCAGCCTCTGCAGCCACCCCGCCCACCCCCGAAGCACTCTTCGCACAGGTGGCCGATCTTTCGGCAAGAATTAAAGCACTTGAGTCGGCGCTGGCGCGTCTCAAGGCCGCCACGCCCTCGCCGGTTACCGCAAGCGCTACCAACACGAATGTCGATGCCAGAGTGCGCGTCATAGAGCGCCGTCTCGAAGTGAACGCCGAAGAGGCCGCCGCCAGTCGAGCCAAAGTGCCGGCGGTCTCGGTGAGCGAGAAGGGTTTGGCAGTGACATCTCCGGATGGCAACTACGAACTCAAGCTGTGTGGCTACATTCAGACCGACGCGCGGTTCTTGCTCGACGATGAATCCCAATCGACTGCGGACAGTTTCCTCATGCGTCGGGTGCGTCCTATTTCTGAAGGAACGGTGGCCAAGCAGTTTTACTATCGAGTGATGCCCGATTTCGCCGGCGGCTCGGTGACCTTGCAAGATGCCTACGCGGGGTGGCGGCAATACCCGCTCGCGAAAGTCGCCGTGGGCAAAATGAAGAAACCGCTTGGCCTGGAGAGTCTCGCCTCTGGCTCGGATCTGCCTTTTGTCGAGCGTGGCATCACCAACAATCTCGTGCCGAATCGAGATATCGGTCTGCAAGTCAGCGGCGAGTTGCTCAATGGCAAACTGAGTTATCAAACCGGTGTTTTCGATGGCGATCCGGATGGCGAGAATGTGGCCGCGCTCGACAGTCGCGACGACAAGGATTTTGCGGGCCGGATCATCATGCAACCGTTCCTCGACGCTTACGGTCCGCTGCAAGGTTTGGGTTTTGGCATTTCAGGCACCTACGGGAGCGAACTGGGCGCGGCAAACTCACCGAATCTGGGCGCCTACCGCACACCCGCGCAAGTGAGGTTCCTCAAGTACCGCGCCACCAGCAGCGCCGTAATGGTGGTCGACGTCAAAGGCAAGGAGACATCAATCACGCTCAGCCCTTCGCTTGAGACCACCGCGGTGGCAGACGGCGACCGCTATCGGTTCTCGCCGCAGGGCTTCTTTTACTGGCGTCAGTTTGGTCTTTTCGGCGACTACGTCGAGTCGACGCAGTCGGTCAGCTTTGCCGACCACAATGCACCCGTCACCAACGCCGCTTGGCAGGTGTCGGCGTTTCTGGTGTTAACCGGCGAGGACGCCAAGGCAACGTTAACTACGACAAGACCCGATTCCACGGCGGTGGTGGCGGCACGCTCAGCGCACCGATTGATCGGGATACCGAACGCGCGCTGCTGACGCGATTCCAACTGGCTTATGCATGACACGCGCGCCGGATGTCGCCCAAGACTCCGGCCTTGCACTAGATGGAGAGAGTCCAATGAAATTTACCCTGCCCCGCATCGCCCTGCTGTTGTTGCTGTCGCTGAGTGGCGCAATGCCGATGGCCCATGCCGAACAGAGCCTGCTAAACGTCTCCTATGACCCCACGCGTGAGTTTTACGAAGACTATAACGCCCTGTTTTCATACTACTGGCAAGCGCAGGGTGGCGCCGCGGTAACGGTGAATCAATCACACGGCGGTTCGGGCAAACAGGCGCGCTCAGTGATCGACGGACTGGATGCTGACGTGGTGACTTTGGCTCTCGCCCACGACATCGACGCGATCGCCGAGAAGTCGGGCTTGCTCGCGCGCAATTGGCAAACGCTCTTGCCCAACAACAGCACGCCGTATAGCTCAACGATTGTTCTGCTGGTGCGCAAGGGCAATCCGAAAGGCATCAAGGATTGGGATGACCTCGTTCGGAGTGATGTGCGCGTAGTGACCCCAAACCCGAAAACCTCAGGCGGCGCGCGCTGGAACTATTTGGCGGCTTGGGCGTATGCGCGAAACAAATCCGGGAACGATACCGGCGCCCAACAGTTCATGGCGAGTTTGTTCAAAAATGTGGCGGTGCTGGACACCGGCGCACGCGGCGCCACGACGACGTTTATCGAGCGCGGCATTGGCGACGTCCTCGTGGCCTGGGAAAACGAAGCGCTGATGGTGCTGAATGGTGGCACTGGCCAGGATTTCGAAATTGTCACGCCCTCTCTCAGCATTCTGGCCGAGCCGCCGGTGGCAGTCGTCGCCAAGAATGCTGAGCGACATGGGAACACGAAATTGGCGCAAGCCTACCTTGAACACCTGTATAGCAAGGAGGCTCAGCAGATCGCGGCGAAACATTTTTTTCGCCCGCAGGACAGCAGCGTTGCCGCTGAGTTCGCCAAGCAATTCTCGAACGTAAAGCTGGTGACGGTGGCTGACGCCTTTGGCGGGTGGAAAACCGCGCAGGAAAAACATTTCGCCGATGGCGGCGTGTTTGACCAGCTCTTTGCGCGTTGAGCCATCACCCACCGATGAGTAAGCCACTCAACGTCGATCCGGCAGATCTAAGCCGGGACTATTTTCGGGCTAAAGCCTGGCGTGGACACTTCAGGCGTCCCAGCGTCCTGCCGGGTTTCGGTCTGACATTCGGCTTCACCGTTTTTTATTTAACGCTGATCGTGCTGGTGCCACTGTCAGCGCTCTTCCTCAAATCGATCCAGTTCGGTGCTGAGGCGTTTTGGATAGCCGCCACTGCACCGCGCGTTTTGGCCGCCTTTCGGGTGAGCTTCGGGTGTGCGCTGCTGGCGGCCGGTCTCAATGTCGTGTTTGGTTTGTTGCTCGCATGGGTCCTGGTT
>CAMCQE010000173.1 GCA_945876945.1 Klebsiella pneumoniae
GACGGGGGACAGGCCGAGGACGGGGGACAGGCCGAGGACGGGGGACAGGCCGAGGACGGGGGACAGGCCGAGGACGGGGGAGAGGCCGAGCCGCGGACGGGGGAGAGGCCGAGCCACGAGCGGCGGAGATGCCGCGCCAGCGAGATATCGCCTGGCCCCCACATCGGTGGCAGTGCATCTAAAACCCGTTCGGGCTGAGCCTGTCGAAGCCCGAACGGGATGGCACGACCTTCACCATCCTGCCCGGCGCCGACCCCAAACGCGGGGACTCAGCAGGAACAGGCGACAAGCCCCGCAGAGGACATCCAATGCGCCTCAAGTCCCAAGCGCCCAAGCGCCCTTAGCGCGTGCGTCGCGGGCGCTTGTCGAGTTGGCGTTCCGGTAACAGGCCGGCCAGTTCACCAGCGTCCAGATCCCGCCAGTGACCGGGCTTCAGATTGCCCAGCTTCACGTTGATGATGCGCAGCCGGCGCAGTTTCAGCACTTCAAAGCCAAAGTACTCGCACATGCGGCGAATCTGCCGGTTGAGCCCCTGCGTGAGGATGATGCGGAAACTTTGGCGGTCGACCTTGAACACCTGACACGGCTTGGTTTTGGTGCCGAGGATCGGCACGCCGAGGCTCATCGCGGCCACGAATTCCGGCGTCACGGTTTGATCCACTGTGACCAGATATTCCTTCTCGTGGTGATGCTCGCTGCGCAGGATGTCGTTGACGATATCGCCGTGGGTGGTGAGCAGGATGAGGCCTTCGGAATCCTTGTCGAGCCGGCCTATCGGAAAAATCCGCGCCGGATGACGCACGAAATCGATGATGTTGGTGGGGTCGCGGCGGTCGGTGGTGCAGGTCACGCCCACGGGCTTGTTGAGCGCGATATACACCTGCTTTTTGCGGGTCGCGATGCGGCGACCCTTCACGCTGACTTCATCGCCCTCGTTGACCGCGGTGCCCAAACCGGCCACCGCGCCGTTCACCCGCACCTGACCGCCGGCAATCAGCGCGTCGGCCTCGCGTCGGGAGCAGAGGCCGGAATCGGCAATGAATTTGTTCAGGCGCAAGCGGCTGACCTGAACGGCGTCTGCTTCATTGCCGGGCGCCCGCTTAACCCAGCAGGGTTTTGGCCTGTGCCCGCAGCTCGATCTTGCGGATCTTGCCGGAGGAGGTCATGGGGTAGCCTTCGGTAAAGATCACATGCCGCGGAATCTTGTAGCTCGCGATCTTGCCCTTCATGCGGTTGATGAGGTCGTCGGCGCTCACCGACTGGCCGGCTTTGAGGATCACAAACGCCACCGGCACTTCGGCCAGACGCGGATCCGGATAGGCGACGACGGCGGCATCCATCACTTCTGGCATCTTGCGCAGATAGGCTTCGACTTCGGCCGGCGAGACGTTTTCGCCGCCCACTTTCAGCATGTCCTTGTAGCGCCCCAGAAACACCAGATGGCCGTCGGCGCGCAGTTTGGCCATGTCGCCGGTATGCAGCCAGCCTTCGGCGTCGATGGTTTCGCGGGTGGCTTCGGGTTTATCCCAATAGCCCTTCATCACCGCATAGCCGCGTACCCACAGTTCGCCCGCTTCGTCGATCGGCTGTTCAACGCCGGTCTCCACATTGACCACGCGGAATTCGTAGTCGTTCATGGGATAGCCTGAAGCGTGCACGCGCTGTTCGCGGGTATGCAGCGGATTGTTGACCGACACATAGGCCCAGGACTCGCTCATGCCAAAGCCGGAGATGGTGGGGCAGAAGGTGTCCTGCACGCGCTCGGCGATGGGGATGGTGCTTTCAACGCCTGAGGGCAGGGTGCCAATGCGCACCTTGAGCTGGCGCGCGTGGCGCTCCTGGGCGGTGAGCAGATCGAGCCAATGCGCTTCGAAGCCGTGGAGCACGGTCGCGCCCTCGGCCTCGGCCAGATCGAGCGCTTTTTCGGCGTCGAACATATCCATCATCACGTGCCGCGAGCCGCACAGCACGCTCATCATCACAATCTCGCTGAACGCGTAGATGTGGAACAACGGCAGGTAGTTCATGTGCACTTCGTATCGCGTGTAACCCATCACCTGCGCCCGCTCATGCGTGGAGCGGATGGGTTGATGGCTGTGCATCACGCCTTTTGGATTGCCGGTGGTGCCCGAGGTGTAGGCGAGCATCATGAGGCTGTCCGGGTCGACCGCGTCGGCGCGCGCGGTCAAGGTGTCGTCGCTAATAGACGCACCAGCGGCGATAAACGCCTCCCAGCCGGTGGCGTTGGGCAGGCGCAGTTCGCCGAGCACGACGAGCCGTTTCAGATCCGGGTAGTTCTCGACCTTGAGACCGTCGGCCGCTTGCTCAATCGAGGGCATCGACTCCATCAGCATGCCTTGGTAGTCCACCGGGCCCGACCGGTCGAGGCTGATGAGCGTGCCGCTACGCGACTGGGTGACGGTGTAGGCCACGTCGTCGGTGCGGTAGCGGGTATTGAGCGGCACGATGCAGCCGCCCACGCGTGCGATCGCGAACATCAGGAACAGCCATTCCGGCCGGTTGGTCATCCACAGCGCGACATGCTCACCCGGCTGCACGCCGAGCGCGATGAGGGCCTTGGCCACGCGATTGGTTTCATCATTGAACTGCGTGTAGGTCCAGCGCTCGCCGTTGAAGGAAAACGCTTCGCGCTCGCCCCAGCGCGTGGCCGCTTCTTGCAGAATGCCGCCGAGAGTTCGTTTGCGATACCAGCCCATGTGTTGCTCCCCTAAGTGCGCGCGTTTCGCGCTGTCGTTGTTGGTGATGGTTTGGATTGAAAACCTAGCGCCGCGTTGGCTCGCGCATGGTGACAAATTCTTCGGCTGCCGAAGGATGAATGCCGATCGTGGTGTCGAAAATTTCCTTGGTCGCACCGGCGCGCATCGCCACCGCAAAGCCCTGCGTGATTTCGCCCGCGTCTTCGCCGCACATGTGCAAGCCCACCACGCGGCGGCTGGCCTGATCGACGATGAGCTTCATGAAGGCCTTTTCCTTCACCGGTGAAATGGTGAAGCGGAGCGGCGTGAAGCTGGAGGTGAAAACTTCAATCTCGCCAAATTGCTTGCGGGCCTCGTCTTCGCTGAAACCCACCGTGCCGATGGGCGGCTGGCTGAAAATGGCGGTGGGGATGAACTCGTAGTCGACCGTGGTGTCGCGGCTGCCGAACAGACGGCGGGCGAGTGACATGCCTTCTGCGAGTGCGACCGGCGTGAGATTCACGCGGTTGGTCACGTCGCCTACGGCGTAAATCGACGGCACGTTGGTGCGGTAGTGGGCGTCGACGCGGATGGCGCTGGCAGCGTCCAATTCCACCCCACAGGCTTCCAGCCCCAGATTGGCCGTCATCGGCACGCGGCCGGTGGCGTAGAGCACGCCGTCGGCTTCCAGCGTGCTGCCGTCTTTGAGTGACACCTTAAGGCCGGTGGCCGTTTTGTCGATGCGGGCGACATCGCTCTGCAAGCGCAGGTCGATGCCCTTGTGGCGCATCTGTTCGACCAGAAATGCGGCGGTTTCGGTGTCGAAGCCGCGCAGAATCATCTCGCCGCGATAGAGCTGCGTGACCTCGCAGCCGAGGCCGCGCAGGATGCCGGCGAACTCCACCGCGATATAACCACCGCCCACCACCACCATGCGGCGGGGCAGTTGTTCGAGATGGAACATTTCGTTGGAGGTCAGAATGTGTTCGCGGCCCGGGATTTCCGGCACCAGCGGCCAGCCGCCGGTGGCGACCAGAATATGGGTGGCGGTGATGTGTTTGCCGTCGACCTCTACCGTGTGGGGGTCGACCAGCGTGGCGCGGGCGGGGATGACTTCGCAGCCGGCGTTTTTCAGCATGCGCTCGTAGATGCCGTTCAGTCGCTGGATTTCGGTGTCCTTGTTGCGGACCAGCGTGGGCCAGTCGAACTGCGGTTCGTCGACCGTCCAGCCGTAGCCGGCGGCAACGGCGCGGTCTTCGGGAAAGCGTGAGCCGTAAACGAACAGCTTCTTGGGAATGCAGCCCACGTTCACGCAGGTGCCGCCGTAGTAACGTTCTTCGGCCACCGCCACGCGGGCCCCGAAGCTGGCCGCCATGCGGGCCGCCCGCACCCCGCCAGAACCGGCGCCGATGACGAAGAAATCAAAATCGTGTTGAGACATGAGTATTCACCCGCAGCCGAAAGCGGAGGGCAGCATACTGGAAGCCGCGGGCGCTTCGACAGGCTCAGCGCGAACGGTGATCCCCGGCGGCGTGCGCTTCGACAGGCTCAGCGCGAACGGCGATCCCCGGCGGCGCGCGCTTCGACAGCCGGCGCGAGAAACAAGGGAAAGGCCGAACCAGCATGCTGCCTGCCTCCCAGCCCGCATTATTTCCCGTCCCGAGCAGCTCGCGCCCCCAAACCCCGTTCGTCCTGAGCCCGTCGAAGGATGAACGGGGGGAACGGTCGCGTCTGGTGTACGAACCCGGGTCGACAGGCACGCGCAGCGCGTGCCACGCGCTCCCGGCAGCGCTTAAGATGCGGGCCATCTTCCCGCTCCCGTCTGAGAGGCTTGCGACCATGCAGAACACCGTTGAACTTGTCGAAGTCGGCCCCCGCGACGGCCTCCAAAGCCAGCCGACGCTGGTCGACACCGCCACCAAGCTCGACTTCATTCGCCGTCTGGTTGACGCCGGTCACACCCGGATTGAAGTGGCGAGTTTCGTGAATCCCAAGCGGGTGCCCCAAATGGCAGACGCCGATGAAGTCATTGCCGGCCTGCCGCAGCGGCCGGGCGTGAACTACATCGGGCTGGTGCTCAATCAGCGCGGCTTCGAGCGCGCGATGGAAAGTCCGCTGCAGCAGATCAATTCGGTAGATGTCGCCAGCGAAACCTTCTGCCAGCGCAATCAGGGCACCACGCCGGCGGCGATGTTCGAGATGATCTCCGGCATGGCGCGCGAGGCGCAGGCGGCGGGCCGGTTTTTCGGGGTGACGATTGCGGCGGCGTTTGGCTGTCCGTTTGAAGGTCGCATCAATCCCGACCGCGTGGTGGAGATGGTGCAGCGGTATGTGGATCTGGGCGTGAGTGAAATTGCGCTGGCCGACACCATCGGCGTGGCGGTGCCCTCGCAGGTCAGCGCGATGCTGGAGCGGGTAATGCCTTTGCTCAGCGAGATCCCCTTGCGCATGCATTTCCACAACACGCGCAATACCGGCATCGCGAACGTCTATGCCGCGGCCCAGGCCGGCGTGCGGGTGTTTGATGCCAGTTGCGGCGGCGTGGGCGGTTGCCCGTTCGCGCCGGGCGCCACTGGCAATGTGGGCACCGAGGATGTGCTCTACCTGTTGGAAGGCATGGGGCTCAACAGCAGTGTGTCGCTGCCTGCCATCATCGAAACCGCGCACTGGCTCGAAGGGCCGCTGGGCGCTCGCATGCCGGCGATGGTCAGCCGCGCTTCGCCGTTTCCGCCGCTCGCCGCCAGCGCCTGATCGATTCCTGTGTCTGAATCCGCCGCGCCGCTAAGCGTGGCGCTGGTCATCACCGGCGCTTTGCTGATGGCGGCGAAGGGCATCATCGCCAAGCTGCTCTACCACGCCGGGGTCACCCTCGAAGCCCTGCTGGTCCTGCGGGCGGTGATGGCCTTGCCCTTGATTTGGGGCTGGGCGTGGTGGCGGTGCGAGTTGCCGCGCGTGTGGCAGGCGCCCAAGGCCACGCTGGCGATTGCGATGCTGGGTGGCTTGAGCGGCTACTACCTTGGTA
>CAMCQE010000174.1 GCA_945876945.1 Klebsiella pneumoniae
TTGCCGAAAAATGGACCGATACGCAAGACCGGCCCTGCGCAGAATTGATCTCGCTGTACGTGTTACCGACGCATCGGCCGGAGGTGCTGGCGCCAGCGCTCAGCGCGCATTTGGAGGCATTGGTGGGGATGGCCTTGAGCGACACCGCTTCGCCTTGAATCGGCCTGACTGTCTGCACCGGCGACCCTGACAACCTGAGCTGCGAAGGTTTCGCTGTTCCGGCATGACCTTATCTAAAAATAATTGTTGCGATGCCGCACAGGCGGCCTACACTTCGCGCCATCTGCTTAATCGACGCGCCTGCGGCGCGAGGAGATGGCGCCATGTACCGTCTAATCCACAACTTGAGCCCGCTCGACCGCGAGCGCCTTGTCACGCATTTTCTGACGCTTGACGGAGAGGACCGCCGACTGCGCTTCGGCGGCGCCCTGCCCGACGACATGATTCGCGACTACGTCAACGCCATCGATTTTAAGCGCGACCGCCTGTTTGCAGCTTTTGATACCCGCTTCGACATCATCGCGGTGGCGCATGTGGGGCTGGTGGATGGCAAGGCGGAAATTGGCCTTAGCGTGCTGCGGGCTTACCGCCGAGAAGGCTTGGCGCTGCGACTCATCAAACGCGCCCAGAAAAGCGCCACCGCGCACGGCTGCAAGCAGCTGTGGATTCACTTCATGTGCGATAACGCGGCGATGGGCGCGCTGGTGCGCAAGCTTGGCATGACGGTGAAAGCCTCACTCGGGGAAGCCGACGCGCTACTTGACCTGCCCGACGCCTCAGCGGTGGCGGTCGGGGTGACGCTGTATGAGGAACGGCTGGACGCGCTGCTTGGCGTATGGCGGCAGTGGCTGCCGCAGGCGGCCTGAGGCTTATTTGTCGGCCAGCACCCACACGCCGTCCCAGTCCGGCGGCGGCGGATTGGCCGCCATCAGGGCGCAGCGTTTGAGATAAAGCGCGCTGGCAAAGTCGCCGGCGTGTAGCGCCAACACTTCCCTAAACGCCCGCCCGGCATCTGCCCATTCCCGCTGCCGGTAATGGGTCAGCCCGTCGCGGAAATGTCGCAGGGCGTTCATGAGACCGGGGAACGTGGATTCGGTGTGGTAGTCCAGCACCTCGTAGATGGCGACCGGTTGGGTCTTGCCTTTCACCACCACCCAATCGACTTCGCGCGTGGTGTAGGTGGCGCGGAGTTTCCGAAAGGTGAATTCGCTGATGAGAATGTGCGCGCCGTACTGCTTGCAGGCGGACTCGAGCCGCGCGGCCAGATTCACGCCGTCACCGATGATGGTGTAGTCCATGCGCTTGCGAGAGCCGATGTTGCCGGACACCACCACGTCGGTATTCAAGCCAATGCCGATATCGACCGGCAGCTTGCCCTCGGTCAGGCGCTGCTGATTCCAGCTGTTGAGCTCGCGCATCATGCCGATCGCCGCCCGCACGGCCCGATCGGCATCGTCTTCGTGCTGCACCGGGATCCCGAACGCCGCCATGATGGCGTCGCCGATGAACTTGTCGAGCATGCCCTCTTCGCGCTGAATGCAGTCCACCATCAGGGTGAAATACTCGTTCAACAAGGCCACGGTGCCCTGCGCGCCCAGCTGCTCGGTGATGGTGGTGAAACTGCGGATGTCAGAAAAGAGCACGGTGGCCGTCACCGACTGCCCGCCCAGCGCTTCGGCGCCGCTGGCCACGAGCTGATCGGCAATCCCGGGGTCCATGTAGCGCGCCATGGTGGACTTCAGGCGTTTCTCGGTGCTGATGTCTTCAATCATCAGCATCGCGCCAATGCGCTGCTTCTCGACCGACACCAGCGGCAAGGCGGTGACGTTGACCGACAGCACCTCATCGCCCACCACCAGCGAGGCATCGACGGTGGTTTCCGTACCCTCGGTTGCTGCCACGCGTTTGAGCTTTTCCAGCAGCCAGGCATTGGCGCCGGTGAAACATTCCGCCGCCGATCTTTGGACGATTTCTTCCGGCCGCACTCGCAGCAGCCGCGCACCCGCCGCGTTGCAGGTGACGATGCGCTCCTGGGCGTCCAGCGTGATGACCCCGTTGGACATCGATTCCAGCATGGCCTCGTTGTAGTTCTTCATGTTCTGCACGTCGGCGAACAGCTTGGCGTTTTCCAGGGCGATGGAAATTTGCGCGGTAAACGCCCGCAGGCGAGATTCGTCTTCGGTGGAGAACGGCCCGCCGCGCTTGTTCAGCACCTGCGTCACACCGATGGTCTTGCCGGACTTGTTGATGATCGGCACGCACAGAATGGACCGCGTGAAGAAACCGGTTTGCCGATCAAAGGCCGGATTGAAGCGCAAATCGGCGTAGGCGTAGGGGATGTTGATCGACTTGGCGGTGGTAAACACCGCGCCCGCAATGCCCACATGATTCGGCAGCCGAATCTGCATCGATTCCAGCCCCTGCCCGACTTCCGACCACAGCTGCCCGGTTTTTTCATCGTTGAGAAACAGCGTGGAGCGCTCGGCGTTGAGCAGGCGGGTGGCTTCGCCCATCACTTTTTGCAGCAAGGAGCCGAGCTTGATGTCGGCGGTGACGTCGGAGACCACGTCGATAAACGCCATCTCCTGCTGCCGCAGGGCCTGCATGCGTTCAATGAACTGCGCGCTTTGCAAAGCCAGCGTGCCCTGGCTGGTCATGGCTTCAAACAAGGCCAGATCCTGCCGCGTGAAGCGACCGGCCTTTTTGTTCAGCGTTTGCGCCACGCCGATGATTTCGCCCTTCACCGTGCGAATCGGCACGCACAGAATGCTGCGGGTGATGAAGCCGGTTTGCTCGTCGATGCTGCGATTAAAGCGGGCGTCTTCGTAGGCGTCGTGAATAATCAAGGCCTCGCCGCTGGCAAACACATGCCCGGCAATGCCGCTGGTGTTCAGAATGCGAATTTCGCGCTGGATATCGCCCTGGGCCACGCGCGAATAGAGTTCGTTGGTGGCAGGGTCATTCAGAAACAGCGAGCCGCGTTCGGTGCCGAGCTCGGCGGTGGTTAAGGTCACCAGCGCCCTGAGCACTTCGTCCAGGGTGTCGAAGGACGCCATCTGGCGGGTGACTTCCAGTAGCAATTCTGCCTCACGCAAGCGCCGCTTCTCGCGCGGATCGGGGCGGGCTTGAGTGCCGCGCTTTTTGGCGGCGACGCCTTCGGGACTTTCAGCAGCGGGCTTATCCATGTCGGACGGTTCCCTGCAGTTGTTCGCGGAGTGCGCGGATAGTTTGCTCGAGTTGGCCGGTCTCGCTCCGGGCTAAAGACTCGGCCTGCTTCACCAGCAGGTCTTGCTGAACGCGGCTGGTTTCCAGTGCTTCGCGCAGGCGCTGGAGGGTGATCTTGAGTTGCTCACTCTGCAGCTGTTCTTCGGCACGCACCTGCTGCACGGCGGCGATTCGGGTCACTTCTGCCTGCTCCAGCGCCTGGCGTAAGGCCTGGACTGTCTCCCGCAGCTGGTGGATGTCCTGCGCCGCGCTGGCGGCGGCCGCCTGCACGGCGGCGTCGCGCTCGATCCGGCTTTGTTCCAGCGCGTCGCGGAGCGCGGCAACGGTGGTTTTGAGTTGCGCGATTTCCCCCGCGCTGCCGGCTTCGGCCGCACTCAGGCTGGCCCGGGTGGCTTGCGCCGCCTGTTCCAGCGCGGTGCGGAGCGCGACCGCGGTGCGCTGGAGTTCGCGCACCTCAGCCCTCGCCTGCGTGAGTTCAGCCTCTAATTCCGACGGGGTCATTGCGGGCTCCCATGCCGACCGTTGCCCGCGAGCATAAGCGCCCGCAGGCGCCACGCAAACGCCGGTGCTTAAGCCGCGTGAATCCCGGCCACCAGTTCCGGCCAGCGCGAGAAGCTGCCTTCACCGCCCATGGTGGAATACAAGGACACGCGATCCAGCACGCCGTCGTAGCGCGCACGCAGCGTCTGACCGAGCGTGGCCGACGGCGCAAACACCACGATGTCATTCAGCAAGGCGTCCGGCACGTGGGCGCCCATCTCATCCAGCTTGCCTTCGCGCATCAGTCCGCCCATCTGCTTTTGCAGGTCGCCAAAGCCGTGGAACTCGAGCACGGCGGCGTAGCTTGGGGTGGAGGCATAGAACGCAATCTGTCGGCGCACCGCCTGCTCCATGCTGGCGCGCTCGGCTTCGGTGTCGCCGGTCACCACGAATACGGGCGAATAGAGTTCGAGATCCGCCACCGTCTTGCCGCGGGTGCGGGCGCCCACATCCAGCGCAGGACGCACCACTTCTTTGAGATAGGCCACGGTATGCATGGGATGCACGTGGAAGCCGTCCGCCACTTCGCCCGCGGCCTGGCACATGCGCGGATTCACCCCGGCCAGGTAAATCGGAATTTCCGGGTGTTCGATCGGGCCCGGATTGAAGAATTCATTGATGAGCTTGAACTGATAGAACGGCCCTTCGTAGCTGGGCCGCGCGCCGGTCTGGAAGGTGTTCCAGATGGCCCGCACGCAGCGGATGTAATCGGTGACGCGGGCGGCGGGATGGTCGAAGGGCATGGAGAAGCGGCGCTCCACGTGCTGGCGAATCTGGGTGCCCAGACCCAAGCGGAAACGACCCTTGGAATAGGTCTGCAAGTCCCAGGCGATCTGCGCGGTCGAAAACGGCGTGCGGGCGAAAGCCACGGCGATATTGGTGCCGATTTCCAGCGTGCTGGTGGCGGCGGCGGCGAAGGCCAGCGGGAAGAAGGCGTCGTGCGCGGCTTCAAACGTCCACGCGCAATCAATGCCAAGGCCTTCGAGTTCCTGCGCGCGGCTGGCGACTTCGGCCGGTGCCATCGCCGGCAACAGACTGTCAAGTTTCATGAACACTCCCTTCGATATTTTTAGAACGAATTATTTTTTAGAGCTCGCCGCCCACCGCCCGAATAATCACGCCGCCGGATTTCTCGTCCTGTTCCAGCGTCACCAGTTTGCGCGCGGCCGCTTCATCCAGCAGTTTGCTGAAGGATCGAAAGCCGTAGTAAGACTCGTTGAACCCCGGCCGGCGACGCTTGATCGCCTGCTTCACCATCGAGCCCCAGATTTTTTCTTCGGTGCCGCGTTCGGCCACCAGCGCTTCCACCGTTTCCATCACGATATCCAGCGCTTCTTGCTGGCGGTCGGATTCTGCGGCCGGTGCGGCTTTGTCGGCTTTTTCTGCCGGCGCGGCGCTGCTCGCAGCCTTCTCGCCCTTCTCCGTCGGTGCGGCCTTGCGCGCACGCGGCCGACGCTTTTCTTTTTCCACGCGAACCAGATCGTCGTAGTAGATGAATTCGTCGCAGTTGGAAATGAGCAGGTCGGACGTGGACTGTTTCACGCCCACGCCAATCACCGTTTTGTTGTTCTCGCGAAGCTTGCTCACCAGCGGCGAGAAGTCGGAGTCGCCGCTGATAATCACGAAGGTGTCGACGTGCGACTTGGTGTAGCAGAGATCCAGCGCGTCCACGACGAGCCGGATATCGGCGGAATTTTTGCCGCTCATCCGCACGTGCGGGATTTCAATCAGCTCAAAGGCCGCTTCGTGCATGTTGCCTTTGAATTCCTTGTAACGGTCCCAGTCGCAGTAGGCCTTCTTGACCACGATATTGCCCTTGAGCAGCAGGCGCTCCAGCACCTTGCCAATTTCGAAGCGGGCGTATTTGGCGTCGCGGGCGCCGAGGGCGATGTTCTCGAAGTCGCAGAACAAAGCCATGATGCTGGTGTCGGTGGGGGCTGCCATATGGAT
>CAMCQE010000175.1 GCA_945876945.1 Klebsiella pneumoniae
GTTTGTTAACGAGCGAGTCGCCCACGCAGAGCTATACAGCAACACGTTGCTGACTGAGCGGACTAAACTTGTCGAGGCCTTGCAGCTAGAACGCGACGCTCGAACGGATGAACGAAAACGTTCCTCTGTCCAAGTGGATGCGGTCTTTAGTAATTCGCCCGCCAACAGCAAGTCATCCCTCTAATACCCGTACTTCATCTTAGTCACATGGTGGGGTGCGGCACAGCGCATTAACGGACGTAGAAGAGCTGAACTGTCCGGGGAGGCCCTTCTCGGTCGCGAGCATCTTCCCGCCAATCCGGTTTTGGTGCTTCTAGGACTCTTCATGGCCCGTGATGCTAACCCCGTAGTTCAGATGGCAACTCTGCCTTTAATGCCGGGTTGACTAGCTCCTTGTTCGACATTCTGCATCCCATATATGTTGTTCCTATGAACGGCAGGCCCCACATACAGAGTTCCGAACTGACTCGGATGCCTGATGATGCGAGGGACGTAATTGGCATCCCGCTTCAAAAAAAACGTCCAATGGCCCTTTTCCAAAAAGGTCGGCATGCGCTGGGATCAATTTTTACATGCTTAGTAGATTCGCAAACACTACGCTTCGGTACGCCTTCCGATAAATCTCCCGCACTATCTGTCGCCCCGCCAGTCACACCCAACCGCCGAGCCCCAGCCACAATATCCATCGGCTGCCTTGTCTTAAACACCCCAGTCATCGCATCCGAAAGCATGGGCGTGTAATACAGGCAGTCGTCGAAAAAGTAATGCGTGACCTGCGACCAGCGGGTTTGGGTTTTATCCAGATGAGGCATGCCGCCGTGGAGGAGGTTGGCGGTCCAAATGAGCGCTTGGCCTTTCTTGGCCAGAAATTGTTCTTGCGGAATCTCGCTGTGGGCTACGAGCTCGCGCCACAGCGGCTCGTAGGTTTGCTGGTTGTTCTTTTCTGCGACGGGGGTGAAACCAATATGCTCATTGCCGTAAAACGGCCAGCGGTGTGACCCCGGAAAATACTGCAGCGGTCCTTGGTCTGGCCCTACGTCTTCAAAGGCCACCCACACGCCACACATAAAACGCTCGGGTACGGAGGAGAAATGCACGGCGTCGGTATGAAAATGCTGCTGTGTGCCCACCGGGAAGCTCAGGCTTTGGAAGGGCCATGCCTGTCGGCCATACAGGCGCGTGAGGAGATCGATGATGGCCTTATTGGTGGAAATGGCTCGCACGTTGTCATCAAACTTCCAGGCGTCTTGAACGCGCATGTCGGCGGAATCTGCCTTCCATTGTGCCCACGCATAACGGTGGTGCAGGGCGTGCTTGATGGCGTCTGCGCGTAGCGCTAAATCCGGGTCTGGAAAATCGATTACCGCATAGCCTTTTTCGGACAGATCTTTCGCAATGGCGATTTCTGATGCCGAGAATGCTTCTGGCGTAAAAATGGAGCGAAAAAACGGCGACTCAATCAAGGGCACGCCGGGCAACAGGTTGTTGAACATGTGTTCCTTGTCTCCGTTACGTCAGGCTAGTGGGGCGGTTTGGTCTTGATGGTCACGCTGAAGCTCACGGCGGCGCTTTAGACGTCTAAAAAAACGCTGCCGGCCAGCAAAGGCTCATCGTGCATGGGCCAGTGCGGGTCGCGCGCTAGTAAAGGCGCCCATTTGTTCTTCATATAGCCAAACTCAAATGCCCATAGGGCCTTTTTAGCAGGGGTGTCGTTGACGCCGCGGCTTAAAGATTCATGATGGTAAAGCAGTGCTCTAGGTTCCCAGATGTTGCGCCAGCCTTGCTGACGCAGCTTGAGGCACAGGTCGATGTCGTTCAACGCCACGGCCAGGTCTTCTTCCAACCCACCCACGCGCTCAAATTTGTCTTTGGCGATTGCCACGCAGGCGCCGGTAACTGCGGAGACTTCCTGCGTCACCAGCAGGCGATTGAGATAGCCTGGCGCATCGCCCGGCAGCGTGCGATGCACGTGGCCCGCCACGCCTCCCATGCCTATGGCCACGCCCGCGTGCTGGATGGTGTTGTCTGGATAAAGCAGCTTGGCGCCTACCGCGCCAACGTCCGGCCGCAGGGCGTGGCTTACCAGATAGTCCAGCCAGTCTTCGGCAATCACTTCAATATCGTTATTCAACAACACCAACACCTCGCCCTGGCTAATCGCCGCCGCCGCATTGTTAAGGCGGGAGTAGTTAAACGCACCGGGCGCTGATAGCACGCGCACATTGGGGTGCTGCTGCGCGTGCTCAAAAAAACGGTGGGTCGCGGGGTCGATAGAGTCGTTGTCGACGATGATCATTTCCCACCGCGGGTACCGCGTTTTAGCTAACACGCTATCGATGCACGCCTGAATGAGCTCAACCCTGTCGCGCGTGGGCACGATGATGCTTACCAGCGGCGGCTCGGCCGGCAGGGGATAGCGCACATGGTGTAAGGCTTCCCCGTCGCCCGCCTCCACAACGCATCCATTGAACGCGAGCACGCTCTGCAATGCGCGCCGCTCTGCGGTATATCGGGCCCGCATCGCGTGCTTGCCGGGCGCGACGACATCGGTGTTTTGGTGGGCCAGCACATACGACAAATGCCTAACCTGCTCGCTAGATTGGTTGGCTGTGATTCTCAATAAGAGTTCGTAGAGTTCTGCGCCTTCAAAATATTCGCGAAATTCCCGCTGCGTTGTGGCCGTGTTTTTACGCAAGGCGATGCACAGGCCGAAGTAGTTAAAAGCCTGCAACAGTTCCGGATTCCAGTCGGGTTTGAACAGCGGGGCAGAGCGTAGTTGCTCAGCCGGCTCAAAAGTATCTTCATCACAGTACGCCAGCTGCGCTTGCGGGTGCTGCAGAAATTCCAACACAAAGTGCAAAAGTGCGTCTGGTGCCAGCGTTGCCCTCGGTTCAACCCACAGCATAATTTCTGCCGGGCTGCGGGCCATCGTGGCATTGAGGCGCGACGCTAGTGAGGTTCCGCCCGGTGCGTCTCGCCAAATGGCGATCCGTGCATCTTGCGGCAGTTCAGCAAGTGCGAGTTCACGCTCAATTTCGGCAGTTTTAGATAGACACACCATTGTCCATGCCGCGTGGCTCTGAGCGAGTAGAGAGTGGATAAGTGCACGTAACCCGCTAAGGCCGGTTGAATCCACCACCACCAGCACGAGCACTGGGCACGCTAGCGCTTTGGGGAGCAGGTCACGAGCCAACTTGAACCGTTGTTGTTGTCTTTTATTTTGGCTGCCAAGCACTGCCTGATAATCCAGCCCGCTTAGGCGCCGCAGCCGCAGGTAGGTACCCGCAAGGTAAGCGGCATGCAGATCTTTCAGGGCGTTCGGTAAGCGCAGCTTGCGGCTGGCAGGGTGCTTCGATTGCCGAAAGCGCAGACCGTCGAGCATTACCCTATGCGCTCTGCGAAGTACGCTTTCAACGGCACTGATGCGATGAACTGCCACCGGACTTTGCCGAAACAGACCGCGGGCGCAGGTGGGCCGCCAATGGATTTCGGGCCTCTCCCTCGGCAGAAAAAAAATTTCTCTGATGCTGCCGCGGAGATTGGAAGACACCGGGATAACGAATGGCGGCGCGCCTGTGTGGTCGGGAATTTCGAGGCATGCTTCGCGACTGCCGTTATGGCGGGTGAGCGCTACTTCCAGATAATACCAACCGGGTTGCCAACCGCCCTCCACT
The DNA here is from genome assembly GCA_945876945.1 of Klebsiella pneumoniae. GTDB lineage: Bacteria > Pseudomonadota > Gammaproteobacteria. The sequence goes on from CAMCQE010000175.1 coordinate 3,675, forward strand.
TGCCACGAGAACGTAGGCTCGTTGCCCTCGCTGAGCCACACGTTGTCGGCGTCGGCCATGGTCTTCACCGCTTTCAACGGCGTGCTGGTAATGCGGAGCATCCGGCGTGGCAGCAGCTGTTCCACTAACCATTCGAGAGGCGCCTCTAGCCAATGAGGTGATCGTAGTTGCTGCTTCACCTGCCGCAAAAGCGCGCGATCCGATACTGACTCTGTAAGCATTTCGATCGAGGTGCCGTCAGCTGATGGGCGGGCTAGGTTGCCGGGCCATTTACGTCTTCAAAATACAGCCTGAAAGCGTGCTCCCATGAGGGCAGATGCAGGCCGAAAACCTTGCTGAGTTTTTGGTGGTTAAGCACCGAGTTCGCTGGGCGGGTGGCGGCCGTGGGGTATTGGTGGGTCGTGATGGGTTCAATTGTTGGCGCGGACCGCCCCAGCGCTTTGGCCTGCCATTGGAGCACTGTGCTGGCGAACTCATACCAACTCGTGCTGCCGCCGCTGCAGAGATGATAAAGCCCGGCCTGATCCCATTGGCTTGCCGCGGATAGATGCGTAACGCCGATTTTCTGCAGTATCGCCGCGGTTGCGTCCGCTATCAGGCGGGCCGGTGTGGGCGCCCCACGCTGGTCGGCGACGACGCGCAAATGGTCCCGCTCCTGGGCAAGTTTGAGCATGGTGAGCGCGAAGTTTTTGCCGCGCGGCGCGTACACCCAGCTGGTGCGGAGAATCAGAAAATTCTGCAGGTTTGCCGCTACCGCCCGCTCGCCCGCCAGCTTGCTCCGCCCATAGGCGCCGAGCGGATTCGTGGGATCGTCCTCCACGTAGGCGCCTTGCTTGCTGCCATCAAACACATAGTCGGTGGAGTAATGCACCAGCCCTGCACCCAGCCGCGCGGCTTCTTCAGCCAGCACGCCCGGCGCTTCGGCGTTAATCGCAAACGCCAGAGACTCTTCGCTCTCGGCTTTGTCGACCGCGGTGTAGGCGGCGGCGTTCACGACTAACGCTGGTTGGAGCTCGCGCATCAGGCGGCGGATGGCCGCGGCGTCGCTTAAATCCAGCGTGGCGCGGTTGGTGGCATGCACTTCCCCCAACAGGGCCAGACTGCGCCGTAGCTCCCAACCTACCTGACCATCCGCGCCGGTGAGCAGGATCTTCACGCAAAGGTCTCGGCGGTTTGGAGCGTGGCGCCGATGGCGTCTTTCGCCGAGAGCACCGGCTCGCTGTCCAGTTCCCAGTTGATGGCGAGCTCGGGGTCGTTCCACAAAAGGGTGCGCTCGAAGGCCGGGGCGTAGTAGTCGGTGGTTTTGTAGAGAAACTCTGCACTGGCCGATCGCACCACAAAGCCGTGGGCAAAGCCGGCAGGAATAAACGCCATGCGGTGATTCTCGGCCGACAGCACAAACGACGCCCAGCGCCCGAAGTGCGGTGAAGACCGTCGCAGGTCCACCGCCACATCCAGCACTTCACCGGCCACGACTCGCACCAGCTTTCCCTGCGGCTGCTGGATTTGGTAATGCAGGCCGCGTAGCACGCCGCGCGTAGAACTGGAGTGGTTGTCCTGGACGAAGTCTGCGGTGATGCCATGCTCGGCCAGCGTGCGCCGGTTATAGCTTTCAAAAAAATGGCCGCGGGCGTCGGCGAACACTTTGGGCTCTAACAGAATGACCTCGGGCAGGGCGGTGGGTATAACGTTCATCAAAGCACCCTTTCGTTGGCGATATGGGAGAGATACTGCCCGTAGCTGCTTTTACCCAGGGCGGTCGCGAGTTGCAGCAGGGCTGCGGTATCGATGTAGCCCATGCGCCAGGCGATTTCTTCCACGCATGACACTTTCAGGCCCTGTCGCTTCTCAATGGTGGCGATGAACTGGCTCGCCTCCAGCAGCGAATCATGCGTGCCGGTGTCCAGCCACGCATTGCCACGGCCCAGCAGTTCCACTTGCAGCTGACCGCGTTCCAGATAGCGATTGTTGAGATCCGTAATTTCGAGCTCGCCGCGCGCGG
>CAMCQE010000176.1 GCA_945876945.1 Klebsiella pneumoniae
ACGTCGATGAGGCTCGGCTCCTGCTCCCGCAGCGCCGTTCGCACTGCGCCTTTAGAGGCCAGACAACAAGGCATCCGGTTTCGCGACGACGCTAGCGCAATCCGCACCTTGCCGCCACGCCCGTTCCGCCCTCGATACGCGCAACCGGCGCCAGGCGCTTCGACAGCGTTCGCGCCAGGCCCGGAATCAAAAGACGTCGTGGGGGTTGGCGCAGTGCCAGCCCGTTCATGCTTCGACGAGCTCAGCACGAACGGGGGAGATGCCGAGCCAGACACTGGGAGAGATGCCAAGCCAACGCCGCAGGCTTGCCAGACAGCTCAGACGTGCGGCCCCTCAGTCTTCGTTACCGTTCGCCCTGAGCCTGTCGAAGGGCGGGAAAGTGGCGCTGAGCGTTGCCACTATCGGTCATTGCGGGACCTCGAGAAGTGCCTCGCAAAACGAGCACCGGGGCAGCCTGTTCACCCAGCGTATGGCAAGCACCAACAGCCCGCCCGCTAACCGCGATGCCGCGCTTGCGCCCACTCCCGTGGCGTTTTACCCAACACTAGCACCGACGCCCGACCGGTGGCCTTGACCATCAAATCACCCACCGGCTCCAGCGCCGGCAGCAGCCCGCTGGCCACAAACAGCCCCACCGCGAGCAGCAGCACCCCATGACTAATCTGCACACGGCGTCGCGGCCGCGGGCTGGTGAGACCGCGCGCGCTCAGCAATCCACCGATGGCGAGGCCAAGCATCAAGGGCAAGCTCAACGCGAACACCAAACCGCCCTGCGCATCGGTTTGCAAAATAAACAGCGATCCGACAAACAGCACCGTATTCGCAAGCCAGCACAGCCAGGCCAGGGCTTTTAGCACGCGCTGGCGAATCGAGCGCTGCATGCAGGTGTTCGCTCCCTCAGGGCTTGGCCGCGGCCGACGCGACAAACGGCTGGCAGCCGACGTCGGCGTATTCCTCGGGCCCAAACCACATTTGGGCCAAGGGGTTCTGCCAGCGGCGCACGCGACCACCAAAGCGGCAGATGTCCAGCACTTCAAACCGCCACTCGAGCTTGCGCTCCAGCGGCAGACGGAAGGTTACCGGCTCGCCCTTGGTGTTGTAGAGATGCATGACGCACAGGCGGCCGCGATGTTTGGGATCGGGCTCCACCGCCGCGCAATACTGCGGATCGCGAATGGCGGCGGCGCCGAGCCACACTTCATGATTGCCGCGACCCAGCGTCCACTGGGCGAAGAGATTCGCCCAACTGGGATTCCAATAGCGTGTGAGTTTCTGCGTTTGCTCAGCGCTGAGCGGGCTTTGCAGCGCGCCGGCGGGTCGCCAGCGGAGATCGGCCGGCAGCGGCACCGGCGGGTAGGGAAACTCCACGGCAAGGGTGGGATAACTTTCCTGATAGTCGGGCGCCATGTCGATGACGTCGACCCGCAGGCGCACCAGCGACGGTCGGTCAAAGCGCAGCACGTCCCCAATCTGCGAGGGGACCCAGGCGATGTCCTGCGCCTGCGCTTGGCAGCGTTCGACCAGGGGCGCGTTCGCCGGGTCGGCCGCGGGATCCTGTCCCAGCCCGAGCATGGCGTAGTAGATATCGCAGCCGTCGGCGCTGAACTCTGCGGGATGAATCCGCTCCCAGCCCCAGTCGCCCAGAATGAAGTGGCGATACAGCCCACCGCCCCCCAGCAACACCAGTCCAACTAACAGCAGGCGAGACAGCATGGGCAAACCTCTGGCGGCGGGGAAACCAGCGTTGAGCATAACGAGGCACAAGCCCGCGTGCAGCCTTTCAGCGCATGCGCAGATGCCTGATTTTCAGCGCGAGCTCAATTTCCAGCCGATGCTCGCCCCGTGCCGGATCGCCGCCCACCATTTCGGTGATCCGGCGCAAACGATATTTGACCGTGTTCTCGTGCACGCCCAACTGGCGGGCCGTGAGCCGCAGGCTGAACTCGCAGCGGGTGAGCGTTTCCAGCGTCTCCAACAGGCGCTGATGCGGCGGGTCGAGCAGCGCCCCCAGCGTCTGCACCATGAAATCCTGATAGTCCTCGCGCCGGTTGCCGCCCAAGAGCAGGCGATAGACACCCAGTTCTTCGGCAAACATCACCTGCTCGCCGGTGCCGAGGCGCTGGGCGGCCAGCAGGGCCTGCTCGGCCGTTTCCAGCGACCAGCCAAGACGATCCGGTGACGACTCCTCGCGCCCCACGCCCACTGCGAACTGCAGGTCGCGCGTTGAGGCAGTGGCTTTGGTGAGCACCCGCCGCAGTCGGGCCAGCATGCCCGGCGCCTGCAGTTGCAGGCTGGCAGCCGCGTCGAGGAGCGCAATAAAGCCTTTGCGCCAGGGCAGCACGGGCGCCTCAATGCCACGGCCACGCAGGGTTTCCATCAGCACCCGGCGCATCTGGGGATCAGCGACGGCCGCGAATTCGTCCGCGGCAGTGAACCCAATCCGCGCCACCCGCCAGGGCCCTTGTTCGCCCACGCCCAGCGTTGCCAGCACGCGGCGCGCGGCCGTCGGCGCCAGATCGCTGCCGAAAAGCTCGCCCAGCAGGTCGCCGGTGACCCGGCGCTCTGCTTCAAAGGCCGAGCGCTCTTTCAGGATTTCAAGCGCGAACACCAGCGCCGCCTGCTCCACGGCCTTGATGTCGATGGAATCGAGCGCGGCCCCCTCTTCCACCACCAGAATGTGGCCAACGGTCTCGTCGTTGATCGGGATTGCTACCGCCGCCAGCGCCAGGGTGCCGCGATGGCTCATCGGCAAACGCGCGCGCTGCACATCGCGACCTTCCAACAAGGCGCGGCCCAGCGCGCTCTGGGCGCGCGGCCCGGGGATGGGAATACCGCTGGCCGCCAAGGGCCGCCGCAGGGCGTCGAGCACCAGCACCGGTCGCGTCAGCAGTCGCTGCAAGGTGGCGCACAGACCTTCAATGCCCTGACCCTCGGCCACCGCGCGGGTGAGTTCCCGATGCACGGCCATCACGCGACCAAGTTGCCGCCGTTCGGTTTCGATCGCCTTGTACATTTGCGCCGACTGCAGACAGCTCGCCAGCAGCGGCGCGATGAGGCTAAGCAAGGCCGAATCATCTGCGGTGAAATCGCCGCCCTGTTTGTTGATGGCGTGAAACACGCCCAGCGGCTGGTCGCCCAGCACCAGCGGCACGGTCAGCGTGCTGCGCGCGTCGAAACGCTCGATAAATCGCTGCAGCATGCGCGGGTCGTTGCGGGCATCGTTGGTGAGATACGGCTCGCGGGACAGAAACACCCGCGCCGCATTGCCGCCGGCGGACAGCGGGACGCGATAGGCCTCCACAACGTCGCGCGCGTGCACCCCGAAGGCCGGCTTCTGCAGCACCAGTTCCTCGGTGACCGGGTCGAACAACATGAAGCCGCCGGCCGTCGCGCCTACGGTGCGCTGCACCGCCTTGATGACGTTACTCAGCAGTTGTTCGTGATCGCCGGTGGTGGCCAGCGCCTGCCCCACGTCGAACACCGCCGACAGCGCGCGGGCTTCCGGTGACAGGGCGGGTTTTCGGTCCCCGTGCGGGACAAGATTTTTTCGGGTGGGCATGGCGGATGAGTCGTCCCGGCAGGCTGAAGCGCCCGGACTATTGTCCACCGGCGACAAAATCTCAAGGCGTTAGTTGTCGAAAGGGGACATAGACGCCACGCCACTCGCGGCCTAATGTCTGGTCCGACCGGGGCAGACCAGTCCTGCACTTCTAACGCGTGGCATCCACTCGCGATGACCATCCGATCCAAGGGGAGAATGCGCTTTGTATAACGTCGATATCGACACCGGCGGCACGATGACCGACACCCTGGTGACCGGTGGCCCACAGCCACTGGTGATCAAGGTGGAATCCACCCCGCACGACGTCACCGTTTCTTTCCTGCAGAGCCTGGAGGCGGCCGCCAGCGCCGCCGGCATCCCGGACCTCGGCGCCTTCCTGGAACAGGTATCGCTTGTTCGCTGGTCCTCCACCATTACCTCGAACGTGCTGGCGCAGCGCGCGGGTCCCAAACTCGGGCTGATCGTGAGCGCCGGCCACGAGGCCGACCTCTATGCCGAGGACCCCGCGCACACCGCGCAAGTCCTGCCCTCGCTGATTCGCCCCGAACACATCGTGGGCATTGCCCCCGACGCCGACCGGGCGGCGATAGTCGGCGCGCTGAAAGGTCTCATCGATCACGGCATTCGCCGGGTGAGCGTGGCGCTGGCCGGGGCCTTCCCCAACGGCGCCCGCGAGCAGGAGATTCTGAAAATCATCGGCGAGCAGTTTCCGGATCATTTCCTTGGCTCGGTCCCGGCGCTCGCCGGCAGCGACATGCTGATGCGACCGGACGACATGTCGCGCACCTTCTTCGCGCTGATTAACTCCTACGTGCACAACTCGCTCGCCAACTCACTGTTCAAAGCGGAAGACATGCTGAAGGTGGAACACAACTGGCGGGGCGACCTGCTGGTGGGCCATCTGAACGGTGGCGTGGCGCGCATCGGCAAAACCAAGGCGGTGGATACGATTGAATCCGGCCCGCTGTTCGGCACTCACGCGTCGGCCTATCTGGCCGCCGCCGAAGGCCTGCCGAAAGTGCTGGCGGTGGATATTGGCGGCACCACGGCCAAGGCCAGCGCGGTGCTCGACGGCCGGATGGAAATGCGGCCCGAAGGCCACTTCTTTGGCATTCCGGTGCGGATGGCGATGCCGGTCCTGCGCTCGATCGCGCTCGGCGGGGGATCCGTCGCCCGCGCTGCGCAGGGCGCGGTGACGCTCGGGCCGGAGAGCATGGGCGCCGCGCCGGGCCCCGCTTGCTACAAGCTGGGCGGCACCAATGCCACCCTGACCGACGCGCTGGTGACGCTGGGCATTCTCTCGCCGAGTGGGTTTTTAAACGGCCGGCGGATTCTCGATGTGGCGCAGGCGGAAGCGGCGATCGAACGCCATGTCGCCAAACCGCTCGGGCTTGATGTCGCCACCGCTGCGCGTCAGATCATGGCCTGTGCGGTAAACATGATGGCCGCGCTGGCCCACGGCACCCTGACCGAAGCCGGCCACGCCGGCGACCCGGACTTTGTGCTGTTTGCCTACGGCGGCAACGGCCCGCTGTTCGCCACCGAAGTGGCCGAACGACTGGGACTGACGGACGTTCGCCTGTTCGCCCTCGGCACCATTTTCAGCGCCTACGGCTCGGCGATTGCCGACGTCCTCCACGTCTACGAACGCGCCTTTGTCGGTGCCGATGCAGCGGCGGAACTCGCCACCGCCGGCGCCGCACTGACCGCTCAGGCCGAGCGTGATTTGCGCGGCGAGGGTTTTGACCCGGCGGCGGCGCGTCTGGAATGGGAAGTCGACGGCGCCGACGGGCAACGCGGCGCGGCCACCGGCGACTGCGCCAGCGTGGCGGCCAGCCTGCTCGCGGCGGTGCCGA
>CAMCQE010000177.1 GCA_945876945.1 Klebsiella pneumoniae
CGGTCATCGCCCGGGCGCCCAGTTTGCGGGGCGCTTTTCGGCAAAGCTGGCCAAGCCTTCGGCCGCCTCAGTGGTTTGCCGCTTGGCCGAATGGGCCTCGAGCAAGGGGTGCCAGCGCGGCGCTTGCGAAGGCTCGCCGCCCACCGCGCAGTCGAGCGCGAGCCGTTTGGTTTCGGCCAAGGCCAAGGGTCCGTTGGCCAGCAGTTGCTCGATCACGCGCTCGCCCGCCGCGCCGAGTGCTGTCGCGGGCACCACTTCGTGCACCAGGCCAATCCGCCGCGCCTCATGCGCGTCGAAGCGTTCCCCGGTCAACGCATAACGGCGCACCTGCCGCACCCCGATGGCATCCACCAGCTGCGGGATGATGATGGCGGCGGTAAGTCCCCAGCGCACCTCGGTAATCGAGAACAGCGCGTTGTCGGCGGCAATCACCACGTCGCAGGCCGCGATGATGCCGGTGCCGCCGCCAAAACAGGCGCCTTGCACCAGCGCGACGGTGGGCACCGAGAGGGTATTCAAGCGCTGCACGGCGTCGAAGGTGGCGCGACTCGCTTCGAGATTGGCCGCCGCTGAGGCGGGGCGCACGCGATTAATCCAGCTCAAATCAGCGCCGGCCTGAAAGTGTTTGCCCGCGCCCTGCAAACGCAGCACACGCAGACGAGGTTCGGCGGCAAGCGCGTCGATGGCGGCGAGTACGGCGGCAATCAATTCGTCGTTGTAAGCGTTGTTGACTTCGGGTCGGTTGAAAGTCACGGTGGCCACGCCGCGCTCATCGAGCGTCCAATTAACAGGGGCTTGGGACACGCTGTGTTCTCCTTCGCTGCTTTGAAAATGGCCGTGGCGCATGGTGCGCCAGTGCGTCGCGCCCGAACAGCGCAGCGCGCGGTTTTCTGTGTCCTCGGTGCGCTACTCGCGCTCACTGCGTGTTCGAAATCACCCGACCTTGAAATCGCCGCCGGCCCGGCCGAATCGCCAGCCACCGTCGCTGCCTGCGCGCCATCAAGCCGCCCCGGCCCGCCCGGCGCCAGCGCGCGACTGCGCAGTCCTGAAGGCGTGAGCTACCGCGTGCGGGCACCGCTCAACTACTCGCCGCTGCACGCCCACCCGCTGCTGGTGGTGTACGCCCCCGCGCAACACAGTCCGGCGGCCAACGAAGCCTTCACACAACTCACGCACGCCGCAACCGCGCGCGGCTGGCTGGTGGCCTATGCCGGTGCCATGCCCATGTCGCTGGCGGCCACCAAAGCGTTTGCCCAACTGCCCGCAGACATCGCCCGCCACTATTGCGTAGATGACAAAAAAATCTTTGCGACAGGTCATTCCGATGGCGGCACGCTGACGACGGCGTTAGCGGTGCTGCCGGAACTGCCCCACCCGTTTCGCGCGATTGCACCCAGCGCCGCCGGCATGACGGGCGAGGATCTCAAGGCCTATCCCTGCCCTGCGCCACTGCCCGTGCGGGTCTTTCACAATACGGATGACACCCACTTCCCAGGCTATGGCGCCGCCGCCGCGCGCTGGTGGGCGCAGTGCAACGGCTGCCGCGCCACGCGCGTGCCCGAGGCTGCGGGCTGCTGGCGATATGAAGGCTGTCCTGCGGCTGCTGGCGTGACATATTGCGAGCGCCCCGGCGGGCATCAGCACTGGCCCACGTCGGCGACGGAACTGCTGTCCTTTTTTAGCCCCCCCTCACCCTGAACACGCCGGGAGTCCTCATGCGTCATCGTGCTCGTTGCTACCTGCTTTTGCTCGCCGCGGCGCTGGGTCGCGAAGCTTGCGCCCATGCGGTGCTTGAAGAAGCCTCGCCCGCGCGCCGCAGCGTCCTCACCGCCTCACCGGCCGCGGTGCGCCTGCAGTTCAATGAAGACATTGAACTGCGCTACTCGAGCGTCGAGGTGCTCGATGGCAAAGACGCGGCGCAAGCGGCCGGCACGCTGACCGCACCCGATGCCCATTCGCTGAGCTTGCCGCTCGCCCCGCTGACGGCGGGCCGCTACACCGTGCACTACCGCGTGCTGTCGGCCGACGGGCACGTTATCGAGTCGCGGTATTCCTTTACCGTGAAAGAGGCCGCGGCCGGCCAATGACGCTGCTGGCGGCCTGCCTCGCCCGGTGGCTTGCGCTGGTCTGCGGGTTAGCCCTGCCCGGCCTGGGGCTTTGGGTCTTGTTGGTCGGCGCAACGGCCCGGCGCGCGCGCCTGCTGCAAGCGCTGGCGCTGGGCGGGGCGCTGGGCGCGCTAGTGCTGCTCGTGGCGCAGTCGGCGGAGGCGAGCGGGCAAATCATCGACTGGCTGCGGCCCGAAGCCTGGCTGACCTATGCCGCATCCACCCGGGCCGGCCAGCTGGCCGCCTTGAGAATTCTGGCCTTTGCGCTGGCGGCCTTGCTCGCCAGCCGCGTTGCGAGTGGGGGTAAGGAGCGCAGGCGGCTGGTGCTCATCAGCGGCGTCACGCTGGGAGGCCTCGTCGCCTACGCCTTAAGCGGCCACGCGGCGGCCAGCGGTGAAGCCTTGTCGCTGTGCCTGCAGATCCTCCATCTGCTGACCGCCAGCCTGTGGTTTGGTGGGCTCCTCGCCCTGCAATCCCTGAGCAGCGAGGCCGACCTTGCCGGGCGGCAACGCGCGCTGGGCTTTCTCGCGCGTTTCTCGCGCGCCGCCCTCCCTTTGATGAGCCTCACGCTGGCCTGCGGGCTCGGTTTGGCGTGGCGCGAACTGGCGCCCCGCTACGCGGCGCTGGTGGCCACCCCCTGGGGCGGCTGGCTGTTGCTGAAAATTGGACTGGTGGCCGGCATCCTGCTGCTGGCGGCGAGGATTCGGTGGCGCTGGCTCCCTCGTTTGCAGACCACGCTGGACCCCGCGCTCTGGCGCCTGCTCCTGCGCGACCTGCGGCGTGACTTTGGCCTTGCGCTGTTGCTGCTGGGCGCGGCCGCCGCGCTCGGGCGCACCGTGCCGGGCCTGCATGCGCCCATCGCGCACTGGCCTTGGCCGTGGCGGTTTTCACTGGCCGCAACGCTGCCCGAAGCGGCCACGCTGTCTTTGCTGATCGCCGGCGGCACGCTGCTGCTGACGAGCGCGTTACTCGCGCTGCGGCCCGCCCTGCGCCGGCTAGGCGGCACTGCAGGTTTGGCGGGCGCGGGGCTCGCGCTCTACGCGCTGGCGGTGCCGGCGAGCGTTGATACCTACCGCGACGCCGAGGTGCCCTTTGATGCGATCTCCATCGCCAACGGCGCGCAAGCCTTTGCCACCCACTGCACGGGCTGCCATGGCCTGCAGGGCAAGGGTGACGGGCCGCTGGCGAGCGGCTTGCCCAAACCGCCGGTCGATCTGCTGACCGAGCCTCACACCGCTCGCCACACGCCCGGGGATTTTTTTCACTGGATTAGCCATGGGATCCCCGGCAGCGGCATGCCCGGCTTTGCCCAGACGCTGGATGAAGACGCGCGCTGGGATGTCATCAACTTCCTGCATGCGCTGAATCGCGGCTTCGACGCGCGGATCCTGCGCACCGCGAGCATGCCGTTTCAGCCGCAACCGAGACTCGGCGCGCCGGACTTCGACTATGCCACGCGCGATGGCAGCCAAGGCTCGCTGCGCGCGGCCTACGGCAAGCGCCCGGTGTTGCTGGTGCTCTCGCGGGGCAAGGCCGCCGAGGCGCGTTTACAAGCGCTGGCAGCGACTGACTGGCAAGACCTTGGGCTTCAAATCCTCGCCGTACCGCTGGAGGCCTCGGCGCCAACAACGCCCTTCACGGTGGCGGATAACGCGGCCGCCATCGCCACCACCTACGCGCTCTTCCGTCGCAGTCTGGGCAATCCGGATTGGTTTGGTGGCGGGCGCGCGCCGGACCACATGGAACTGTTGATCGATCGTTTTGGGTATTTGCGCGCCCGCTGGCTGCCGGCCGAGGACGGCGCGGGCTGGGCGGACCTCAACGCCTTGCGGGCTGAGGTCGCGCGGCTTAACGCTGAGCCCGCACTGCTGCCGCCGCCCTCAGAACACGTGCACTGAACCCGGCGCTGCGCGCGCCAATCAGGCTCGCGGCGACGGCAGGTTTATGCCGCGCGACGCCGCTCCGAGAACAAAAACAGCGCGACGCCGCCGGCGATGATGGCCGCCGCCCACAGCCAGGGTTCAAGGCGACTGCGGCCCGCCGCCACGCTGAACGGGAAGCGGGACTGATGCTCGCCGGCAATCACCAGACCCACGAATTTGCCGGCCTGATCAAAGCGATGGTCAAAGCTGACCGTACCGCTGGGATAGCGCTTCGGTGGCAGATGAAAGACGGTGACCGCCTCAAGATTTGATTCGTCACCGGTATCGCGAATGATGCGAACCTCGATCGGCAGGTCGCGCAGCGGTTCATCCAGCGCATCAAGCGCCACCACCGTGTGCCCCACCCGCGGGATGTCTTCGCAAAACTCGTTGGCCCCGGTGACCTCCGGCTGATAGCCGGTGAAATGCATGGCATAGGGCCCCAGACGCAGCTTGCAGAAATCCTTCTCCATGCTGAGCCCGCCGTGCGCCTGCACGCCGCCGCAGACGAGAAGCCCCACCAGTGCCATCCCCGCTTGCCAGCGCGCGAAGCAGCGCATCGCCTAGCCGCCGGTAAACACCGGCACGATCGCGCCGGACACGTTGGCGATGTGGCGTTCGCCCGCATCGTCAAACAGGAAGAGCAGGCCGCCAACCCGGTTATCCGGATCGGTCAGGAGGCTGGTGAGGCGTTCGCTTTCCCATGCGGCATCGGTGGCTTCAATCTTGATCGAGCGGGTTTCACCGGGCGCGAGCGGCGCGGCGTCATGCACGGTGAGGCCCGCGCGTGGAACGATATCCGCCGGATAACGCGGGTCCACCAAGGCCATCGCTGCCGGCACCGCGTGATTGACGAAGCGCAGATTGGCGGTCAGGAACTCGCCCAACTGCACCGGTCGGGACAGCGGGTTGTGGAGGGTCAGCGTCATTTTCATCGAGCGCCCGGGCACGTCGTAGGTGGCGCGCTCAACCTTGACCGTAATTTCCTGCGCTTCGCGCGGTAAGGGGTCCACGCGGAACTGTCCGGCCTGCAGCGGGACCGTGCGCGGGTAGCGATTCTCGGCCCAGGTCGCCGCGCCAAATACCGTTAACACGGTGCCGGTAAGAAACACCGCCGCCCACAGGCGGTCCCCGCGCGTGACCAGCAAGTCTTCGCGCCCGGCCTCCAGCGCCCGCAGACGCGTCATCAAGAGCGGCCGGCGCAACCACCAGCCGGCAAACACCAGCGCCAGGAGAATCCAGAAGCCTTGCCAGCGCACCACCATATCCACGCCCCAGGTTTCCAGATTGGGAATTTGCGTGCCGTCCAGCGTGGTCAGCGGCAGCTTGAAGTCGGCGTGATCGCCGCTCACCTCCACCCAGCTACCGGGCC
>CAMCQE010000178.1 GCA_945876945.1 Klebsiella pneumoniae
CGCGCCGGGGCGCTAAAGTTCTCCGGGGTGACCACTGTCGCCGCGCCCGTTTCAACCAACTCATCAGCGCGGGTCGCCGGCACCTGCACAATGACGCCGGCCGGAAACGGCACGCCGTCTACTTCAACACTCGTCAACAAACGCACCCAGAGATGGACAAATTCGCCGTCCACTGCCGGCGCGGCAGTGTCGGCGTCGTCAGCTGGGGTTTCTGCGGTTTTGGCGCTGCCAGGCATCGCATCCAGCAAGGGATTGAGCGCAGGCTCGCGTCCAGCACTGATCGCTTCGAGTCGCCGCTTGCTGAGCGAGAGCCACTCCTTCAGCAGCGTCAGCCGCTGCTTGAGGCTCTCCATGCGCTGGCGGTCGGTGCGGGTGGCCAGAAACTCCTGCTTGAGGGCCTCTATGCGCTCCTGCAGTGGGTCCAGCGCGCCGCTCGAGGGTTCGGGTAAGGACACGCGCTTGTAAGCGGCTTAAGGCGAGAAGTGCTAGTGCAGTCCGGCCACGCGGGGAAGGTGCGCCGCAGGCTGTTGCGCGTCGGCTTCGATCTCAAGCTCGGCGCCTGCCGCCAACGCGAGTCGCTCAAGGAACACGCATTCAGTCTGCGAGAGGCCCGCCGAAGAGGCGGCGAGTTCGTCCGCAATCACCAGGGCAACGCCGGCTTCGCGCAGCTCCCGGCAGAGCGGCATGGGCCCGTTGCCGAGTCGGACAGCAAGTTTGACGTCGCTCCCGTTAGCCTGCGCCAGCACCTGACGGACGGTCGCGGCAGACTGCAGCAGGCAGTCGTGATCAATCTCGATCAGCAGACGCGGCAGCGCCGAAGCGTGGGCGCCGAAGAGTTCAATGAGGGACGGCAGGAACGCCGGCTCGTACCAGCACCGCGCACTCACGGGCACGCGCATGCGCTTTTGGCGCCGCCCCCGTGCATCGAGCCACTCCAGCGCGAAGCGGAGGGCGTCCAGCGTAAAGCGCGCCTGCGTCCCGATGCCGTCCTGTTGCATCAATTCGACCCGCCACACCGTCAGCTGGCTGGTCGGTACGGTCCGCGCTTTGCGCTGGGGATTGAGACGGGTGATTTCTGTCGGGTGCATTGCGTGGCGCTCTTACTGCTGCAGTGACCGCGCCACCGGGCGCGACTTGAGTCGGGATTTAGCGGCACGCGGCGCACGCGAACAAGCGACTAAATATCCAGAATGGATACTTTCTCAGGAGGCCTGCCTGCGGGCGGTGAGCATTGTTTCGGTGTCGGCCAAGGAAAGCGGCACGCCCAGATGAAAGCCCTGGCCAAGGTCAAAGCCGGCTTCGATGGCGATGGCCAGCATCTCCGGCGAGGAGATGCCTTCCACCACGCTCACCATGCCGAGGTTCTTGATCATCAGATTCATGCTCTCGAGCAGGCGGCGCGCGTCCTGATCGTGCACCGCATGCTCGAGGAACATACGGTCCACTTTCACTTCCGAGAGCGGCAGCAGCAGCAAGCGTTCGAGATTGGCGGCATGGCAGCCGAAGTCATCCAAAGACACGCCGCTGCCCATCAGCCGGGCCTGCGTGAGCACGCGATGCCAGGCGCTGACATCGTTCGACAAGGTGCCTTCGGGCACCTCAATGATGAGGCTGGCGGGGTCAAGGCCGACCGCCTCCACGTGCTTGCGCAACCACTGCGGATTGTCCTGGATGGGCAGATCTGCGGTGACGTTTACCGCATAGGTCCAGTCGCCAGCCGCGTTGTACTGCGCCAGTTGTTTGCGGCTCTGGGCAGTCCCTTGCAGCATCCGGTGGGTGAGCGCGGGGCCGGCGCCATTGGCGATCAAAGCGTCGAGAAAGCGGGCCGGCGTGAGCACGCCCAGTTCGGGATGGTTCATCCGCACCAGCGCTTCGAAACCCACAATTTCAAGGTCTTTTAGCCGGAATTTGGGCTGCAGAAAGGTTTCCGCTGCACCGGCATCCAGCAGGTTCAGGATCTCGGCCGCGGCCAGTGGTTTGGGGGCAGGGCGGGGCGGCGCGGCGGTGGGCAGCGCGTGTTCTTCTTGTTCAAGCCGTCTATTGACCAGCGCAACGAGCAGCGCGGGGTCGGCCGGTTTGACCAGCGTGCCGATGACGTCGATGCCGACCGATTTGGCGTTGGCCGCGAAGCTCCGCAGTACCGATGCGCCGTGTGCGCTTAGCAGCACCAGCCCCGGACTCGGTGAGAGGCGGCGGAGCATGGGAATTACCGTGCAGACATCGATATCGCCAGGCGCGATATCCAGCACCAGCACCTGTGGGGTCGCGCGCTCGAGATAAACGTCGAGTGAGTGGAGATACTCGGTAGCAATGCCGGCGCCGTTGAGGGCCTGCGCGCAGTCCCAGCCGTGAGACAGATCGGACCCCAGCACCACGACCGGCGCGACCGCCGGGGCGCCACGGGGATTGCGGGCCATAAACTTGACGACGTTCAATTCGGTTCGCCTTCGATAAGGCGCACGAGTGGCCGGGTGTGCGGATTCAACATGGGGCGGACTATAAAGATCTGCTGTCGCAGAGCCGAACGCGCATTCTTCCAAAATGGAGCAAATTGGTCGCCGCCAGAGTGGCCTCATGCGCGTGCTCAGTCCCGCAGTAAGGCTGCGGTCGAGAGCGCAGGTCGCCCCAACCACCGTGACTCGCTACGCTGGCGGCCATCATCCGCCATGACACAGAAAGGAACCCGCTATGGATCTGGGCTTGAACGGCAAACGTGCGCTCGTCACCGGTGGCACGCGCGGCATCGGTCGCGCGATCGCAGAAGCGCTGGCGCGTGAAGGCTGCGCGGTGGCGATCTGCGCCCGCAACGCCAACGAAGTTGCCCAGGCGGTTGCGTCGATGCAAAGCGCGGGCAAGGTGAGCGGCGGCGCGGCCGACGTGGCGAGCACCGAGGCCGTCAACGCGTGGATTGCGAGCGCCGCTGCGGAGATGGGCGGGATCGACATCGTGATTGCCAACGTCAGCGCGCTGGCCGCGGTGCCCAATGAAGACCAATGGCGAGTCGCGCTGGAGGTCGACATGCTGGGCACGCTACGCACGGTAGAGGCCGCCATGCCGCATCTCGAGCAATCCGACTGCGCGTCGATTGTCGCCATCGCCAGCACCTCGGCGCTGGAGGCTTTTGGCGGGCCGCGCCCTTACAACGCGCTGAAGGCGGCGCTCATCAACTACATGTCGAATCTCGCGACGCAGCTGGCGCCGAAGCACATCCGGGCCAATACGGTGTCGCCTGGCACCATTTATTTCGACGACGGCGTTTGGGGCAAGCGCAAGCGCGAGAACCCCGATTCCTACAACGCCGCGCTGGCCCACAATCCGATGGGCCGCATGGGCACGCCGGAAGAAGTTGCCAAAGCCGTGGCGTTCATCGCGAGCCCCGCGGCCAGCTTTATCACCGGGGCCAATCTGGTGGTAGACGGCGGATTCACGCGGCGGATTCAGTTTTAGCGGACTCACCCGCGACAAGGCTTGCGCCGGCCTTTATTCGCTCGGCACCATGCGGCTAGCGCGCGGCGCCGAGTACAAAACCCCCAGAACAATTCGAACAGGAGAGACGTTGATGACCGTTCCCGCCTTAACCCCCGAGCAACTGCTGGAAGCCGCCGACCGCGTCGGCCTGTCCCTCACCGAAGCCGATGTCGACTCCTATCTGGGGCTGCTCGCGCCGTATATCGCCGCCTACAACGTGGTGGATGCGCTGCCCGACAATCTCCCCGAAGTGAAATATCCGCGCACGCCGGGTCACCGGCCGTTGCCGGCGGAGAACCCACGCAACGCCTGGTATGTGAAGACCGCCATCAAAGGCGCGCCCACCGGCAAGCTGGCCGGCAAGCGCATCGCGGTGAAAGACAACGTCATGGTCGCCGGCGTGCCGATGATGAACGGCAACGCGATTCTGGAAGGCTATGTGCCGGACATCGACGCCACCATCATCACCCGCATTCTGGACGCGGGCGGCGAAATTGCGGGCAAGACCCACTGCGAGAACTACTGCATTTCCGGCGGCAGCCACACCAACGCCAAAGGCCCGGTGCACAACCCCTACAAAATGGGCTATTCCTCGGGCGGGTCCTCGTCGGGCAGCGGCGTGGTGGTCGCGCTGGGCGAAGTCGACATGGCCATTGGCGGCGATCAGGGCGGTTCGATTCGCATGCCCGCGTCCTGGTGCGGCATCGTTGGCATGAAGCCGACGCACGGTCTCGTGCCCTACAGCGGCATCATGCCGATTGAGATCATGGTCGACCACACCGGTCCCATGACCGCCAACGTCAAAGACAACGCGCTCCTGCTGGAAGTGCTGGCCGGGGTCGACGGCTACGACCCGCGCCAGTTCCACGAAAAGCAGCCCGGCACACTGGATTACACCGCCGGCATTGAAGGCGGTGTGAAAGGCCTGCGGATTGGCGTGCTGAAGGAAGGCTTCACGCATCCCAACTCCGAAGCCGACGTCGACGCCTGCGTGCGCGCTGCCGCCGAGCAACTGCGCAAGCTGGGTGCGGTGGTGGAAGAAGTCTCCGTTCCGGAGCATTTGCTGGCGCCCGCGCTGTGGGTGCCGATCGGCACCGAAGGCATCGCGCAGACCATGATGATGGGCGACGGCTACGGTGCCTCGCGACGCGATTTGTATGTGACCAGCCTCATCGACAAGCTCCACGGCTGGGAACTGCGTGCCGACCAGCTTTCCGAAACCACCAAGCTGCTCACCGTGCTCGGCGTGCATATGAAGAAGCACTACGGCACGCGCTTCTACGGCAAGGCCACCAACATCACCCGCCGCGTGACCGCCGCCTATGACGCCGCGCTCGCCCAATACGATGTGCTGCTGATGCCGACGATGGTGATGAAAGCCACCCCCATCCCGCCGCCGGATGCCTCGCGCGAGCTGTACGTGCAGCGGGCGCTGGAGATGATTGGCAACACTTCGCCCTTCGACATCACCCATCACCCCGCGCTTACCGTGCCCTGCGGCATGTCCGATGGCTTGCCGGTGGGCATGATGCTGGTGGGCCGTCACTTCGATGAAGCGAAGCTGTATCAGGTGGGCTATGCCTTCGAGCAGTCGGGCGACTGGAAGCAGCGCGGCCCGGTGAAGAAGGCCGCGCCGAAAGCGGCGAAGCCGGCGGCGCGCAAGCGCTGAGGGCCCCGGGATGGCGCCGCAACGGCCCGCGGCGCCATCCCCAAATTCCTGACCGAGTGGCAGCCGGGCGCTGTTCCCGGCTCGACCCACCCCTCCCCGCGAAACCCATCCATATTGGATGGTGTCTTCAAGCATCAAAAACGGCGCGCCTCCAAAATGGCGACCACGCGACCACGCGACCACGCGA
>CAMCQE010000179.1 GCA_945876945.1 Klebsiella pneumoniae
ACCATGTGGTATGCGCCTTCGGTGCCCGGCGTGGTGAAAACGGTTAATCACGAAGACCCCCGCTGGGACAGTGAGTTGGCCGACTATGGCCCGCGCTGAATGAGTCGCGCGTTTGTCCGGGAGGGAGACGGGGACGACGCCCCCGAACCGTTCCAGCGCGCGCCGCGTCTCCAGCCCTGCTACATCACCCGCGCCGGCTATCTCGCCGCCCATGCGGAATTCGATCGCCTGCAGGGCGCGGTCGGCGCGCACAGGCTTGAAGATCTGGCGCTGGACGCGCGCGATATCTGGCACCGGCAGCAGGCGCGGCTCCGCGAGCTGGGGACGCTGTTAAGCGAAGTGACGCCCGTCGACCCGCCGGCCGAGCCGCTGGACGACATTCATTTTGGCGCACTTGTCACCGTCGAGCAGGCCGACGGCGCGACGCAGGAATTACAGCTGGTGGGCGAAGATGAAGCGCTGCCGGAAGCCGGCCGCATTAACTGGCGCTCGCCGCTGGGGAGGGTGTTGATGGGGGCGCGGGTGGGCGACGAAGTGGAGTGGCGGCGCCCGGCGGGCACTCAGCTGCTGCTGGTGCTCGCCGTGCGCTATGCGTAAGCCACCTATTTGATAAGGCCTTCAGCGCGCAGCGTGTCCTGTACCCGCGGGCGCGCCGCGATGCGTTCCCGATAGGCTTTGAGATTGGGCCAGGTCGCCAGATCGAGCCCCACAAAACCCATCCAGCCGAGCGTGGTGAAGAGATAGGCGTCCGCGCAGCTAAAAGCCTCGCCTACCAGATATTCCCTGCCGCCCAGCTGCTTCGCCACCCAGCTGTAGCGGTCGCTCAAACGCTGCTTTTGCCACTGTTTGAACTCGCGATTGGCTTCGGGGTTGAACAGCGGCGAGTAGCCTTTGTGCAGTTCCGTTCCAATGAAATTCAGCCAGCTCTGCAGGCGGGTGCGGTCGAGCGAGCCGGGCGGCGGGGCGAGGCGTGATTCCGGCGCGAGGTCGGCAATGTATTGCACGATCGCCGGCCCTTCGGTGATGCGTTCACCGTGCGCCAGCTCCAGCATGGGCACATAGCCGTTGGGGTTGAACTGGAAGTAATCGGCACCGCCATCGAGGGTGTGGGCTTTGATGTCCACCTTCACCAGTTCAAAGTCGAGGCCTGCTTCACGCAGGCAGATATGGGGCGAGAGCGAGCAGACGCCCGGTGAGTAGTACAGCTTCATCGTGACCTCGGGATGTTCTGGGAACCGCTGGTGCGGTGCGGTCTGGAGTATGCCAGAGCAAGCCATTGCCGGTAGATTGACGCATCGCAGCGAACGAACTCAGAATTCGCGCCATTCTTGTCCATCTCCCCAGGATTTTCGGAGCCCTCATGTTGTTAAGACCCGCTTTCTTGCTCGGCCTGCTTGCCCTCAGCGGCTGCGCCAGCAACACCATTGTCCCTAGCTATCAGAATTCAAATCCCAACCTCCAGGTGGGTGGTGAGCAGCCGCCCAATTCGGCCCCCACGGTGGAGAACGCGGGTTCTTTTTGCGTGCAGGTCAGCGACGTCTGGCATAGCGACGGTAAAACCCCGGACGGTCAGAAGCTGTGGTCGAAAGACACCCTGCGCAAGGTCGTGCCCTGTCTGTGAGTGAGGCCTAGTCGCCAAACAAGTTGCGGCGAACTTCCTCAAGATGTGCGCGGATAAGCCTGCTGGCGGCAGGCTCGTCGCGCGCGCGCAGGGCCGAGACCAGGGCCCGGTGTTCCTGCTCGTAGCGCAGACGACGTGCCGGCGTGAGCGCCTGCTGTTTGAGTCTTCCCCATTCGCCGGTTTCGCGGGCCTCGCTGATATTGCGCTGGCACAGCACGAAGAACGCATTGTGACTGGCCTCGGACAGCGCCTCGTGCAGCGCGCCGTCCCAGTACTCAAATTCCTCAAAGGTCTCCGCACGTTCGCTTTCAATCAGACAATGTTCGAGCCGCGCGAAGTCTTCCGGCGTGGCCTTGCGCACGATAAGCCCCGCCAGTAAGGGCTCCAGCAGCAGGCGGGCTTCCATCAGCTCCGCCGGGCTCACGTTCATCACCGCCGCCTGATGCCAGCGCTCGCGCCGCGCC
This sequence comes from Klebsiella pneumoniae, assembly GCA_945876945.1. Taxonomy (GTDB): domain Bacteria; phylum Pseudomonadota; class Gammaproteobacteria. The sequence goes on from CAMCQE010000179.1 coordinate 2,086, forward strand.
TGCTGTGGTAGCTGGGCGACATAGGTGCCGCTGCCGGCGCTGCGTTTGAGGATGCCGCGGGCGACGTAGTCCTCCACCGTGCGGCGCACGCTGCCGCGCGAGATCCCGAAGCGCTCGCCGAGCGCGCGCTCGGCGGGTAACTTCATGCCGATAGCCCACAGGCCGCCGTCGATTTGTTCTTCCAGATAGCGGGCGAGGGCGTCGGTGGTGGCGGCCTTCGATGATCCAATTGGCTTTTGCAAACGAGCGTCCTTGGCTTGAGATAACCGAGGCCCAAACCCTAACATTCCGCCGCTCTGATCCAAATGGTTGGGCAGGGGGCCTACTTTCTTCTTACCCGCCTGGCGCGCCGGCGCCACCTCAATTCAGGAGTCACTGCTGTGAAAATTGCCCGCTTTGAATATCAGAACAGCGTCCATATCGGCGTGCTCAACCAAACCGGTGACGCGCTGGCACCGATTGCCATCGACGCCCCCGGCGGCGACCCGATGATTGCCCTGCTGGAGCGCCTGCTCGCCGGTGCGCCGCCACCGGAGATGGGTACCCCGGTGGCGCTGGCCGAAGTCCGGCTGCTCTCACCCATCGCGCGTCCGAGCAAGAACGTGCTTTGCATCGGGAAAAACTATGCCGCGCATGCGGCTGAATTCTCGCGCAGCGGCTACGACGCCACCGCCAGGCAGCCCAGCGATTACATCCCGGAGGCGCCGATCATTTTCTCCAAGGCCGCCGGCTGTTTGATCGGGGCGCACGACGAGATCCTGCCGCCCTGGGCCGCCACGCAGGAAGTCGACTATGAGGCCGAACTCGGCGTCATCATCGGCAAGGGCGGGCGCAATATCGCGCGCGTCGACGCCTACCGCCATGTGTTTGGCTACACCTGCATCAACGACGTCACCGCGCGCGACATGCAGGCCAAACACAAGCAGTGGCTGCTGGGTAAATCCATCGACACCTTCTGCCCGATGGGGCCGTGGATCGTGACTGCCGACGAAGTGGATCCGGCCAATATGGAAGTGCGCTGCTGGGTGAATGGCGAACTGCGTCAGGACGCCAATACGCGCGACCTCATCTTTGATATCCCGGCGATCATCGAAACGATTTCCACCAGCATGACCCTGCAGCCGGGCGATATCATCGCCACCGGCACGCCGGCTGGCGTTGGCATTGGCTTTTCGCCGCCGCGCTTCCTGCGGACCGGCGACGTGGTCCGTATCGAGATCAGCGGCGTCGGCGAAATCTGTAACACCGTCCGCTAGGAGGCACGCTCGCAATGGAATACACAATCAACGGTCGACGCCTCAGCGTTGATGTTCATGGCGCCGGCGAACCGCTGCTGCTGATTCATGGCCTGGGCGGCACCGCTAACGCCTGGGCGCCGGTGGTGGCGGCTTTCGCCAGCAGAATGCAGGTCATCGTGCCGGATCTGCCGGGCGCCGGGCGCTCAGCGCCGGTGAGTGAAGTCAGCATTGCCAGTCTGGCCAGCGACGTGCTGGGGCTGCTGGATGCGATGGGCTTGCAGTCGGTGCATCTTGCCGGGCATTCGATGGGCACGGTGGTGTGCCAGCACATGGCGGTGATGGCGCCGACGCGGGTGCGCGATCTGGTGCTGCTGGGCCCTTTGGCCGAGCCGCCGGAGCCGGCCCGACCGGCGCTCAAGGCGCGCGCGGAAACCGCCTTGGCGAGCGGCATGGACGGCATCGCGGAAGTCATTTGCGAGCGCGGCCTGGCCCCCGTCACGCGCGAGCGCAATCCGGTGGTGACCGGCTTTGTGCGCGAACTGCTCCAGCGCCAAATTCCGGCCAATTACGCCGCGCACTGCCTCGCGCTGGCGGAGGCGCAGAAGGCCGACGCTGCCGCGGTTCAGTGCCGGAGCTTGCTGATCGCCGGCTTGGAGGACACCACCTCGCCGCCGGCGTCGGTCGCCGCGCTGGCCGCGGCGATTGCCGGCGCGCAACATCTTGAACTGGCCGACTGCGGTCACTGGACGGCGCTGGAACAACCCGCTGCGGTGGTCGCGGCGATGCAGTCGTTTTACGCTGCCTGAAGAACCAGAACGAAAATCGGGAACCCGGCGGTGGCACTGCTCACCGCCCGGCAGGGGAGAACACATGAGCGCCACGCTGTTTACCAACGTCAATATTTTTGAAGGCACCAAGCCGAAGTGCGAACCCGGCGAAGTGCTGGTGGAAGGCGATCGCATCACGCGCGTTGCCACCGGCCGCAAACAGCTGCCGCGCGACTCCGGCGTGGAAGTGATCGACGGCGCGGGCAAGACCCTCATGCCAGGCCTCATCAACCCGCACTGCCATTTCACCTACAACGATGCGGTGAGTCTGGCCGACATCACCGCCTTGCCGGTCGAAGAAAACATGCTGGTGACGATGCGCAACGCGGCCACCTATCTCGACCACGGGTTTACCGCGGTGATTGGCATGGCCTCGGCCAAACCGCGCCTCGAACTGGTGGCGCGTAACGCCGTCAACAAAGGTCAGTTTCCGGGCCCGCGGATTTTGGCCTGCACGCCGGAATACACCGTCAGCGGCGGCGTGGGCGACGACTCCCGCCTCGACCGTTTTGTGCCGTCCATTGGTCTGGTGTGCAACGGCGCGGAGGAGTTTCGCAAGTCCGTGCGCCAGATGATTCGCGAGGGCGTGGATATCGTGAAGTTCAATAACGCCGGCGATAGCTTCACGTTTGGAAAGGTGGGTGGTGAATGCAACCCGATGACCGAAGACGAAGTCCGCGCCATCTGTGAAACCACGCTCAATCTCGGCAAGCGCGTGGCCGCCCACGCCCACGCCGACAGCGGCGTGCGTCAGTGCATCAAGTACGGTGTGGCGTTTATTAATCACGCCACGTTTGCCACCGACGCCACCATCGAATTGCTGGCCAAGCACGCGAACAAGCACTTCGTCACGCCGGCGATCGCGGCCCGCTACAACACTACTTTTGAGGCGCAGGCCTGGGGGATCACTGAGGAAGTCGCCACGCAAATCGGCAACAAGCGCGAACTCGAAGCCGGCTGCGCGAACATGCAGAAAATGCACAAGGCCGGCATTCGCGTGCTGCCGTTTGGCGACTACGGTTTTGCCTGGATCCCGATTGGCACCGACTGTCGCGATCTCGAACACATGGTGAACCTGTTCGGGATGCAGCCCTGGGAAGCCCTGCGTGCGGCAACCGCATACGGCGGCGAAGC
>CAMCQE010000180.1 GCA_945876945.1 Klebsiella pneumoniae
ACATTTTTCATGATTGATACGCTTTGCATTATTGGCGTCGGGCTGATCGGCGGCTCGTTGGCGCGTGCGCTCCGCGACGCAGGCCTGGTCAGGCGGGTGGTGGGGTGTGGTCGCGACCCTGGCAATCTGGCCCGCGCGATCGAGCTTGGTGTGATTGACCACGCCGAATCTGACCCCGCCAAGGCGGTTGCGGGCGCCGATATGGTGGTGGTTGCGGTAACGCTGGGCGCGACTCAGGACATCCTCTCCCGCATCGCGCCGGCGCTGGATCCGGCCGCTGTTGTGACCGACGTCGGCAGCGCCAAAGCCTGTGTGGTCGCCGCCGCGCGCGCCACGCTGAGTACCGCTGCGCTGCCCAGATTTGTGCCGGGGCATCCCATCGCCGGCGCTGAAAAAAGTGGCGTAGAGGCTTCAAACGCGCGCTTGTTTGAGCGGCACCGGGTCATTCTTACCCCCATTCCCGAACAATCACCGGACGCGCTATCGCGCGTGACGCGCATGTGGGAGGCCGCCGGCGCCACCGTGCTCAATATGGATCCTGACTTGCACGATCAGGTGCTTGCTGCCACCAGCCATCTGCCGCACCTCTTGGCCTACGCGATGGTGAACTGCCTGCTGGAGATGGAAACCCCGGTGGATGTGTTCGACTACGCTGCCGGTGGCTTCCGTGATTTCACGCGCATTGCGTCCAGCAATCCGCCGATGTGGCGTGATATCGCGCTGGCCAACGCGCCCGCGCTGATTGCGATGTGCGACCGGTTTGAGCGCTCGCTGGGCAGCTTGCGCGAGGCCTTGGAACGGGGTGACGGCAGTGCGCTGGAGGCGGCGTTCGCGCGCGCCAAACAGGCGCGGGATGACTTTATGACGAGGAGTGGCCGCGCATGAACAACACCGAAGAATTGCTGGTTCAACCCGGCGGTCGTCTCTCCGGCGCCGTCCAGGTCCCGGGCGACAAATCGATTTCCCACCGCGCGGTGATGCTGGGGGCTTTGGCGGACGGGGTCACCGAGATTCGCGACTGTCTGCTCGGCGAAGACGTGCGCTCCACCATGGGCGCGTTTCGCGCGATGGGGGTGGAGATTGAGGAGCTGGAAGAGGGCCGGCTGATTCGCGTGCACGGCCGTGGCGTGAATGGGCTCAAGGCGCCCACTCATGACCTCGACATGGGCAACTCGGGAACTTCGATTCGGCTCCTCAGCGGCATCCTCGCCGGCCACGGCATCGCGGCGACTTTAAGCGGTGATGCCTCACTGCAACGGCGGCCCATGCGCCGCGTCACCGACCCGCTAGGGCAAATGGGTGCGGTCATTCATACCGGCGAAAAAGGCACACCGCCGCTGCGGATCGAGCCGGGCCATCCCTTGCACGGCATACGCTTTGAGATGCCGGTGGCGAGCGCGCAGGTCAAGTCCGCAGTCCTTCTCGCCGGTTTGTTTGCCGAGGGGGAAACCACGGTGATCGAGCCCGCCCCGACCCGCGACCATACCGAACGCATGCTCGCCGGTTGCGGTGTCGAGGTGCAAGTGGCCGGGCCGCAGGTGAGTCTGCGCGGAGGGCAGCGGCTGCGGGCCAGCCCGATTACCGTGCCGGCCGATTTGTCTTCCGCCGCATTTTTCATCGTTGGGGCGAGTATCGCGCCAGACAGCGACCTGCTGCTCACTAACGTCGGCGTTAATCCCACTCGCACCGGGGTGCTCGACATCCTGCTGCAGATGGGCGCGAACATCGAACGCCTGAACGAGCGCACCGTCGGCGGCGAACCGGTCGCCGACCTTCGCGTGCGCAGCGCCGACCTCCGCGGGATTGATGTCGACCCTGCGCTGGTGCCCCTGGCGATCGACGAATTCCCCATTCTGTTCATTGCCGCGGCCTGTGCGCGGGGTGTCACGCGGGTGCGGGGCGCCGAGGAACTCCGGCACAAGGAAAGCGATCGCATCGCCACCATGGCCAGCGGCCTTCTCACCGCCGGCATCAACGCGGAGACCTTCGATGACGGCATCGCCATTGAAGGCGGTGCGTTCGCCGCCGCGACGGTGGATAGCCACGGCGACCATCGCATCGCCATGTCGTTTGCCATGGCCGCCCTGCGCGCCAGCGCCCCGGTGCGCATCCGGGGCGCGGCCACCATTGCCACCTCATTCCCGAGTTTTGTCGCACTTGCCCGCCGCGCCGGCCTCAAATTATGAGCACATCGATTCCGGTGCTGACGGTCGACGGACCCAGCGGTACCGGTAAGGGCACGCTGTGCGCGGTGTTGGCGCAAGCCCTGAACTGGCATTTTCTCGATAGCGGCGCGCTGTATCGCCTTGTGGCCTTGAGGGCCGGCGACCTCGGCCTTGCGCTGGAGGATGAACCCGCCGTCGCGGCCGTGGCGCTGGCCTTGCCGGTGACCTTCAGCATTCAGGACGGTGAATTCCGCCCGGTTCTCGATGGCGTGGATGTTTCTGCTCGCATCAGGACCGAGGAGGCCGGCACCCACGCGTCGATCGTTGCGGCCCTGCCCGCAGTGCGCACCGCCTTGCTCGACCGCCAGCGCAACTTTCGTCAGGCCCCCGGACTGGTCGCCGACGGACGGGATATGGGCACGGTGATTTTTCCCGATGCGGCGTTGAAGATTTTCTTGACCGCGAGCGCCGAGGCCCGCGCCGAGAGGCGCTATAAGCAGTTGAGTGATAAGGGGATGAGTGTTAACCTCGCGGCGCTCCTTGAGGACATCCGCCGCCGCGATCAACGGGATCAGCAGCGCGCAATTGCGCCGCTCCAACCCGCTCCCGACGCCATCATCCTCGACACCACAAGACTCGGGATTTCCGAAGTGGAAGACCGTGTACGGCAGCTACTGCGCGAGCGGCGGCTGGCCTGACGCGGCGGATGACTATTCTTTAACCCTTAACCCAAACTTCGGGTCAAGAGCGTGAGTGTTGCCGCATGACGCGCCAGCGCCGTTCACCCGTCGCCAACTATAAAAGTCAGGTAAATATGTCGGAGAGTTTTGCCGAGCTGTTTGAAAGCAGCCAAGTTGCCGCCAAGATGCGCCCGGGCACCATCGTCAAGGGCCGCGTCATTGAAATCCGCCCGGATTTCGTCGTCGTTAATGCAGGACTTAAATCGGAAGGGGTGATCCCCGCCGAACAGTTCCGTAATCCCAAAGGGGAGCTCGAAGTCAGCGTCGGCGATGAAGTCGATGTGGCGCTCGACAGCGTAGAAGACGGCAACGGTGAAACCCGTCTGTCACGCGACAAGGCCAAACGGGCCAAAGCGTGGGACGAACTCGAAAAAGCCTGCGAAGCCGGCCAGAGCGTCACCGGCATCATCAGCGACAAGGTCAAGGGCGGTTTCACCGTCGACATCGAGACCATTCGCGCCTTCCTCCCGGGTTCTCTGGTCGACGTGCGTCCGGTGCGCGATACCAGCTACCTCGAAGGCAAGCCGCTTGAATTCAAGGTGGTTAAAGTTGACCGCAAGCGTAACAACGTTGTGGTGTCCCGCCGCGCCGTCGTCGAAAGCGAAAACTCTGCCGAGCGCGAAGCGCTGTTCGAAAGCCTCACCGAAGGCGCGGTCACCAAGGGTTTGGTCAAGAACCTCACCGATTACGGCGCGTTCATCGACCTCGGCGGTATCGACGGCCTGCTCCACATCACCGACATGGCATGGCGCCGCGTCAAGCATCCGTCCGAAGTGGTCGCCATCGGCCAGGAAATTCAGGTCAGAGTGCTCAAGTTCGACCGCGAACGCACCCGTGTGTCGCTCGGCCTGAAGCAGCTTGGCGAAGACCCGTGGGTCGATATTTCCCGCCGCTATCCGGAGCACAGCCGCCTGTTCGGTACGGTCACCAACATTGCGGACTACGGTTGCTTTGTGGAGATCGAGCCGGGCGTCGAAGGTTTGGTGCACGTGTCCGAAATGGACTGGACGAACAAGAACGTTCACCCCTCGAAGGTGGTTCATCTGTCGCAGGAAGTCGAAGTCATGGTGCTGGATATCGACGAAGACCGTCGCCGCATCTCGCTCGGCATGAAGCAGTGCAAGTCCAACCCGTGGGAGGAATTCGCCGCCACCCACAACAAGAACGACCGCGTGGTCGGTGTTATCAAATCCATCACCGATTTCGGCATCTTTGTCGGCCTCGACGGTGGGATCGACGGCCTGGTGCACCTCTCCGACCTGTCATGGGACATCGCCGGTGAAGAAGCCGTGCGCAACTACAAGAAGGGCGACGAACTTGAGAGCGTCGTGCTGGCCGTCGATGCAGAACGTGAGCGCATTTCGCTCGGCGTGAAGCAGATGGCGCAGGATCCGTTCTCTGGCTATCTGGCTGCCAACGCCAAGGGCGCGGTGGTGACCGGCCTGATCGTGGCGGTGGATGCCAAGTCCGCCACCATCAATCTCGGCGATGGCATCGAAGGCGTGCTTCGCGCCAGCGAGATTTCCCGCGATCAGGTGGACGACGCCCGCAAAGTGCTGCGCGAGAACGAAGAAGTTGAAGCCATGATTATCGGTGTCGACCGCAAGCGTCGCGTCATCAATCTCTCCATCAAGGCGAAGGAGAACGAGGACGAAGCGACCGCGCTGGAAGAATATAGCGCCGACAACGATGGCCCGAGAACGCGCCTGGGCGACCTGCTCAAGGAGCAACTCGAGAAGTAATCCCGGCTTGGCGGGTGTCAGGTCACCGCCCGTGGGCAACCGCGGGCGGTAACCGTTAGTTCGAGAACAAGAATGACAAAATCAGAACTAATCGAGATTCTGGTTCGCAAGCAGGTCCAACTGGGCTACCGCGACGTAGAACTAGCGGTCAAAACCATGTTGGAACACATGGCGCAGACGCTGGCGACGGGCGAGCGGATCGAAATCCGCGGCTTTGGCAGTTTTTCCCTGCACTACCGCCCACCCCGTGTGGGGCGTAACCCCAAGTCCGGCGACCCCGTGTCTCTGCCAGGCAAATATGTGCCGCACTTCAAGCCCGGCAAAGAGTTGCGGGAGCGCGTCAATGCGCTGGACGAGGCGACTCTGGAAGCCGCGCGAGAACGTCGTCGCGCCGCCGGCTACAACGACGACTACGACGACGATGACGACGATTGAGCGCTGAAGGGTGCTGGTCGCAGGCTAACAGCGAGAGGCACATGCGGTGCGAAGAATTCTCTATTCCGTAGTTGCCCTTCTCTTTGCCTTGTTGGGTCTTGCCCTGCATGCCCGTAATCACTCTCCGGTCACCGTCGATTTCTACGCCGGTGCTACCGAACTCCCGCTTT
>CAMCQE010000181.1 GCA_945876945.1 Klebsiella pneumoniae
CTTCCAGCGACACCGCACCTTGCAGGACAAACGTATGACCGAATCCGCGCTCCCTCTGTTCTACAAGACCCCCCGCGTGCTAACCCCGGCAGCGCACGGTAACCGGTCGCTGCGGGTATCGAACGACTTTCGCTTCGCCGCCGATACCAACGCCATCCCGCTCGTTGCCGAAGAGATTCCACTGGCGGCTCGCCACTATCCGGTCGTCTTCAGCGACGAGGCGACGCCGCACCCAGTGGCTATTCTGGGCTTGCGGCACCAGAAGAATATGTTCGTGGACAGCGAAGGCCGCTGGCGCGCGGGGACTTACGTGCCGGCCTATGTGCGGCGCTATCCGTTCATTTTTGTGGAGAATGACTCGCGCACTGAACTGACGCTGTGCGTGGACGAAGCGGCTGATGTATTAGTGGAGGGGCAAGAAAACCCCTTGTTTGATGCCGGCAGTGAGGCGACTGCCTTCACCCGAGGCGTCCTTGGCTTTTGCCGTGACTATCATGCCCAGCACCAGTTGGCCGCCGAGCTGGGCCGCACGCTGGCCGGGGCCGACCTCCTAATCGAACACCGTGCCGACGTCAGCCTCAACGATGGCCAGCGCATGAGCCTGTCGGGCTTCAAAGTGATCGATAGCACCCGCTTCGACCAACTGCCCGACGAAACCTTTCTGGCATGGCGGCACAAGGGCTGGCTACCGCTGGTCTACAGTCACTTCTTCTCGATCGGCGCTTGGTCGACTCTGGTCGATCGGGCGGTCGAGGGCTGACCCCGATTGCTCTTCGACACGCGGCGCCGCGAGTGGCGCTTCGCGCCTAATCCCCGCTAAATCGCGGCGGCCGCTTGCCCCGGTACGCCGCCACCGCTTCCAGGTGATCATCCGTCTGACGGGTCAGCAGATTCTGATCCGCATCCATATGGAACAGCCCCTGATCGAGCGGGGACACAATCTGGTTCACGCTCTGCTTGATCATCTGCACCGCGACCGGCGGTTTGTGGACATAGCGCTCGGCAAAATCCAGCGCATAAGGGAGTAGTTGGTCGGCAGGCGCAATGGCTTCCAGCACGCCCCAGTCGAGCAAGGTGGGCGCCATCACGCGTTCGCCGCCGGCCACCAGCCGCTTGGCGCGCGCCGGCCCCACAAGGTGGGTAATCAGCGGCAAGCTCTGCCAGGTTAAATTCACGCCAATATCGATTTCCGGGTACTGCATGAAGCAGTCGGCGGCGCCAATCCGAAAATCCAGCGCGGTGGCAAAACAGGCGCCGCCGCCCATCGCCGCGCCGTTCCAGGCCGCGAGGGTGATTTGGTCGATGCCCTGCAGGGCGCGAATGGCGCGGGCGCCGGCCTGCAAACGTCGCCGCTTCAAGACCAGCGGGCCTGCAAACAGCGATTCATCGTCGAGGTCGGCGCCCGAGCAGAAGTGCCGGCCTTCGCCAGTAAAGATCACCACCCGCGTATGGGCATCGTCGCGCAGGGCAAACGCGCAGGCTTCGAGCTCCACCAGCATCTCGTAGTTGATGGCGTTCGCCCGCGCCGGCCGGTTAAACCGGATGAGCTTGATGTGCCCGTGCTGCTCGACCGTGAGTGTCTGGTAAGTCATACGCCGCTGCTTCCCTTGTGCGGGGCGGGGCGGTGTCTCCCGCCACGCCCCGCTGGCCGCGACCTGCGCCGCCCTTAACTCAGGCGGAAGCCCGCGTAGCCTTTTTCCTTGCAGGCTTTGAACTCTTCGAGGTATTTCGGCAGCCCGCCGGGGTACATCAGCATTTCGCGCTGTTTGCCGGGGATGTTCGCGCCCATGTACCAGGAATCGGCTTTAGGGAAGAGCGTGTGCTGGGCGAGTTCCATGATGTGGTCGCGCCAGTGTTCTTCGGCCGCCGGCTCGGCTTCGATGCGGCGATGGCCCTGCGCGCGCAGGTGCGCCAGCAGTTCCACAATGCACTCGCCCTGATATTCCGCGCTGGACGGGCCGTTGCAGAAACCGGTCGGCGCCTGCGGGCCGTAGCTAAACAGCAGATTGGGGAAGCCCGAGGTCGCCACGCCCAACTGGGTGCGCACGCCTTTGCGCCATTTGTCCTTGATGGTGGTGCTGCGGTCGGCGCTCAGGATATTCATGCTGGTCAGGCCGCCGGTCACCGCGTCGAAGCCGGTGGCAAACACCAGCAGGTCGAACTCGTGCACGCCGGCGCTGGTGCGCACGCCGTTGGCCACCACTTCTTCGATGGGGGTTTCCTTCAAAGACACCAGCGTGGTGTTGTCGCGGTTGAACAGATCGAAATACCACTGCTCGAGCGACGGCCGCTTCACGGCGTAGGGATGCGGCGCCTCCATCGGCGCCAGCATGTCGGCGAGCTTGGGGTCTTTAATGCGCGCGCGCACCTTGTTGCGCCAGAACTCGTAGGCCGTGCGGTTGGCTTCTTCGTTGGTGAAGATGTCGAAGAAAGTGCCCAGCCAGAAATTGAAGCCGCCGGCCGCCCACAGCCGTTCGTAAATGGCGTCGCGCTCTTCCTTCGAGTACTCCAGCGCCGACTTCATCATGAAGTCGAAATCAAACCCGCCAAAGCACTCGCCGCGCCGCTGGAAGCTGGTCGGCCAGGTGGTCTTCATGCGCGCGTTGTCTTCCGCCGTGAGCTGCTGCTGGCCCATGGGCAGGAACATGTTCGGCGTGCGCTGGAACACGGTGACGTGCGTAGAGACCTTGGAGGCTTCCTGCGCCACCTGAATGCCGCTTGCGCCGGTGCCGATGATGCCTACGCGGCGGCCCGCAAGCTCCACGCCGGTCTGCGGCCACAGCGCCGTGTGGTGCGCTTCGCCGGTGAAGTTCTCCATGCCTTTCAGTTCGGGAATGTAGGGCTTGGAGCCGAAGCCGGTGCACACCACCACAAAGTTCGCGCTGAGCGCTGTGCCCTGATTAGTGGACAGCTGCCAGCGCTGGTTGGCTTCATCAAACTCCGCGTGCTCAACGCGGGTGTTAAAGCTCACATCGCGCGAGAGGCCGAGTTTTTCATCCACATAGTCGAAATAGCGCCGCATCTCGGCCCAGCCCGGAAAGCGCTCGCTCCAGCTCCAGTCGCGCCACAGGTCTTCGCGCGAGAACTGGTAGATGTCGCAGTGGGTGTCCACGCGCGCGCCCGGATAACAGTTCCAGTGCCAGATGCCGCCCAGGCCCGCGCCGGCTTCTACCAGATGCACGCGAAAGCCAAGGTCGCGCAGGCGGTAGAGCTGATACACGCCGGAGAACCCGGCGCCGATGATGACGATTTCGTAGTGGTTGTTGGTGTCGGTGCTGCTCATGCGGGAAGTCCTGAATCCAGAAATATTCGAAGCGGCCGGCGGCTTTGCCATCACCTGAGGACAGGCGGGGGCGGGCGAGACGGGCGGACGCGATGCGTGGGCGCGAAATGGCGCTACCTGAAAGCCTACGTGAGTTGTGGGCGAAATGGATCAATGCGGGCCGGATTGCAGTGCCGCGGGTGGACCCGCTCCCCAGATTTGAGTGCCACGACGCGCACTTCGACAGGCTCAGTGCGAACGGCGGAGTGCACTGGCAAACGCTAACCCCGTTCGGGCTGAGCTCGTCGAAGCCTGAACGGGCCGCGAGCGCTGTGGGTGGGATTTAGTGGTCAGCGAAAGCCCGAACAGCTTTTACGCGGAGCCCGCACGTGCTTAGGGGGCTTAGGCCGCCACCTCAACATAGTCGACCGTGCTGAGTGCCTTGGGGATCTCCAGACCATCCTCCCGTAAACCGTCCAGATGGAACGCAATCGCTTCACGAATCTGCTGCTCGATTTCTGGCAACGTGTTGCCGGTAGCGACACAGCCCGGAAGGTCCGGCACAAAGGCGGAGTAGTTGCCTTCTGCTTGCTCGATGACAACGGCATACCGCATGGGATTCCTCGCTACTTGAGTCCAGCCTGCTTCAAAACGCTGTTGAAAGTGCCGGGCGCAAGGTCGTCACTGGGCTTGCCCGGAACAGTCACCCGGCCTGGCTTCGTCGGGTGTTTGAACGGACGATGACTGCCGCGCGTGGCGACCAGCCACCAGCCGTCTTCTTGCCGTAGACGAAGCGCATCGCTCACCTTCATTCGCGAAGGCTATCACCGCAACAAAGTCAGGGACAAAAGCGGGATCGCTTGCATACGCGATTGCGACTTGAAATCCCTTCGAGTGCTGCTGACCGGTGTCTGGCAGGAGCGGCGAGCACCACTTATTTGCGCGCCATCACTGGCACTTCGACAGGCTCAGTGCAAACGGCAGATTGCGCTGGAAAGCCCCAACCCCCGTTCGGGCTGAGCTTGTCGAAGCCTGAACGGGCCGCGAGCGCTGTGGGTGGAAGTTTGGGGCCAGCGCAAGACCGGATAACTTTTACGCTGACCCTACCAGTGGCCAACCGGCGGCGGGAAAGGGGATTTGAAGGTGAAGGCTTCGGGTGTTGGGCCCAGCCTTGCCAGCTTTTCGAGCCGCGCTATGCCTTCCGCTGCAGCCGGGCGATGCCCCGCCGACACCCACCAGAGCGCCAGCGATACCGCCATCGGCTCGAACCATTCATGTTTGCGCCGGAAGACCGCGACATGGGGCGTGTTGCGATAGGCGAAGGCACTGAGCGAGGCCATGTCCGACCATACAGACATGTTCACAATCAGGCGGGCATCGCCGGGCACCGCTTCCACATCCGTGGCGTTATTGCCGTCTCCTACCAGCCTCCAGAGAAAACCGGGCGACGCCTCGGCCTCCGCATTCACGGCATCCAGCGCGTCCATGAACGGCAGGTTCGAGGAATGCTCCTTCGGCTGAACGAAGCGCGCGATATTGATCTGTGCGAGTTCGAAGTGGGACATGCAGTTAAGAAGCTTGTAGAGAGATAGAAAACTTAACCCCGTGTTCGGGGATTCTGGAGTCGGCGCAAGCTCGAATAGCTTTTACGCTGACCCCCAATTCACCCTTCCGCCACCTTCCCCGCTGCCCGCAAGTTGGCGAGTTTCGCGTCCTTCACGATTGATCCTGCGCCGTAGAGCGCGGCAATTTGGGCGTCGCTGTAGCCCAGCCGCTCGCGCAAGATTTCTTCGTTGTGTTCGCCCAGATAGGGCGCGCGAAACGGAATGCTGTTTTCTGCACTGGAGAAACGGAACGGCGAGCGGGCGATGGGCGTGCTGCCCAGTTCGGGGTGCGGTAGTTGCTGAAACACTTCGCGCGCCGCGTGCTGGGGATGGCCGGGCACCTGTTCGATTTCGAG
>CAMCQE010000182.1 GCA_945876945.1 Klebsiella pneumoniae
GCCGCCGCGCAGTGTCCGGTCAGCAAAACCATCGCGGCCAATCCGCGTCTGCGGCCCTCACCCACCGCTTGAGGGCTGCTGCTGCGTAATGCAGTGCACGTTGCCGCCGCCGTACAAAATCTCTCGTCCCGGCACTTGCCGAATCTCCCGCCCAGGAAACTGCTCGGCCAGCATCGAGCGCGCCAGCGCGTCGTTGGGGTCGCCGAACGCGGGCAGGATGATGGCGCCATTGCAGATCAGAAAATTCACATACGAGGCGGCAAGACGCACCTTCGCGCCGCGCGGCTGTGAGCCCGGCACCGCCAACACCCCGGCGGCCTCGCGGGCAGACATCATCACCGGCGTGCGCGGCATCGGCAGTTTGATGATGTCGAGCGCACGCCCCCGCGCGTCGCGCGTCGCCTGCAGGCGTTGGAAGGCATCGAGCGAAATGGGGTACTGGGGGTCGCTCGGGTCATCGGTCCAGGTCAACGCCACTACGCCGGGGCGTAAAAAGCAGCAGAGATTGTCCACGTGCCCATCGGTTTCATCGTCGAGCACGCCGCGCCCCAGCCACAGCACGGTGTCCACGCCCAGATAGTCCCGCAGGTGCTGTTCGATCTGTTCGCGCGATAAGTCCGGATTGCGATTGGGATTGAGCAGGCACTCTTCGGTGGTGAGACAGGTGCCCTCGCCGTCCACATGAATCGCCCCGCCTTCCAGCACGAAGGGCGCCCGATAGCAGGCCACGCGCTCGAGTTCAGCAATTTTCGCGGCCACCGCGTCGTCCGCGTCCCAGGGCGCATAGAGCCCCCCGTTAAAGCCGCCCCAGGCGTTGAACGTCCAGTCGACAGCGCGCACCTCACCCTTCGCATGCGCCACAAACGTAGGACCGATATCCCGCATCCAGGCGTCATTCGTGCTCATTTCCACCACCCGCACGGCGGCGCTCAGGGCCGCGCGGGCCCGTGAATACTGCTGCGCAGAAACCACCATGCTCACCGGCTCGTGCTCGGCGATCGTGTTCGCGACGGTGGCGAACACCTGCTGCGCCGGCGCGCCGCTATCGCGCCAGTTGTCCGGCCGCTCCGGCCAGGCCATCCAGACTTGCGCCTGGGGCGCCCACTCAGCCGGCATGGCGTAGCCGTCCACTTTGGGCAGGGAATTGAGGCTCATCGTTAGACTCCGCGCGAGATTGGCGAAGTTTGATCGCAAGACGCGCAGATTGCCACGCGCAGCAATGCGGTTTTTCTGCGCTTTTATGTGGATTCGACCGCCGCAGACTGCGGCCCCGGTTTATCATGGCCGCATGCGTGAGCCGACCAAACACCAGCCCTACCCCATTGCGGCGATCAAAGCCCTGTCGGACCGCGAAGCAGCCCTCTACACCCAGCAGCATCCGCGCTCGGCCGCGCTGGCTGCCCGCAGCACGCACTGGTTTACGGGCGCACCGCTGCATTGGATGCAGGACTGGCCACTGCCGTTTCCGCTCGCGATCGCCAAAGCGCAGGGCGCGCGCCTGACCGACGTCGACGGCAGGCCTTACGCCGATTTCTGTCTGGGCGACACCGCCGCGATGTTCGGCCACAGCCCGGCCCCGCTCGCAGAGGCGCTCAGCGCACAGGTGGCTCACGGACTCTCGGCGATGCTGCCCGCCGCCGCCACGGCGGAAGTCGGCGAGTTGCTCGCCAGACAGTTCGGCCTCGCGCAGTGGCAAATCGCGACCACCGCCTCAGACGCCAATCGGTTCCTCTTGCGCTGGGCGCGCGCGGCGACCGGGCGCTCGGTCGTACTGGTGTTTGATGGCTGCTATCACGGCGCGGTGGACGACACCCAGGTCGAACTCGCCAACGGCCATACGGAGGCCCTACCGGGACAGGTCGGACGCGTTACCGACGTCACCCGCACGACCCGGGTGGTGGCGTTCAACGATGTAGAGGCACTCCGCGACGCGCTGGCCCCGGGCGACGTGGCCGCCGTGCTGTGCGAACCCGCCCTGACCAACTGCGGCATGGTGCTGCCAGACCCCGGCTTTCACACCGCCTTGCGCGACCTCACCCATCAGTACGGCACGCTGCTGTTAATCGACGAAACCCACACGCTGTCGGCCGGCCCACAGGGCTATACCGGCGCTTTTGGTCTCGCGCCGGACGCCATGGTGATCGGCAAGGCCATCGCCGGCGGCGTGCCCTGCGCCGTGTACGGCGTGACCGAATCGCTCGCGGGCCGCATGCATCAGGCCTGGCGCGAGGCCGGGCCCGGCCGCACCGGCATTGGCACCACGCTCTCCGGCAGCCTGCTGCAAATCGCCGCGCTGCACGCCACGCTCACGGAATTGATGACCGAGGCGCACTACGCCCGCATGTTCGACCGCACGGCTCACTACGCGGAGCGGGTGCGCGAGGTGCTTGATCGTCACGCGCTCGACTGGACCTTAAGCGTGCTCGGCGCGCGCAGCGAACTGCAGTACACCGACTGCGCCCCGCGCACCGCGCGGGAGGCGGCCAGCGGCTTTGACGCCGGCCTTGAAGGCTTAATCCAGCTGTATCTGCTCAATCGTGGCGTGGTGCTCACGCCCTTCCACAACATGGCCCTGATGAGCCCGGCCACCAGCCTCGACGATGTTGAGGCGCTGGTCGACGGCCTCGACGCCTGTTTGACCGAACTCGGCGAAACCCCGCGCTAACGCGCCATCTGAATCAATCTCCGGAGACTGCTATGACCGCGCACCGCGCCCCTCTCGCCGAGGCCCTGGAGTTTCTGGCGCGCAATCCCGACATCCGGCACATCCATATGCTTCACGCCGACAATAACGGCGTACAGCGCGGCAAGTCGCTGCGACCGGACGAACTCCCTGCGCTGTACGAAGAGGGCCGCCCGCTACCGAGTTCCAGCGCCGCGCTCACGCTGCGGGGCGAAGATGTCGAAAACACCGGCCTGCTGTGGGAAGTGGGCGATATGGACTGCCTGCTGTTCCCGGTGCCCGGCACGCTGGTCCGCTGCCCCTGGCTGCCCGGCCCCACGGCGCAGGTGCTGGTGATGCTCGACCCGGCACTCGGCATGCCCTCGGCCGTCACCGACCCACGGCTCGCGGCGATGCGTACGGTGGAGCGTTTCAAGGCCGACGGTCTCACGCCGGTCATGGCGGTCGAACTTGAGTTCTATCTCCTGCAAGGCGACAGCGCCACGCGGCGCCCGCCGCTGCCGGTCACGCCGCGCGGGGCGCATCCGCATGTGTATTGTCTGGAAGAAATCGAGGCGCTGGCGCCGTTCTTCGACGACCTCTATCGCGCCTGCGATGTGCAGGAATTACCGGCCGAGACGGCGATTTCGGAGTTTGGTCCGGGACAGTTGGAGATCACCCTGCTGCATCGTGCCGATACGCTACGCGCGCTGGACGAAGGCGTGATGTTTCGGCGGCTCATCAAAGGTATTGCGCAGAAGCACGGCTATCTCGCCTGTTTCATGGCCAAGCCCTTCGCCGCCGCCTCGGGTTCGGGCATGCACCTGCATTTGAGCGTCAACGATGCGCAAGGCAACAACATTTTCGCCGCCGAAGATGCTGCCGGCACCCCGGCCTTGCGTCACGCCATCGGCGGCATGGCCGCCACGGCGGCGGACTTCATGGCCATCTTCGCGCCGCACGCCAATTCTTATCGCCGCTTCAGCGCCAACAGTTACGCACCACTCAAGCCGACCTGGGGCATCAATAACCGCACCGTGGCGCTGCGGATCCCCACCGGGCCGGCCAGCAGTCGCCATGTGGAGCATCGGGTTTGCGGGGCAGACGCCAACCCCTATCTGGCCGCCGCCGCAGTGCTGGCCGGCGCGCATCACGGCCTGACTCAGCAGATTGATCCCGGCCCGCCGGTGGCCGGCAACGGCTATGAGGCCGGCCTCGCCGCGGCCTTACCGCAGTTCTGGCCCGAAGCCATCGAGCGCTTTGCGCACTCCAAGCTGGCCCAGGACTACCTCACGCCGCGCATGGTCGAGGTCTACAGCGCGGTGAAGCGCTTTGAATGCCGCCAGTTCATGGGTGAAGTGACGACTCAAGACTACGACTGGTATTTGCAAACGGTGTAGCGGGCGCACCTATCGCGGACTCGAAATGTGCGCGCTCGGTCTGGCCCATCCACAGATTGAGCGACCACAGGTCCGCCACCGGGCGGCCCGTAAACGGCAGGGTTTGCAGATACCCATTGGGGCCAAACTCCGGCGTCATGGTGCTCACCTGATAGCCTCGCATCACCTGCGACTGCCAGATCCGCTCCCACCAACGCTGATGCGCTTCCAGACATTCGCGATATTCCGGCGCTGCCGGGTGCGGCACCTGGGGGCCTTGGGGATAACCCACCCGCGCCTGAATGTGATGCACTCTCGGGGTCACCACTTCGAGCGCTTCTTCCTCGGTGTCGATCAGCCGTTCGGCCACCACGCACCAGTGACTGAAATCGGCGGTGATCTTTATCTCGGGCAATTCGCGCACCACGGCCAGCGTGGTCCATGGCGCATAGAAAGCGCGCGAGCGATGCGTCTCAAAACTCAGCGTGCGCCCGAACTGTGCGCCGAGCGCCATCGCAGCACCGAAAAACTCCACGCTCTGGCTGAGCGTCCAGGCGTCCAGTCCCGCCATGCAGTTGATAAACCGCGGGGCAAAGCCTGATTCATCCCAGTTCTGGAGCCCTTGTTCCAGCGTGGCGAGGTGATCTTTGACGCTGGCCTCACGGCGCGGAATCCACCACTCGTCGCCCTCCCCGCCGGTACAAATCTCGCCAATAATGTCCAAACCGCTGTCTGCAAGGGCTTGCGCCAAGTCCCGTCTGGCGTTGGGCGCGCCGGGCAGCCCGCCTTCCAGCCCGCTGAAGCCCGCCGCCGCGGCTTCTGCCGCCGCGCGATGAATGTCGTCGCCATGACCCCACAGGGTTCTGAAAAGTTGTAGTTGCATGCCCCCTCCCTCCACGAGTTGAAGGAAGAAGAGCAAGTCTGGTGCCAGCGGCGCGAGAGGCGCGCGAGAGATGAGCGAGGGGACGCCGCTGGCGGCCAGCTTGCGATGGCCGCCAGTGGGAGAGCGGGCGATCTGAGGCCTTAGCCCTGCGGGGTCAGATTCTGCTTTCTGGCTTCACGCCGAATGAAGTGCCGCACGGCTTCCAGATCGTCCTTGCTGATGTTCTTGAACTGCGGCATGCCGCGTTCTTTCAGCGCGCCGTCAAACACAATCGCGTGCA
Organism: Klebsiella pneumoniae; assembly: GCA_945876945.1. GTDB lineage: Bacteria > Pseudomonadota > Gammaproteobacteria. The sequence goes on from CAMCQE010000182.1 coordinate 5,205, forward strand.
GCGCTT
>CAMCQE010000183.1 GCA_945876945.1 Klebsiella pneumoniae
CGCTGACCGCCAGGCGCTCGGCGCACAGGCAAGGGCGCGCATGCTCGATGAGTATTTGCTGACCGCAACGCTCAGTCAGTACACCGCACTGTATGAACACCTGCTGTCTGCCCGCTAAGCGCGTCCGCCGCGCACGGTGCCCGCGCTGATGTGCGGTCTAGCCGGGATTTGGTCGCTGGCAGTGTCGGTCGACGCGACGGGGCTTGCAGCGCGCTGCGGGGCAATGGCGAGTGCGATCCAGCACCGAGGCCCGGACGGCGGCGCCGTCTGGACCGATCCCTCAGCGGGGCTGGCGCTGGGTCATCGGCGGCTTGCCATTCTCGATCTGTCGCCGGCCGGCGCGCAGCCCATGGTCTCGCGAGACGGTCGGTTTGTGCTGGTTTTTAACGGGGAAATCTACAATTTCGCGAGCTTGCGCACCGAGCTCGAGACGCTCGGAGCGCAGTTTCGCGGGCACGCCGACACCGAAGTCCTGCTGGAGAGCTGTGCCCGGTGGGGGCTGGAGGCGACCCTCAAACGCCTGAACGGCATGTTTGCGTTTGCGCTGTGGGATCGCGAGGCGCGGCAACTCCATCTGGCGCGGGATCGCATGGGCGAGAAGCCGCTCTACTATGGCTGGAGCGGGTCGCAGCTGCTGTTCGCGTCCGAGCTCAAGGCGCTACACGCGAGCGGTGAATTCAAGCCGATGATCGATCGGGATGCGCTGACCCTGTACCTGCGGCACGGGTATGTGCCCGAGCCGCACAGCATCTATAGGGGCATCCGTAAATTACCGCCTGGGACGTCAGTGACACTCACCCTGCCTCAGCAGGGTGTCTTGCCCGATCCAACACCTTACTGGCAGTTGTCTAGAACGGTCATCGATACTCGTTCCCGGGGTTTCACCGGCACCCCCGCTGCCGGTATCGACGCCCTCGAAGCGGCGCTCCGCCAATCCATCGCCTTGCGCATGGTGGCCGATGTGCCTTTGGGCGCGTTTCTATCCGGCGGTATCGATTCATCCACCGTGGTGGCGCTGATGCAGGCGCAGAGCGCGCGGCCGGTGAAGACTTTCAGCATCGGGTTTCACGCGCAAGACTACGACGAAGCGCCCTATGCGCGTGCCGTCGCCCGCCATCTCGGAACCGAGCACACCGAGCTTTATGTGACCGCCGAAGACGCGCAGACCGTCATTCCGCAACTGCCCACGATGTACGACGAGCCGTTTGCAGATTGCTCGCAAATCCCCACTTTTCTGGTCTCTGCCCTGGCGCGCCAACAGGTGACGGTGGCGATGTCCGGCGATGGCGGTGACGAACTCTTTGGCGGCTACTCGCGCTACACGGTGGCAGCCGACTTATGGCGCCGCCAGCAAGGTTTCCCGCGGGCCTTGAGGCGGGTGATGTCTGCGGGCTTGCGCGCGGTGTCGCCGGCGCGCTGGGATTGCCTCTTCAGCTTGTTGGGTCCGGTGCTGCCAGCGTCGCTGCGCCAGCCCATGGCCGGCGACAAACTGTACAAGCTGGCGCGTTTGCTCACGGTGGACGACCCGCTCGCGATGTACCTGCGCCTGATTTCGCTGTGGCAGGCGCCAGAAGAAGTGGTAATCGGGGCGCGTGAGCCGGCCAGCATCATGGCGCTGGCGGCGGCCGCGCCGGCGATGGGCAATGACATCGAACGCATGATGTATCTCGACACCCTGCATTACCTGCCGGGCGACATTCTCACCAAGGTCGATCGCGCCAGCATGGCGGTGAGTCTGGAAGCACGCGTGCCGTTTCTCGACCCAGACGTGGTGGCGCTGGCCTGGCGCCTGCCGTTGGCCTGGAAAGTGCGGGCAGGACAGGGCAAGTGGATTTTGCGCGAAGTGCTGGCGCGCCATGTGCCCCGCGAGCTTTTTGAGCGTCCCAAACGGGGTTTTGCCGTGCCAATCGACCAATGGTTGCGTGGGCCCTTGCGCGACTGGGCCGAAGCCTTGCTTGAGCCCCAGCGTCTGGCGGAGGGCGGATATTTTCATCCGGCGCCAATTCGCGCCGCCTGGCAGGCGCATCTGGCCGGCGGGCAGAATCTGCAATATCAGCTGTGGCATGTGCTGATGTTTGAGGCCTGGCGCGAGCGCTGGGCGGTTTGAAGGAGGCGCTGCGTTCCCGTCCGTGCCAGCCATCCCCTAAAATGACCGCGACCCGACTTCAGCCCGGGTAAGGAAACCGCTCTTGCCCGATGCTTCGCCGCTCATCCTCTACGTCGTGACCGAGGACTGGTATTTCTGGTCGCATCGCGCCGAACTGGCGCGCGCCGCGCGACAGGCCGGTTTTCGTGTCGCCCTCGCGGCCCGCTTTGGCGCGCATCGCGATCGCATTGAGGCGCTGGGTATCGAGTGCATCGAGATGCCTTTCGAGCGGTCGCTGCGCCATCCCCATCAAGATTTACACGCGATGTGGGCGCTGTTCCGCCTCATCCTTAACCGCCGACCGGCGCTGGTGCATCTGGTGGCGCTGAAACCCATTCTGCTCGCGCTACTGGCCGTGTTTTGCTGCCCGCGCGTGCGTTTTGTGCACGCCATTACGGGCATGGGCTATCTGTTTGCGTCGGCCGACGGCTTCGCGCGCACTGTTCAAATGCTGGTGCGGCCTTTGTTGGGCCTGATTCTGCGGCGACCGAATGGGTTTGCGATTGTGCAGAACGCCGACGATCTGGCGTTGCTGGGGCGATTCGGGGTGGACACTCACGCAAGCGCCATGCTGATCCCTGGCTCCGGCGTCGACCTTGATCGCTATGCGGTAAGCCCATTGCCCGATGACCCGGCGCCGATGGTGCTGTTGCCGGCCCGGATGCTGAGGGCAAAAGGGGTGGCAGAGTTTCTGGCTGCTGCCCCGCTTGTGCGTGAACAGGTGCCGGCGGTGCGGTTCGTGCTGGCCGGCGGCCTCGATCCCGACAATCCCGCGGCCTATTCAAAGGCCGAGCTGGAGTCGGCGGTGGCCGCGGCGGGCGCCGAATGGTGGGGCGCGTGCGAGGACATGCCGGCGGTGTATCAGCGGGCAACGATTATTTGCTTGCCTTCTTTTTACCGCGAAGGGGTGCCCAAATCCCTGCTTGAAGGCGCCGCGAGCGCCCGCCCGCTGGTTTCAACGGATACGCCAGGCTGTCGCGACATTTGCCGCGACGGCCTGACCGGGGTGTTGGTACCGCCGCGCGATGTGCCGGCGCTGACGGCCGCCATTGCGGGCTTGTTGAGTCGTCCCGCGCAAATGGCGGCGCTGGGCGCGGCAGCAAGGCAACTGGTCGAGCAAGTGTTTGGAGCGCCCGCGATTCATGCCCAGACGCTGGCCTGTTACGCCCGACTGGGGTTGCGGGCTGATGGGCACTAGCCCGATGCGCGTGCTGGTCACTGGCGCTGCCGGCTTCGTCGGCCAGCATGTCGTTGCGCATCTCGCCGCGCAGGGCCATCGCGTGGTGGCCGCGACGCGGACCGGCGTTGAGGAGATTACCGGCGCCGAGCGGGTGGTCGGGGTCGGGGCGATTGACGCCAGTACCGACTGGCGCCCGGCGCTCACAGCCTGCGACGCAGTCGTTCATCTCGCGGCACGCGCGCATCGTGGGGAGGCGACGACGCCCGCCGCCGTGCAGGAATTCCACGCCACGAACGTGGCCGGCAGCAGTTGTCTCGCCGAGGCTGGTCTGGCGGCGGGCGTGCGCCGCATGGTGTTTCTGAGTTCCTGCAAGGTCTATGGCGAACAGGCGCTGCGGGATGTCGGCGGGAATCCGCTGCCGTTTGATCGGCACTCGCCATTGCTTCCCACCGGACCTTATGGCGCGACCAAGCTCGCGGCGGAAATGCAGCTAACGACGCTTTATGAGAAGGCCAACGCCGCGCTCACGATTCTTCGCCCACCGTTGATTTACGGCCCTGGCAACAAGGCCAACCTGCTGGCGCTGATGCGCGCGATTGCCCGTGCATGGCCGCTCCCCTTGGGCGCGATTGCCAATCGTCGCAGCCTGCTGTTTGTAGGGAATCTGGCCGACGCCATTGGTCTTGCGCTGTTGCGCGACGCGGCGGGCGTGCGGGCCTATCCGCTGAGCGACATTGAGCTGTCAACGCCGGATTTGGTTCGCGCGCTGGCGACCGGCATGGGGCGGCAGGCGCGATTGCTCCCCGTGCCGACGCCCTGTTTGAGATTGGCGGGTCGCGCCCTCGGCAAATCCTCGGCGGTCGCCCGCCTCACAGATTCCCTGCTGGTGGGGAGTGCCGAGATTCGCGCGGAGCTGGGCTGGCAACCGCAAACCTCACTCACGGCGGCGATGCGCCTCACCGGCGAATGGTTCTGGCGGCAGTCATGACCTATCTGCTCATTTTTCTCGCCAGTTGCGCGAGCACCGCTGTGCTCACCGGCGCCGTCCGGCGCTACGCCTTGCGTGCGCAAGTACTCGATTTGCCGAATGCCCGCAGTTTGCATGCCGCGCCGACCCCGCGCGGCGGCGGCTTGAGCGTGGTGCCTGTGGTGCTGTTGGTCCAGCTTGCCGCTTCGATCTGGTTCGGAGACTCCGTGCTGCCCGCAGGGATCACGCTACTGGCCGCCGGCGTGCTGGCCTATGTGGGCTGGCGTGACGATCGCAAGCCGCTGAGCGCGCGCTTGCGATTCGGGGTTCAGATCATCGTGAGCCTGTTCAGCGTGAGTACACTCTGGGCGCTGCACCCTACGGACGGCTTAGCTATCTGGTATGTGCCCTTATTGGCCCTGGCAATGACCTGGTTTATCAATCTGTACAACTTCATGGATGGAAGTGACGGGCTTGCCGGCTCGCAGGCCGTGCTCGGCGGGCTAGGGATCGGCGCGCTGGCGCTGGCGGGCGGTGTCTCTGAAATCGCCGCGACCAGCTTTGCCTTAGCCGGCGCCAGTCTGGGTTTTCTGTACTGGAACTGGTCGCCGGCCCGAATTTTTATGGGCGACGTAGGCAGTTATTTTCTGGGCGGTCTCTTTGCGCTGCTGCTGCTGCGAGGAATCCTCAGCACCGGTGCGCCGTGGCGCTGGCTCATAGTCTTCGCGCCCTTCATGACCGATGCCACGCTCACCTTGCTGGCCCGAATGTTGCGAAGGCAAAGATGGTGGGAAGCGCATCGCGAGCACGCCTACCAGCGCCTGATACTCAAGGGCTGGGCACACGCTCGGGTGGCACTTGCCTACGGGGTGTTTAGT
>CAMCQE010000184.1 GCA_945876945.1 Klebsiella pneumoniae
ACGCCGGAGCGCCGCATACGCGAGACCAATTTCGGCCTGGGTCCCCAACACGCGGGCGGTGGCTTCGCGCCACTCGCCGATATCGCCGCCGCGCGCATTGCAACTCGCGACTCGCACCCGTGGATTGGCGCGAATGCGTTTGACCTTGCCGGCATTCCCGGCGCTGAAGATGAAGTACTCGGGGCCATCCCCCGCGATCCACACCGGGGTGCGGACTTCACGCCCATCGCGGCGGAAGGTGGCAAGCGAGACGTAGCTATCGGTGCCGGGATGAGTCATGAAACCAGAAGTCCTCTGCTGCTGGAAATGAGGCGGCGTTCACAGGGCGCTGCATTCGCCGAAGCACATGGCGTCGCCCGTCCAGGGATCCTTGAAAGCGATGCCAACGGCGGCCAGTTTGAGGCCGTCATCATTTTTATTGCCCTGACCGTAGCGCGGGTCGCCCATGACCGGAAAGCCAATGCCCGCAAAGTGGCGACGGATTTGGTGGTAACGCCCGCTCAGCATGCGCACCTGTACGGTGGAGACATGCGCGGCAACGTCGTAATGCTCGAGAAACCATTCGGTGACGGCGGCCTTACCGTCCAGCGCCTGTTCGATCCGTCCGCTGGTGCCGCGCGGACGCAGATCGCCGCGCACCTGAATCCGGTAGCGCTTATCCACTTCGCGGGCCACAAACAAGGCCGAGAGTTTGGCCATCGCGCCGCTCGAATGGGCGGCGACGACGAGTCCGCTGGCTTCCATGTCGAGTCGATGCACCAGATGCACTTCGTGATGCTCGCCGTGTTCTGCGATCTGGCGGTCGAGGGTGGCGTGATCGCCATAGCGCGAGCCTTCGACGAGCAGCCCCGCCGGTTTGTGCCACACGCTGTAGTGCTTGCCGTCGTGAACCCGCGTCGCGGCGGCGGGCTTGGCGTCGAGAATGGCCGAGTCGTAGTGGATGGAAAGCCGGTCGCCGCCCACCAGCGGGGTGGTGATATGGCGCAAGCGCACCGGCTTGCGCGAGCCGCGCTGAATCCACACCGCGCCTTTCTCCATGGCGTCTTTAATGCGCAGCTTGGCCAGACCGGTGACGGCGGCCAGCGCCTCGGGGGCGGTGATGGGGTGGTCGCGCGGGACAATCATTTCGTGGCTGAGCACGACCCTGTCTGGCGTGCCGGTCGCACCGCCGGCGCGCGGTGGCACAAAGCCTCGCGCCGGCGCCGGACGGCGCTTCAGGGATGCTGGCGGTCGGCGTGCTTGCGCCATTCGATCACGATAGCGCCGATGGTCTCGGCCGTAATTTGCATTTCGAGGAGCAGGTAGCGCTGCAGGCTTTGCAGTTCTTCCTTGTTGAGTTCACCGATGAAGCCCTCTCCGTAATAGGTGATGCTCCATTCATCGTCGAGAGGATTTTCCAGCCACAGATACCAGCGTCCGGATTCCGGGTGGGCGCCATTGGCCGAGGAACGCGCCTTGGTCAGGATCGGAAATTGCTCGTTCACCACAATGCAGGCGTTCACCAGCGCGGCCCGCGTGCCGGTGTAGGTGGTGGACCACAGCAAGCCGTTGCTGAAACGCGCCATCGACACCGCGAAGCGGGTGGTGATGGGTGGCTTGGGGGGTGTGGGAGAACGCGGCATGGGGTTGATTCTAATCATCCGCAGGGCAGGCGCCTAGCGTGGCAAACCAAGGCCTGATGTTTGCCGTATCTGGGCTACCATGCCCGCATAACAACGACACGAGGTCAGTGCCATGCCAAGTTACAAGGCTCCCGTCCAGGACAGTCTCTTTATCCTCAACGAAGTGCTGGGCCTGACCCGTTACGCGGCCTTGCCCACGTTTGCCGAGGCCACCCCCGATTTGGTCGCCGCCATTCTGGCCGAGGGCGGCAAATTTGCCGAAGAAGTGCTGCAACCGATTAACCAGATTGGTGACAGCCACGGTTGCACCCGCTCGCCAGACGGCGTGGTGAGCACCGCGCCCGGTTTCCGCGAGGCCTACCAGCAGTTCACCGAAGCCGGCTGGGGTGCGCTCGCGGGCAATCCGGCTTTTGGCGGGCAGGGCCTGCCGCATCTGGTGGCGAGCGCGCTCGAGGAATACTTCATCAGCGCCAATATGGCCTTCACGATGTATCCCATGCTGACCTTGGGCGCGATTGCGGCGATCGAAGCCGTAGGCTCGCCCGAACAGCAGGCGCTGTTTATCCCGCCCATGCTGGAAGGCCGCTGGAGCGGCACCATGAATCTCACCGAGCCGCACTGCGGCACCGACCTTGGCCTCTTGCGGACTCGCGCCGAGCCGCAGGCCGACGGCAGCTACGCCATCACCGGCACCAAGATCTTTATTTCCTCCGGCGAGCACGACATGACGGAAAACATCATCCATCTCGTGCTGGCCAAAATGCCGGACTCGCCGGACAGCGTGAAAGGCATCTCGCTTTTCATCGTGCCCAAGGTCAACGTGAACGCCGACGGCAGCCTCGGCGCCCGCAACGCGGTGTCCTGCGGCAACCTCGAAAAGAAAATGGGCATCCACGGCAACGCCACCTGCGTGATGAATTACGACGGTGCGACCGCATATCTGGTGGGTGAGCGCGACAAGGGCTTGCGTGCGATGTTCATCATGATGAACGCCGCGCGGCTCGGCGTTGGCGTGCAGGGCCTCGGGCAATCCGAGGTCGCCACCCAGAACGCCGCGCAATATGCGCGTGAACGCGTGCAGGGCCGCGCCCTCACCGGGCCGAAGAACGCCGCTGGCAAGGCCGATCCCATCATCGTCCACCCGGACGTGCGCCGCATGCTCATGAACAACCGCGCGTTTAACGAAGGCGCCCGCGCGTTGATGCTGTGGGGCGCGTTGCAGGTCGATTTGGCGCAGGTGGCGGCAACACCCGAAGATCGCCAGCATGCGGACGACCTTATTGGTCTGCTCACGCCGGTGATTAAGGGCTACTTCACCGACAAAGGCTATGAGAACGCGACCAACGCCCAGCAGTGTCTGGGTGGTCACGGCTATGTGCGCGAATGGGGCATGGAGCAGTTTGTGCGCGACGCGCGCATCGCCATGATTTACGAAGGCACCAACGGCATTCAGGCGTTGGATCTGGTGGGGCGCAAACTGCCGCTGAACGGCGGGCGGGCGCTGCGCCTGTGGCTGACGGAGATCGAAACGGCCTTGAACGTGTCGAGTGCCGAATCGCGCCTGCAGCCCATTACCGACGGCCTGCGCCGGGCCCTGGGCGATCTCCACGGCGCCACCCAGTGGCTGATGCGCAATGCGCTCACGCAGCCGGATAACGCCGCGGCCGGTTCCATGGCCTATCTGCATTTGATGGGGCTGGTGGCGCTGGGGCACCAGTGGTTGCTGATGGCCGGCGCCGCGCTGGCGGCGCTCGACGGCGCACCGGCCGACGCCACGTTCTACGAGAACAAGCTCATCACCGCGCGTTACTTCGCGTCCCATCAGTTACCCGAAACCGCCGTCCATCGCGCGCGGGTTGAGGCTGGTGCGGCGAACATGATGGCGCTGGAAGCGGCTTCGTTCTGAGCAATGCTGTTTGGGGTCGGCATGCCCGTTAAGGCCGTGCCGCCCCGTTCAGGCTTCGACAGGCTCAGCCCGAACGGGGTTTGGGGGGCTTTGGCATCGAGTGGTGGGAAGAGAGGCATCCCGCTGGCGCGGGATCTTTCCCTCTGGTGGCTCTGCGTTTTCCCCGTTCAGGCTTCGACAGGCTCAGCCCGAACGGGGTTAGGGGCTCTGCCGTAGCCCGGAATATCCGTTGGTAGCTCGCCATCTCCCTCGCTCGTGGCTCCGCATCTCCCTCGCTCGTGGCTCGGCATCTCCCCCGTTCGTGCTGAGCTTGTCGAAGCATGAACGGGCGAGCACAACGCCCAACAAGCAAAACCTTTTCAGCCCTCAAACGCGGTGGCTCGGCCCACAAGCGCTGGACACCCTTCGCCCAGAGCCAGTCGCGGGGTGCGCTTAAAAGACGATCGGATATTCCAGATAGGTGCTGTAGATGTAGTCCCGGTGGGCGAGCAGGGCGGGCGAGAGCGCGGCCTGCACTTCCGGATCGGGATTTGAATAGTGTTCCCGAAAGCTCGTTGCCATGGGGCAGAACTCGGGTGCCGGCGGCGCCAGCATGGTGGCGAACGTCGCCCAGTAGATATCGAGCGCCGACAGCCGTCCCCCGATGAAATATCGCTCGCCGCGCGCTTTGGCGCTGGCGAGTTGTTGGTCCAAGGCGCTCACGATCTCGGCCATGCGGGCCGCCGCTCGCCGCCCGCCGTCGGGGGTATAGCGATATTTCTCACCAAGATGCGTCCAGAAAGCGCGCGCCGGATCGCCCGGCGGCAGCGTTGGCATCACGCGATGAATAATCGCCAGCCGCTTCGTCCACGCAAACCCGTGCTCACCGGCGAGTTCGTTGACGAGGCCAAACATCAGCGCGCGATCGGCCAGTTTCTCGGGCACCAGCGGCGGTTCGGGGTTGATGCGTTCAGCCAGATTGATTTGCTCCATCCAGCCGGCGACCGGGCGTTCGTTATTCCAGGCCGCCACCGGCGCGCTCGCCTGACCCGTCCATTCCAGCAGCTCGCGATCGGCTTCCGCCATGCCAAATTCGAGATCGGAGCGCCCGGCGCTGGCGGTCACCACCGGCGTGTACGGAATCTTTTTCACATAGAAAAGCCCTTTGCAGGCTTCTCGCCAGGGCCCGGGCACGGCGTAGGCGCCGAGCACGAGGCGCAGGCCTTTCATGGCGCGCGCTTCGGCAATGGGGCGGTAGTCGAGTGTGATGTCGGTGATCATGATGTCGGTCGCCATGCGTGCTCCCCTCGTTTTTAGATTGAGGGGCATCATGCCGAAGGCCTTTGCCGGGTGAAAGCGCGGTAGGCGAGGGCGGCGCCTGCCCCTACAATGGAGGTTCAGTTTTTATTCGGCGGTCACCCCGATCTGCCAGGGAAAATTTCTCCAGATGGCAGCCCCCACCGACACCAGCATCATGGCTTTGTTCTGCGACTTCGAGAACATCGCCCTCGGCGCCCGCGACGCCAAATACGCCCGCTTCGAAATTGG
>CAMCQE010000185.1 GCA_945876945.1 Klebsiella pneumoniae
GCCAAAGAACGAAATGCCAAGTAGGCCCACTCAGGCGAGGACAGCGGCTGTAGGCCGACACCTCGCTTAGCGGCTTTTAGTGAGGTCAACTGCGGCCGGTCAACTATCGGTATGACGAACTCAAATAGTCCCACCGAGGCTTCTCCGGCTGAAAAAGGTAGCAGCGACGAGACCTCGCGCATCAAGCAGGTACACACCAGCTTCTTCCGCCTGCTGGCAGGTTTTGAGGGTCGGAGCGCCGAAGTAGACCGAAGAATCAAGCGGGCTGGGGCCGTGCTCAGGCGCGACCCGAACGACGAGTCACTGCCCGGCTTGCTCGACAGGCTGGTAGACAGTGTCCTCGCCAACGGCATGACCGCAGCGCCGCCGGCGCCAGCGACCCAGAAAATTGCAGAATTACTCAACCAGTCCCCGCCCGCCGGCGAGTTCGCCGAACAGACACGCTTCCTGCGCAATCGCCTGCGTGACGCGAGTACTGCGCCGGAGATTGAACGCGCACTGAGTGAGCTGGTCGGCCTCATCAACACGCTGGCCCAGCGGAGTGCGCGGCGCGAAGAATCCTCCGCTGAGACATCAGAGCTTCTGCTGCTGAATACCCTGCTGGATGAGTTGCACCTCCCTGAGATGCGCCTGCCCACTGTCGCCGGCTACCGGGAACGCTTGGCCCGCCCGCTGACCCGTCAGGCGCAATTGGAAACAAGCCGCCAGTTGGGGCGCGCGCTCGCGGGTTATTTCGAACAGCTAGCGGACAAAGACGCGGGGGTGGAGACGGAAGGCTCGCCGCTTACTCTGGCGCGCGAAGAGCTTCAGCACCTGCTCGACAATCTCGCTTTGCCGGCGCCGTTTATCGGCGAGAAATCCAGACTCCAGCAACAGATCGATAACGCCACCACGCCGAGCGATATTCGCAGCGCGGTCCGCTCATTGCTCGATCTGCTGGATCAGGCACGCGGTGACTCCATCCGCGAGATGAACGAACTCGGGCGATTCCTGAAAGTGCTTACTCGTCGGATTGAGGAGTTCAAAGGTCAGGTATCGCAGAGCGGAGAGACTCACAGCGAGGCCGCCAACCTAGCCGGCGCCCTCCAGGAGCAGGTGCTCGGGCAAGTGGCCGACATCCGCGAACTGGTTGATGAGCAAGTCGAATTGGACGCCCTGAAACCCGTGGTCATCAATCAGTTGGACCATCTGGAATCGAGTATCGATCACTTCGTTCGGGGTGAGCAGAGCCGCCACGGCGGTGCCAGCGCTCAAATGGAAGTTGTCCTTCATCGGCTGCGCGAACTGGAAAGCGAAACGCAACGCCTGCGCACCGACCTCGAGGAGCAGCATGTTCTCACGCTGCTGGATCCGCTCACGGGCGTGTTTAATCGTCTGGGCTATGCCGAGGGCATGGCGCGCGAGTACGCGCGCTGGCGTCGCTACGGGGGCCAGCTGTCCCTGGCGATGTGCGACCTTGACCTGTTCAAAAGCATCAACGACCAGTACGGCCATGCCGCTGGCGACAAGGTGCTGGCTTCGGTCTCGGCGCTGTTGCGTCAGCAAATCAGGAACTGCGACATCTTGTGTCGGATGGGTGGCGAAGAATTCGCCATTATCCTGCCCGAGACCGCTATTGAGGGCGCCAAAGTGACCGGCGAAAAGCTTCGCGCCGGCGTGGCCGCCAGTAAATTTCGCTTCAAGAACTCACCGGTGCCGGTAACGATTTCCATCGGGGTTGCCGAGTTTCGCGCCTCCGACACCATCGACGATGTCTTTGAGCGCGCCGACCGCGCGCTTTATCTCGCCAAACATGGCGGGCGCAACCGCTGCTGTAGCGAACTGGAGCTCAGCGCGGAACTCGCCACGCGACCCGGAATCAAGGATTAGCGCACTGTTGAACGCGTGAATCACCGGCTTTGCCGCAAGGGCTAGAAGCGCCGGGGCGAGGTTGCGGAATACCTTCCTCATCCATGAAAGCAATGCGCGTATCCCACTGCGTCATGCCCTGCCGGTTCAAGCCCAGTCGTAACAGCCAACCGGTGCGCGTCGCGTCGGTCGTAAAGCTGTCAAAAACAAAATTGCCCAGGCTGTAGACGATCAGTTTGCCGCGGTAGTACTCGGCACCCTGAGTGATGTGCGGATGGGCGCCGACCACCACATCGGCGCCGGCATCAATCATCAGATGCGCCAAGCTGCGCTGGCGGGTCGTTGGCTCGGGTTCGCGTTCCCAGCCCCAGTGCATGAACGGAATCACCAGATCAGCACCGGCCGCCCGCGCCGCCCGGATATCCGCCACGACCTGCGCGTCCTCGCTCCAGGCCACACCGGGCCAGTCTGGACCCGCCTCAAACGCGCGTGGCTTGAATTCGTTATAACCCAGCACGGCAACGCGGAGGCCTTTAGCCTCAATCCACAGTGGGACATGCGCGGTCCGCAGGTCACGCCCACCGCCGAAATGCTTGATGCCCGCCGCATCGAGATTGGCCATCGTCTGCAAAAAGGCCGCTCGTCCGTAGTCGCTCGAGTGATTATTGGCCAGTGAAACGGCATCAAACCGCCCCTGCACGACTTTTAAACTGGAGGGCTTGGCCTGAAAAGCGAAAATCTTGCCGGGCTTGGCGCCCCCCACGTCAGCCACCGGGCATTCCAGATTGCCAATGGTGTAATCAGCCTCGTTCAGCAAATTGGCGAAGTGCACCAAAGGGTCACGACCGCCCGCGACCACTTTGCCCGGCCCATCATCCAGCATGATGTCGCCGGTAAAAGTAAGCATCAGCGTTTCTTCGGCGTGCACCGGGACCGCACCAAGCAATACGCACAGCGCGAAGGCGAGTTGACGGCAATTCATTTCGCTACCTCACGCGCGTGTTCGCACCAGTACTGCACTTCGCTGTCCCGAATCGGCTCATACACCCGCTGCAGGCCGGTAAAGCCGTAGCGCGCACCATTTGGCGCAGCCTCTGGCCAGCTGCCTTGATGAATGATGGCCGGTCCCTCCGGGGCGTCCACATAGGTGTAGATATTGACCGCCGCAAGTTCGGGCACCGCCCGCTGCCAGACGACGCGCAGTAACAGGTAAGACCCGACTCGCCTTGCCGGCACCCCGTAGGGATCGGTCGTCGGACTCACCTGAAAGCGGCTCTCGACCCCGCCGTAATCGTAGTGACAAAGCACCTCTGCCGCGGGTGTCGCCCCGCTTGCCAGCAGGCCCAGCACCAGCAAGGGTCTAATCATCGCGGCACCACGCGGCGATAAGCCACGCCCAATAACACCAGCAGCGATAAGCCAAGCGAGACCAGCGTGATGCCGTTCGCCCACTTCTGGGCACTGGAGAACTCGAAGGGAAAGACGTGATAGGCGAGCAGCGCTTTCAATGACGGCATTTCATCCTCCCGAAAATGATCGCCAGGCTCGCACTGATTGGCCTCAGGATAGGTGTAGCAAGCCGGATTCTTGAAGTTGAGGCGCCCGTCGGTCACTTCCGTAGGCGCGCCTTCATGCAGCGTTTTTACCGGGAAGTGTTCGAGGCCATAACCAAAAATGGGGTTGTAGCAGGCGAGCGCCGAGCGCCCGCCGGCCAGCTGGTCGTTGGGAAATTGCGACACGCCACGGAGCGCTCCCGTCGCGGGGTCGAGCAGTTGGCCGATGACCATGCCCACCGCCGGCACACTGCCGCTACTGGCAAGGGCGTCGCTGGCCGCGACCACCGCCTCCGGGCGGTAGCCTTCCACCGCGTAAAGTTGTTTATCAGTCCCAAGGTTGATGCCAACGACCAACAAGCCTGTCAGCAGCGCAAGCCGCCCCTGATAGGCCTGCGGCACGCGATTGAAGACCAGACCGCACAGCACGGCGACCAGCGGGATGAACATCGCAAACCATCGGAACAGATTGCTGCTCGCCTTGACGATGGGGATTTGCTTCAGGAGCAGATTCCACTCCGGGCTGTAGGTGTTCAGCGCAATCGGGAGTACCAACAGCGCGAGCAGCGCCAAGCCCGTCATCCACTTGCGGCTGGAAAATCCGCTGCGCGCGCGAGCGGCTCGGGCGGTCTCGCTGAAATAAGCGGGCACTACGGTCATTGCCCCCCAAACCAACAAGGCCAGCGCCACCAGCCCCATGCCAAACTCGAATTCGTGCCGACCCAGATTGAACTGGAGATTGGCCAAGGCGGGCATGGCTTCAAGATGCATATTGGGTGAGGGCATGAACACGGTGCGGAACACCATGAACAGCACGTCCCCCACGGTTTTCATGCCGGGAAGCAGATAGTCAACGCGCGGAAACGCGTGAAGATAGGACAGGCTCGCCACGATCTTCGCCGCCGCCAGCCCGGCCATCACCAGCCCGCCGACCAGCGCGCGCAGACAAATCCGCGACCAAGGGAGCGCAGGCGCCACGAGCGCCCGCAGGCAAAGCAGCGCCAGCAAGGCGGCCGCGCCGGGCAACACCAGATTCAGCATGCCCGAATAAACGAAATAGGCCCCGCCGAGCCCCAGCCCCCACCCTCGCAGCATCTCGTTGCGCCAGCGGGGGTTACGGGCCGGCGCCAGCAACAGGGCGCCCAGCAAGGGCAACAGCATGAAAGCATGAAAGGTGAAGTGTCCGATCACCATCCGGTACGCAAAGAATCCGTTGAACATGAACAGCATCGCGCCGACTTCCGCGGCGGCGCGGCTGGTAGCGAAGCCATCGCGTAGCAGCCGGTAGCTGCCCCAGTAGCCAACACCCGCGAACAGCAAGACGGAAACATAGACCGCGCGTAAGGGGTCCAGCACCAGCGCCAGCGCCTGCGGCAGCGAGTAGTAGAAGGACTGCGGGTCAGCGAAGAGCGGTTGTCCACCGCAAAACGCGGGCGTGAACCAGGGCACCGCGCCCAAGCCGTTGGCGACAAACCAGTATTTACCCGCCAGCAGTGCCGGCAGCATGAACGAGTAATCGTGCCCCAGACCACCGCCTTGGTTCGGAAAAAACTCGCCAAAGCAAACATGAAAGC
>CAMCQE010000186.1 GCA_945876945.1 Klebsiella pneumoniae
ATGGCCGACGCCGAATCCTTCGCCCGCACCTATCGCGCCTGGCAGCAGCGCTATACCGCCGACCTCACCACCCACACGGTGGTGTATCCCGGCGTCATTGAAACCCTCACTACGCTTCGCGACGCGGGCTTTGCGCTCGGCTGTGTGACGAACAAACCGGAACGCTTCACGCTGCCGCTGCTAGCACAACTCGACCTCGCGCGGTGGTTCGCGGTGACCCTGTCGGGGGATTCCCTGCCGGTGAAAAAGCCCGATCCCGCACCGCTGCTGCAAGCCATCCAACAGCTGGGGGGCGAGCCCGCGCAGGCGGCGATGGTGGGCGACTCGCTGGCGGATCTCCGCGCGGCGAAGGCGGCCGGGGTGCGCGCGCTGTGCGTGAGCTACGGCTATTCGCCGAACGTCGACCTGCGCGAACACGCCCCGGACGCACTGGTCGATCGCATGACCGACCTGCTGCCGCTGTTGCTGGCCTGAAACGCGGCTGCCCTAGCCGAAAGCGCGGGTGACGAGCTCGGTATCGAGATATTCGGTGAGTGCCACAATCTTGCCCTGCTCGAAGCGATACACCCAGCAATAGGTATTGTTGTAGGCTACGCCGCGTTTGGTCATGGCCTCTCCATGGCCCTGAACAACGACGAAATCCCCGTCGCCCAACACGTTTTCCACGTGGATATGGATATGACCGTCGACCAGCGCTTCGCGAAACGGCACCAGCAGGCCATCGATCACATCCTGTTTGCCGTTGAAAGTCTTCGACAGCGAGGTGGTGCCGATGATGGTCCACTGCACGTGATCGGCGAGGCTGTCGAGCAAGGGCGCGCCGTTGCCCAAGGCCAGTTGTTCGAAGTTATTCCGGACGGTTTGTTTATTGTCTGCTGCGCTCATCGCTTGCTCCCCTCGTTCGTTGTGGTTGTGCGCCTGAGCCTATGCGTTCGGGCTGGTGGGCACAACGGCACTGCCCGCGCTGGCATCCGGGTCGCCGCGACGTAGAATTGGCCCCATGCCACGAGCGCCCAAGAAACCTCTCGACCGCGATGCCTGGTTACGCAAGGCACTCGATGTGCTGTTTGCCAACGGCATCTCGCAGATCAAAGTTGAAGTGCTAGCGCGCAAACTGAAGCTCACCAAGGGCAGCTTCTACTGGCACTTCAAAAACCGCGACGAACTGCTGCGCTCGATGGTGGACTGGTGGCGCGATCAGCAGCTGTCGTTCATTGCGCGGCTGGCGGTGCAGCAGGTGGCCGATCCCGCGAGCCAGATCAAAGCCGTCATCAACTTCACCCAGCACACCGAAGACTCTCACCACGATTTGGCGATGCGCGAATTTGCGCGCTTCAACAAACTCGCCGCGCAGGCGGTGGCGAGCGTCGATCAGCAGCGGGTGGATTACCTCGCCCAGCTGTTCCGGGCCGCTGATTTCAACGAGCAGGAAGCCTTGCTCCGGGCGCGCGCGCTGTATTTCTATCAGGTGGGCGAGTACACCACCTCGCTGGTGCTGGAATCCGGCCTGCGCGACGAGCTGGCCGAGCGCCAGTTCAGACTCCTGATCTGCCGCCCGCTGGAGACCTGAGGCCCGATGTCAAACCGCTTTGCGACGCACGTCCGAGTTCACTGCATAAGCGCCTGCCTGCTGGCTGTGCTAACGCCCCGGGCCTGGGCCGATGACGCGCCGCGCCCGGTGCCAATCATTGGCACCGAAGCCGAATTCAGCGGTCACCTGATGGGCGCCGACTGCGCGCGCTGGACCACCGCCGGCCTCACCCCGGACGGTATCCTGCTGCGCACCTGCCAGGGCTACACCATCGAAAGTTCGCTCGAACACGATTTCAATCCCATGCGCCTGCTGGACGCCGCCGGCAAAACGCTCGTCGAGTTCAAACCCTATATGCCCAGCCTCTCGTTCCCGCTCAGCCTGGGCAAACGCTGGCGCGGCGAGTACACGGGCTTCACGGCCTTCAATAATCTGGTGTGGGACGGCGAGACGAACTGCAAGGTAGACGCACAGGAAACCCTGACCCTCGCAGGCAGCGACTACGACACCTTGCGCATTGAATGCGACAACGGCTGGCATGTGGGACCGCGCAGCGGGAGCACTCACGTGACCCGCTGGTATGCGCCGTCGATCGGCATGGTGGTGAAGGAAATCCATGTGCGGGATCCCCAGCGCTGGAACTTTGAATTAACCCGCTTCGGGCTGCCGGCCGCCGTCGCGCCACCCGCGCCTGCGGCAGCTGAAACCCCAAGAGCCCCGCCCGTGGCGCCTTCGCCAGCCCCGGAGCACGATCCTGCCGCACCGGGGATCCTCGACCCCAACGAATACTAGCCAGAGAGCCCTCATGAGCACCAAGCCCACCAATCTTGTCGACGACGCCCTCCGTTCACGCCGCTCGGTGCGCGCCTTTCTGCCAACACCAATCCCGCGCGAACAGATCGAACACCTGCTGCAGGTTTCAGCGCGTAGCGCCTCGGGCACCAACATCCAGCCCTGGCAGGCGCATGTGTTGACGGGCGAAGCGAAGACCCGGCTGTCCACCAACATCCTCGCCGCGTTCAACGATCCGGCCATCGCCAAAACGCATGAGTCGGAGTTTCCGATTTACCCGAGCGAGTGGGTGTCGCCGTATATCGATCGTCGGCGCAAGGTAGGTTGGGATTTGTACGGGCTGCTCGGCATTGGCAAGGGCGACTTCGAACGTACGCATCGCCAGCACGCACGCAACTATGCGTTCTTCGACGCGCCGGTGGGGTTTATCTTCACCATCCACCGCTCGCTGGGCTATGCCGCATGGATCGACTACGGCATGTTTCTCGGCAACCTCATGACCGCCGCTCGCGGCCACGGCCTGCATACCTGCCCGCAGTTCGCATTCACCCAGTTTCACAGCATCATTCGCGAGACGCTGGGCCTGGGCGAAGAACACAAGGTCATTTGCGGGATGGCGCTGGGCTATGAAGACACCAGCGCGGTAGAGAATTCGCTGCGCACCGAACGCGCGCCGCTGTCTGACTGGGCGACGTTTTATTAGGCCGCGCCGGTGAGGCGCGCCAAGGCCTCGCGATATTTCGCCGCCGTTTTTTCGATGATCTCGGGCGGCAAACGCGGGCCCGGCGCCTGCTTGTTCCAGTCCAGGGTTTCCAGATAGTCCCGCACAAACTGCTTGTCGAAAGACGGTGGGCTAATCCCCACCGAGTAGTCTTCCAGCGGCCAGAAGCGGGAGGAATCCGGGGTCAGGGCTTCGTCGATCAGCACCACTTCGCCGTTGCGATCGAGCCCGAACTCAAACTTGGTGTCGGCAATGATGATGCCCCGGGCGCGGGCAAACGCCGCCGCGCCCGAGTAAAGCCGCAGCGCCAGCTCGCGCACCTTGTGCGCGTAATCGCGGCCGAGAATTTCCTCGGCGCGGGCAAAGTCGATGTTCTCGTCGTGGCTCCCAATCTCGGCCTTGGTCGAGGGCGTGAAAATGGGCACCGGGAGTTGTTCTGCCTGACGCAGGCCGCGCGGTAAGGCAATGCCGCAGACTTCGCCGCTCGTCTGATAGTCCTTCCAGCCCGAGCCGATGAGATAGCCGCGCACTACGGCCTCCACCATCAGCGGCCGCAGGCGCTTGACCACCATCGCACGCCCTTCAACCTCGGCCCGCTCGGCGGCATCGGGCAGCACTTCTTCCAGCGTCAAACGCCCGAGGTGGTGCGGCACCATGTCTTCGAAATGCCGAAACCAGAACAGCGACATGGCGGTCAGAATCTCGCCCTTGCCGGGGATCGGGTCCGGCAGGATGACGTCGAAGGCCGACAGCCGGTCGGTGGTCACGATCAGCAGATGGTCGTCACCCACCGCGTAGATATCACGCACTTTGCCGCGCCCGAGCAGCGGCAGGCTTTTGATGGTGGATTCAAACAGGGCGGGACGGGCGGCACTTTGCATGGGCGGGCGTTCTCGGATTCAGCAACTAGGAAAGGACGTTGGTGGCAGCTTGCAGACGGGCGACCTGCGGCAGATCGCCTAAGTCTCCCATCGCGTGCGCCATCAGCAACTGCTTCATGGGGGCCAGCCGCTGGGTGAGCGCGAGCCCCGCGCTGCGCAGCCATCCGGCCCAGGGGGCATGGTACAGAAAGAGCCGGTTGAGGCCATCGGTCGCAGCCAGCATCGCCAGCACTTCGCCCCGCCGCTGGCGCTCATAGCGCCGGAACAAAGGCGCGGGCGATTCGAGTCCGGCCGGACCGGCGACCGCGGCGCGCTCGGCCAGCACCGCGGCGTCGAGCAGGCCAAGATTCAAACCCTGACCGGCCAGCGGATGCACCACATGCGCGGCGTCGCCTACCAGCACGACCCGACCTTCGCTGTAGGTCAGCGCGTGCTGACGGCGCAGGGGAAACGCCAGCCGCGCCGAAGTGCTCAACACCGGCCCCAGACGGTGATCAAACGCGCGGCCGAGGGCGGCGGTAAACGCGGCGGCATCTTGCGCGAGCGTGGCCTCGGCCGCCGCCGGCGACATCGACCAGACAATTGAACAACGCCGCGGATCCGGCAAGGGCAAAAACGCCAACGGCCCTTCCGCGAGGAAACACTGGCGGGCGATGAAATCGTGCGGCGCGCCGGTTTCAACGTTGGCGATCACCGCCTGCTGCGGATAGGCCTGCACTTCACAGCCCATGCCGGCCAGCTGCCGCAGCGGGGAATCTGGCCCATCGCAGGCGACCAGCGCCCGCGCCTGCAGGCGCTGACCGTTGGCAAGCGTTAGCGTGGCGGATTCTGCGGTTTGCTTGAGGCACGCGAGCGTGCCGGTGTAGCGGGCGACCCGGGGCCGCGCGCTCAAGCCCGCCTGCAAGGCGCGCCAGAGGCGCGATTGTTCGAGGAGATAACCGAGCGCGGGCTGGGCCAGATGCCCGGCGTCAAAATCGATCTGGGCGCCGTGCGCGGCTTCCCAGACCGCCATGCGGGCGTACGGCGCAATGC
>CAMCQE010000187.1 GCA_945876945.1 Klebsiella pneumoniae
GGCCGCCGGTTTGGGCGCAGGCGTGTTCTGAGTGTCGCCGCGGTCGAATCTGCCCGCGAACGCCTGCTAGACTCCCCGGCAGAACAATGCTGCCCGGTTAACTTTCTCTGCTAAAAACCCACTGGAGTGCGCGATGGATTTTGATTTCGCCCAAATGTTCCGCCACGAAGAAAAAGTCTTTGTCGTCGGCGCGGGAACGGTCATATTTGAAGAAGCTGCCGCGGCGGACTCGTTCTACGTGCTGCTGGAAGGGGAGGTCGACATCGGGGTCCGCCACCGTGTGCTGCGCACCTTGAAGGCCGGCGAAATCTTCGGCGAGATGGCGCTGATCGACGCGCGCCCCCGTAGCGCTTCAGCCACCGCCCGCACCGACTGCAAGCTCATCGAGGTGGACGAAAAGCGGTTCCTGTTTCTGGTGACGCAGACGCCTTATTTCGCGCTCGGCGTGATGCGGCTGATGGCCAGCCGCCTGCGATCGATGGACGAAACCGCGCACTAATTGACAGCGTCGGTCTGCTCCTTGAGGAAGAGGCCGGGTTCGCCGGCCGCCGCGCGCCGTGCGATTTCCCGCAGGCGCAGCGCCATTAACTGCATCAGCCGGGGCGCGAAGTAGGGCGTTTCGCGGAGCAGAAAACTCAGGCGCTTCTCGTCCAGCTTTACCAAGCGGCTCGCGCCGCGAATCACCGCGCGGGCGCAGCGCGGACCGCCATCCAGCATGGCGACTTCCCCCACAATTTCACCCACACCGAATACCCACAGGCAACGCTCGCCCACCCACAGTTCAACGGCGCCTTCCAACACCACATACACCGCATCGGCCGCCGCGCCGGCCTCAAACAGCACCGTGCCGTCGGCGAGGCAGAGCGGCTCCCGTTCCCGCTGGAAGATCTGGGCGAAATCGACTTCCATGCGTCAGGGCGTGGGTACGGGAATCCGTCGCTCCGCGCCGATTTCCGCAGTGGCGGCGCGTTGCATGTCCGGGCTCGCCAGCAGCGTGGGGTCGGCCAGAAAGGCGTTCATGAAATTGACCGAGTCTGCCCCCCAGAACAGTTCGCCATTCACCGCGAAAGTGGGCACGCCCCACACGCCGGCGGCCACCGCTTCGGCGGTGTTGCGGGTGAGGGTTTCCTTCACCAAAGGCTCGTTGATCAGCGGCGTGTCGGCCGCCACCCCAAGCGCCGCGCACAGCGCCGGCCACTCGGCGTCCGGGTCCCGCCCTTCGCCCCAGATGAAATCAAACGCGGTTTCGAGCGCGGCCCGCGTGCTGCCCAGCGCAATTAACAGGCGCAGCACCTTGAGCGGATTGAAGGGATGGCGCGGCGGCATGCGAAACGGCACGCCGAGTTCGTGCGCCAACCACACGCTCTGGCGATAGGTGTGCAGGCGCTTGGCCGGCAATTCGGCCGGACCCTTGGTGCCCCAGTGCTTGAGCAGGCCGGCAAACAGCACCGGGCGATAGTCAATCTGTAAGTCCGCCGGTAGCTGCGAAAACTGCTTCAGATGCAGATAGGCGTAGGGCGAGATCACGTCGAAGTACCAAACGACAGCACGACTCATGCAGGGTTTCCTTCCGTCGATGAAGCGAGCAGACGGCTCGCGTAGGGCCTGAGTATCCATAGGACGAGCGCCGCCAGCAGGGCAAAGCCGGTAACGAGCGTGAACAGCATCGGCAGGCTCACGCGTTCATAAAGCCCCGCCACGCGCCCGCCCAGATAGTTGCCGACCGCGCTGGCCAGAAACCACACCCCCATGGTGAGGCTCGCGATGCGCGCCGGGGCCAGCCGGCTGATCGCCGAGAGCCCCACCGGGCTCAGGCACAGTTCGCCCAGACTGTGCAGTAGATACGTGGCGACCAGCCACAGCGGGCTTACTTTCACGCCGTTTGCCGAGAGTTGTGCGGCCACGATCAGCACCCCGAAGCCCGCCGCCACCAGCACCAGCCCCAGCGTGAACTTGGTCATGGAGGAGGGGTTGCGGGCGCCAAGCTTGAGCCAGCCAAGTGCAAAAACCGGCGCCAGCATAATGATGAGCAGCGGATTCACCGACTGAAAAAAGGTCGCCGGGAAGGCATAACCCCAGAGTTCGAGTTGCGTATTGCGTGCGGCAAACAGATTGAGCGTCGAGCCCGCCTGTTCAAACAAGGACCAGAACACGGCCGCGGCCACAAAGAGAATAAAAATGAGCTGGAGCCGCCGGCGCTCGCCGGGCGTCCAGTGACTGGCGCGGAACATGGTGATGAAAAACCCAGCCGTCACCGCGAGCAGGACTAAGGCAAAGCCATCGCTCAGGCGCGCAATATCGAGTGCGCCGCTGGCGAGCCCAAGGCCGAGTCCGCCGAGCACCAGCGCGGTGACACCGAGTCCCCGCCGCAACAGCCGCCGTTCTGGCGCCGAGAGCCCCGCGACCGGCGGCAGCCCCGCCTGCGCCAGCCGCCCGCGTCCGGCCACAAACTGCACCAGTCCGCCGGCCATGCCGAGCGCGGCCGCGCCAAAGCCAAAATGCCAGGCGCTGGCCGGCGTTAGACCCCAGCCTTCGAGCGTGGTGTGGAACTCCCCGCTCAGCGCCAGCCAGCCGCAGGCCAGCGGGGCCAGAAAGGCGCCGAGATTGATGCCCATGTAATACAACGAGTAGCCCGCGTCGCGGCGCGGGTCTTCCGGGCCGTACAGGTCGCCCACCATGGTGCTGATGCTGGGCTTGAGCAGCCCCGTGCCCAGCACCACCAGCGCCAGCCCCACAAAAAACGCGCTCTTGATGGGCGCAGCCAAACACAGATGCCCGGCCAGAATGAGCGTGCCCCCCAGCAAGGTCGCGCGCCGCGCGCCGAGCAGGCGATCCGCCAGCCAGCCGCCGGGTAGGCAGAGCAAATACACGCAGCCGGCGTACATGCCGTAAATCGCCCCGGCCGTCGCGGTGTCGTAGCCCAGCCCCCCGACCTCCACCGCTGCCGTCATGTACAGAATGAGCAGCCCGCGCATGCCGTAGTAGCTGAATCGCTCCCACAGTTCGGTGAAGAACAGCGTGGAGAGGCCGGCGGGGTGGCCGAGAAAGGCGCGATCACTCATACGGGCAGACTGCTCGAAGACCGGGGCTTGGGCATGGTGAGTGCGCTCATGAAAAAGGCTTGGGCAATGTAGCAGCGCCTCTCAGCGCCCGCATCTCCGGGTGACGATACCGCCGCCCTTCGCTACAGTGCGGCCTCTTTCAAATCAATAAAGTCTTCCGAGGAGAGCCCGCATGACCGACGCCGTAATCGTCTCCACTGCCCGTACCCCGCTCACCAAGAGCTGGAAGGGCGCGCTCAATATCACCCACGGCGCCACCATGGGCGGCCATGTCGTGGCGGCGGCCGTCGCCCGCGCTGGCATCGAGCCGGGCGAAGTGGAGGACGTGATCCTCGGCTGCGCGAACCCCGAAGGCGCCACCGGCTGGGACATCGCCCGCCAGGCCGCGCTCCGCGCCGGCATGCCGGTGTCGGTCTCCGGCATGACCGTTAACCGTTTCTGCTCTTCCGGTTTGCAGACCGTGGCGCTGGCCGCCCAGCGCATCATCGCCGGTGAGGCCGAGTGCTTCGTCGCCGGCGGCGTGGAGTCCATCTCCTGCGTGCAGAACCAGATGAACACCTTCATGTTCCAGGACGAATGGCTGGCCGCCAACAAGCCCGCCGTGTACTGGCCGATGCTCCAGACCGCCGAGAACGTGGCCTCCCGCTACAAGATTGGCCGCGAAGCGCAGGACCGTTTTGGCGTGGACAGCCAGAACAAGGCCGCCGCCGCCCGCGCCGCCGGCAAGTTTGTGGATGAAATCGTGCCCATCACCACCACGATGAAAGTGGTCGACAAGGCCACCGGCGCCGAGACCCTGCGCGAAGTCACCGCCAGCGAAGACGAAGGCATCCGCGCCGACACCACCTATGAAGGCATCTGCAACATCAAGCCGGCGGTTGAAGGCGGCGTGATCGCGGCCGGCAACGCCAGCCAGTTCTCCGACGGCGCCGCCGTGCAGGTGGTGATGAGCGACAAGATGGCCGCCCGCAAGGGCCTGTCCCCGATGGGCATTTTCCGCGGCTTCGCGGTGGCCGGCTGCGAGCCGGACGAAATGGGCATCGGCCCGGTGTTCGCGGTGCCGAAGCTGCTGAAGCAGACCGGCATCAGCGTGAACGACGTGGGTCTGTGGGAACTGAACGAAGCCTTCGCCGTGCAGGTTATCTACTGCCGCGACAAGCTCGGCATCCCCAACGACCGCCTGAACGTGAACGGCGGTGCCATCGCGGTGGGTCACCCCTACGGCATGACCGGCAGCCGTCTCATCGGGCATGCGCTGATCGAAGGCAAGCGCCGCGGCGTGAAGTACGTGGTGGTGACGATGTGCATCGGCACCGGCATGGGCGCGGCGGGTCTGTTCGAAGTCTGCTAATGGCGGCGCGGCGGGGTCGCGCCGCAGCCTCTAAACCCCGTTCGTGCTGAGCCTGGCAAACTGAACTGAAGGCCTGTCCCCCGTTCGTGCTGAGCTTGTCGAAGCATGAACGGGCTGCCGCAGGCTTAGCGATGGGGCCCTCGCTCTCGCCCTTCGACAGGCGGAGGCGCGAACGGTAAACCGAACTGAAAGCCTATCCCCCGTTCGTCCTGAGCCCGGCAAACTGAACTGAAGGCCTGTCCCCCGTTCGTCCTGAGCTTGTCGAAGGATGAACGGGCTGCCACAGGCTTAGCGACTGTGCCTCCGCTCTCGCCCTTCGACAGGCGGAGGGCGAGCGGTAAGCTGAACTGAAAGCCTGTCATCGTTCGCGAAACTGAACTGAAAGCCTGTCCCCCGTTCGTGCTGAGCCAGTCGAAGGATGAACGGGCTGCCACGGGCTTAGCGACTGTGCCTCCGCTCTCACCCTTCGACAGGCGGAGGGCGAACGGTAAGCTGAACTGA
>CAMCQE010000188.1 GCA_945876945.1 Klebsiella pneumoniae
GTAGAACGCTACGTGCGCAACCTCCAGCAGGAAATTACCCAGCGCATGCGCCAGGCGCGGCTGCGGATCCTGCGCTCCGACGGGGGCCTTGCGTCCAGCGATACGGCCGCGCGCCAGCCGGTGAAGTTGCTGATGAGCGGTCCAGCCGGCGGCGTGACGGGTGCGCTGTGGGTGGCGAGCAACGCCGGCTTCCCGAACGTGTTGACGCTCGATATGGGCGGGACTTCAACCGACGTCGCCCTGATTGAAAACGGCGCGGCGCGCCTGCGCCGTGAGACCACGGTGGGCGATGTAACGGTTCGCGCCTCCTCGATCGATGTGCGTACCGTGGGCGCGGGCGGTGGCTCGATTGCGCATGTGCCGGCTTTGACCCGCGCGCTCCGCGTGGGCCCACAGAGCGCCGGCGCGGAGCCGGGGCCGGCGGCTTACGGGAAGGGCGGCGAGTTGCCCACCGTGACGGACGCCAACGTGGTGCTGGGCTATTTGCCGGACGTGGCGCGACTCGGTGGGGAGATGCTGCTGGATGTGCCGCGCGCCCGCGCCGCCGTGCAGCAGGTGGCGGACGCATTGGGCCTCGGGCTCGAAGCGGCGGCCGAAGGTATCTATCAAATCGTGAACGAAAACATGTACGGCGCCCTGCGGCTGGTGTCGGTGGAGCAAGGTTTTGATCCGCGCGATTTCGCGCTGATGGCCTTCGGCGGCGCGGGCCCGCTGCACGCCAATGCGCTGGGCCGCTTGATGGGTTCATGGCCGGTGATTATTCCGCCGGGGCCGGGCGTGCTCTGCGCCTATGGCGACGCCACGACCTCGGTGCGCGAAGAAACCTCGCGCACCTACGTGCGGCGCTTCAGCGACGCCCCGGCCGAGGAAGTGTGGGCCGCGCTCTGCGAGTTGAATGAAACTGCCGCGCGGGCGCTCGATGCCGAAGGCGTTTCGCGCGCCGAGCAGACCACCCGCTTTGAAGTCGACGTGCGCTACAACGGTCAGGGTTTGCTGCTGCCGGTGAGTTTTTTTGCCGACGATGCGGCGGCCGGCTTTACCGCCCTGGCCGCGCGCTTCGACGCCCAGCATCTGCAGTTGTTCACCTTCACGCTGGACGCCCCGCATGAGTTTGTGAACCTGCGCGCGGTGGTCACCGGCGCGCCGCCCAGCGTGGAAGCGGGGCGCATCGAGGCGGGCGATCCAGACCCTGCCGCAGCCGCAGTGGGCAGCCAGCAGGTGCGCATTGATGGCGTGCACTGGACCGCCACCGTGTATGCGCGGGAACTGCTGCGTGCCGGCAATCTTGTGCACGGGCCGGCCATCGTCACCCAGATGGACACCACTACGCTGGTGCTGCCGGCGCATGTGGCGGCGGTGGATGCGTTCGGCAACTTACTGATTCGTCCGGAGGCTTAAGCCATGGCAGCCCGCATCGTCGAAACCCATTCCCAGCCGCTGGCCCGCGTGCCGGTGGATCCCATCACGCTGGATATTGCTGAAAACGCGCTCAAGAACGCGCGCTTTGAAATGGACGCGGTGTTGTTTCGCACCGCGATGTCGCCCGGCATCCGAGAGCAGCACGACGAGTTTCCGCTGATCGCGAACCGCGACGGCAAGATGATCGTCGGCCAGTTCGGCAGCTTCATTCACGGTTTTCTGGCCGCTTTCGACGGCAACATCGAAGACGGCGATGTGTTTCTCACCAGCGACCCTTACAGCTGCGCCGGTGCCATCAGCCACGCCAACGACTGGCTGGTGCTGGTGCCGGTGTTCAAGGACGGGCGCCTGATTGCCTGGACCGCGATGTTCGGCCACATGACCGACATCGGCGGCAAGGTGCCGGGCAGCCTGCCCACGGACGCGCGCCAGATTTTTGAAGAGGGCATCGTGGTGCCGCCGGTCAAGATTTATCGCAAGGGCGAACTGCAGACCGATCTGCTGAATCTCATCCTGCACAACTGCCGCTTGCCGCACTGGAACCGCTCAGACTTCAACGCCATCGTGGCCGCCTGCCGCACCGGCGCCCGGCGCTGCGTGGAGCTGGCAGGGCGCTTTGGTGACGACGTCTTTCATTCCGCGATGGAAGACATGCTGGAGCGCAATCGCCGCGCGATGGCGCAGCTCATCCAGCAGTCGATTCCCGAACGCAAGCAATCGTTTGAAGACTTTCTCTGCGACGACGGCATGGGCATGGGGCCTTATCGCATCCACTGCACGATGTGGCGCGAAGGCGATAAGGTAATTTTTGATTTCGACGGCACCGACGCGCAGTCGGTCGGCTCGATCAACTTCTATCTCAACGAAGAGATGTTCAAGATGTTCTGCGGTGTGTTCATGATCATGGTCTTCGACCCGCAGATCATGTTCAACGACGGCTTCTACGATTTGATGGAAGTGCGCATCCCGCAGGGCTCACTGTTAAAGCCCAGATTTCCCGCCGCACTGTCCTGCCGCACCCACGCGCTGGGGCGCATCTTCGATGTAATCAGCGGGCTGCTCGGCCAGGGCAATCCAGACTTTCTCTGCGCGGCCGGATTCTCCGACAGCCCGCATCTCATGTATTCCGGATACGACCGCAAGGGCGAGTGGTTTCAATTGTTCCAGATTGGTTTTGGCGGCATTCCCGGCACGCCGTTTGGCGACGGCGCCGACGGCCACTCGCTGTGGCCCAATTTCACCAACGTGCCGAACGAATATCTGGAAGCCTATTTCCCGCTGCGTATTGAGACCTACGAAACCATTCCCGACTCCGGCGGCGCCGGCAAACACCGCGGCGGCAACGCGCTGCGCGTGGCGTACCGGTTTCTGGAAGACGGCGAGATCTCTATCCACGACGACCGCTGGCTGACCTATCCCTGGGGCGTCAACGGCGGCACGCCGGGCCGACGTAGCCACAAGCGCCTGCTGCGCGCCGACGGCAGCGAGCAGGTACTGCCGGCCAAATGCGATCGCGTGGTGGTGGCGGCCAACGACCTGCTGATGTTTGAAACCTGGGGCGGCGGGGGCTGGGGCGATCCGTATCAACGCGCGCCGGATCTGGTGGCGCGCGACGTGCGGCGTGGGCTGCAAACGCGAGACGGCGCGGCGCGCTTTGGCGTGGTGCTGAATGGCGATGGTGACGTGGACGAGCCCGCGACGCTGGTCTTGCGCGCGGCGCGACCGACCTCAGCGCCTGCGGTGTTTGATCGCGGCGGCGAGATCGCGGCCCTGAAGGCGCGCTGTCTGGCCGAAACCGGCTTGCCCCCGCCTAGCGTGCCGGTGGCCGGGCGCGCGCGACGCGGCGCGGCCGGCACCGCTGCGTGACGGTGTCCGCGCCGGTCGGCGTGTTTGATTCCGGCATCGGCGGCTGGTCCGTGTTGCGTGAGATCAGGCGCGAGCTGCCGGCCGAGTCCCTGCTCTACTTTGCGGACTCGGCCTGCGCGCCCTACGGCGACCGCGCCGCGAGTTTTGTGCTGGCGCGCTCGCTGGCGATTGCCGAATGGCTCATCGCTGCCGGGGCCAAGGCGCTGGTGGTGGCCTGCAATACGGCGACCAGCGCGGCGGTGGCCGAACTGCGCGCGCGCTATGACTTGCCCATTGTGGCCATTGAGCCCGCGCTCAAACCGGCGGCCTTGCAGAGTCAATCTGGCGTGGTGGCGGTGCTGGCGACCAGCCGCACTATCGAGGGCAACAAGTTCTCGCAGTTGCGCGAGCAGTACGGCAGCGAAGTGCGGATCCTGGCGCAGGCCTGTCCGGGCCTGGTGGAGCAGGTGGAAGCCGGTGAGTTAAATGCGCCGGCGACCGCGGCCTTGCTCCGCGCCTATGTCGAGCCGCTGCTCGCGCAGGGCGCAGACACGCTCGTGTTGGCCTGCACGCACTATCCCTGGCTGGGCGAGTGCCTGCGCCAGATTGTGGGCGACGACATCACCATCATCGATCCCGCGCCGGCGGTGGCGCGCGAATTGCGCCGCCGCCTCGCTGAGGCCCACTTGCTGGCGGCGGCGGACACAGCGCCTGTGGTGCGGGCCGTCACCACCGGTGATCCGCAGCGCTTCCTCACCCAGCTGCACGCGCTGGGGGAAACCTCGGTGCCCGTGAGTGGCATCGCGCTCCATACCAACGCTGAATTGACTGAACCAGGGAGAATCCTCGCATGAGTGCGCACGAAGCAGCCGGTTACGGCGCCCGCCAACTGGGCTATGGGCAGAGCCCCGCGATTCTGGTGGTGGATTTCCAGCGAGCCTTCACCGATCCCGCGTTTGAGCTGGGCCGGTTCGAGCACGTGCACCGGGCGGTGGAACGCACGGCGCGGCTGCTGGCCGTGGCGCGCGAACTCGGCGTGCCGGTGATCAAGTGCTTTACCTCGTATGAATCGCTGCGCGATGTACCGCCCTGGAAGGTCGACGCCATGTACCGCGATTTCTTCCACGGCATGCCCACTACGGAGCCCGATCCCCGGTTGCACGATCCGGACTACGACTACACCTTCAGCAAGACGGCAGCCTCGATTTTCTTTCAGACCCCGCTTACGGCCTACCTCGCCCGGCTGCGGGTTGACACCGTTATCGTCACCGGCTGCACCACCAGCGGCTGCGTGCGCGCCTCGGTGGTGGACGCGTTCTCGCACGGGCTGCGGCCGATTATTCCGGAAGACTGCGCCGGCGACGGCAGCGAGGAGGCGCATCGGCGAAACTTGCACGACATGAGCCTGCGCTACGCCGACGTCACCAACTCCGACGCGGTCATTGCCTGGCTGCGCGGCTTGAAGGCTTGA
>CAMCQE010000189.1 GCA_945876945.1 Klebsiella pneumoniae
AGTTCGATCGCTTCCTTCAAACTGCATTCGCCTTCCGACGCACACTTCACCAGCGCTTCAATGGTGGAAGTGCCGATGCCACGGCGCGGCGCGTTGATCACGCGTAGCAGCGCGTTGTCGTCGCCCGGGTTGGCAATAAGTCGCAGATAGCACACCACGTCCTTGATTTCGGTCGAATCAAAAAACGAGCGCGCGCCGGAAATCACATACGGAATTTCGCGCTCGCGCAGCGCCTGTTCGAAGGGCCGCGCCTGATAGTTGCTACGAAAGAGAATCGCGTAGTCGCTCCACTTGCGGGTGTGAAGCATGTGGTGATGCGTGATGTCGTTGGCGATGGTTTCCGCTTCGCTCACTTCGTCGCTCGCTGCGCGCACGCGAATTTTTTCGCCGTGGCCGCGCTCGCTCCACAGTTTCTTGTCGAAGACGTGCGGGTTGTGGCCAATAAGCTTGTTGGCGGCTTTGAGAATCACGCCCATCGAGCGGTAGTTCTGCTCGAGCTTGATGACTTTGAGTTGCGGGAAATCGCGCGCCAGCGTGGCGAGATTTTCGGGCCGCGCGCCGCGCCAGGCGTAAATCGATTGGTCGTCATCGCCTACCGCCGTGAGCCGGCCTTCGGGCTGGGCAATGAGTTTCACCAGTTCGTACTGCGCCTGATTGGTGTCCTGATATTCATCGACCAGCAGCCAACGCAATTTCACCTGCCAGCGAAAACGAATCCCGGAATCGTTGCGGAAGAGCGCGACCGGCAGCGCGATGAGGTCATCGAAATCCACCGCGTTATAGGCGCGCAGGGTTTTGGTGTATTCGTCGTAGCAGCGGGCAGCTGCTTTCTCGCGCGGATCGCTCACCAGATGCAACGCCTGCTTGGGATCGATAAGCCCGCTTTTCCAGTTGGAAATCGCGCTCGCCAGTTGGCGCGCATCAAAATCATTGGTGCCGAGTTGGCGGCGCGCGATGTCGGCAATCACGCCTTCAACGTCGCGCATATCAAACAGCGTAAAGCGCTCGCGATAGCCAATCGCCGCGTATTCCTCGCGCAGGATGCGCAAACCCAGACGATGGAAGGTGGAGATCCAGGGCTTGGCCCGCCCGCCGCGCGGCAACAGCGGCGCCACGCGTTCGTTCATTTCATGCGCGGCCTTGTTGGTGAAGGTAATCGCGGCGATGTGCTCGGGCGCGACCGCGCACTGGGTGATGAGGTGCGCAATCTTCTGCGCGATGACGCGTGTCTTGCCGCTGCCCGCGCCGGCCAGCACTAGCAGCGGGCCGTCGGTATAACGCACGGCCTCGCGCTGTGGCGGATTAAGCGCACTCATATCGGATCAATCATCGCGTCGAATCTTCAGAAGCGATAATTCAGGCTAACGTGCACCGCGTCTTCGCTGTACTCCTGGCGCTCGCGCGCGCCGGGATACATCGGGCTGGTGTCCACCAGCTGGGTGCCAAAGTCGGCGTGGCGGTATTCAATCGACACACTGCCCCATGCAGACACCATGTGCTCCAGCCCCATGCCGACGGCCCAGCCGGTTTGCCAGTCCGTTTGCGTGACCGAGGTCGGCTGGGTGGGCAGAAAGCCGCAGGCCCCGGTGCAGCCAAACGTGCGCGTAATGCGCGCCAGTGAAACCCCGGCCGTGGTGTAGATCAGCGTGGCTTCATCGTTCAGCACATAGCCGAGACGCGGCCCGAGGGTGGTGGCGAAATTGGAGGTGAACTTGATGGGGTCTTCGAAAGTGTTGTCGCTGTCAACGTTGCTGGGCACGCCGTTCAGACGTTGATAGGTGAATTCGGTCATGCCGCGCAGTTCAGCATCGATCGTAAGGCCCGCAATCCAGCGCGAAGCGAGCAACAGGTCATAGCCAGCGGAGAGCGAGAGCAGACCGCCGTCGGCTTCGGTTTTGGTGGAGAAGGCGAAGGTGGGGTCGCTTGGGATCTCCAGTCCATCGTCCTGACCCGCGACATAGCCGAGTCCAAAACCGACATGCCCCCCCTCGAAGGGCGCGGCCTCGGCGGCGCTCACGGTAAGAAGGCACGACAGCAAGCCCACGAGGGGCAGGGAACGGTGAGTCCGCATGAAAAAAACCTCGTTGAAATCCGGATGAGCGCGCTGCTTGGGGGCGCCAGCGGCATGAGTCCCCGCGAACGTCGCGGGCCCCGGAGTGTAACGAACTCTGGTGTGGGTTGAGCGATCGGCAACTTAAGCGGGTGACCGCCCGTCGGCAAGAATTGAGTACACTCGACGCCTCAATCAGCGAAGGAGCACGCGATGTCGATTCACCCCGCGCTGGCCGTTGCGGCGGGCCGCCGCCCTCCCGAGGCCCTATGGATTGGTGGCGTCTGGGCGCTCTTCCTGCTGGTTTGCGGGCTCTACGCGCTGTTTGCCTTCGATTACTTCATCAGTTTCGCGCTGGGTCGTGAGGGCCTGTGGCTGCGGGCGATGGCGTGGTCGGTGCGGGATGACTTTGCTTTCGGCGCGGGCTCGGTGCACCTCGACCAGCAGCAGCCCTACCGGCACGCGCTGCCGTTCATGCTGATGCATACCACGATGGCGGCGGTGGCGATGGCGATCGGCCCGTTTCAGTTCATGCGCGGCCTGCGCGCCCGTAAGCCCGCTCTGCATCGGGCTCTGGGCAAAATCTATCTGCTGGCCGAACTGGTCAGCATGTTGGGCGGCATGGCCTATCTGGCGCTGACGGGCTTGGACCATGTGTATACCGGCGCGCCGTTTGCGATTGGCCTGTGGGGCCTGAACGTGATGGTGCTGGTGACCGGTGCGCTCGCCTATCGGGCGATTCGGCGTGGTGAAGTCGCGCAGCACCGGGC
This sequence comes from Klebsiella pneumoniae, assembly GCA_945876945.1. GTDB lineage: Bacteria > Pseudomonadota > Gammaproteobacteria. The sequence goes on from CAMCQE010000189.1 coordinate 2,821, forward strand.
CTGGCTCGCCTACAACTTCGGCCTGCTGTTGACCGCGCCGGGTCTGCGCATTTTGTGGGTGGCCTATGGCCTCGCGTTCCCCGACTGGACGCAGGCCGACACCAATCTGCCGATTACGACCTATCTCCTGCCCTGGTGCGCGATGGTGGGCTTGGTGTGGTTAGCCGGTGAAGCGCTGCGTCAACCGGCGTCGCTGGCGGCGACAGATAAGCCACGAGCACGCGCGGTGCTCGCGGTCCTTGGCGCAGGGTGCCTCGCGCTGCTGCTGAACCAGTATGGCCTGCGCTTTTACTGGCCGACCGATCTCTTCGCCGGCTATGCGTCGCCCGCGCAGGCCGCCGTTGAGCAGGCCGCCTTCAGCGCTCACGCCTGGGTCTTCGGGCTTTATATCGTCGCGATGGCGGGCGTATTGCTGCTCGGCCCCCACGTGCTCACCAATACCGAGTGTCTGCGCGAACGCAGTCACGCTTATTTCGCCGCTTGCGCGCTGGCCGCGCTGGGCGGGATCGGCCTTGGGCTTGCGGGGGGCGAGGAGGCTCTGGGGGGGCGCGCCATCCCCAGCTATTGGGTCGGCCTTGGCGTGCTGTGGCTGTGTGGCCTTGGGCTGGTGCTGCTTGGCCGACGCCGTGGGGCCTGGCAGTTGGTGCGCGACTGGGCGGTGTTCAGCTATGGCATCGCGCTGGCCCCGCTGCTGTGGTTCTCGAGCGTTCCCTTCTGGCGCTTTTGTTTAGGCCTGGCGCCAGACGCGGCCTACGTGACCGGCGCCATCGCGGGTTTCGCGGGCACCTTCATTCTGGCGCATGCCGCGAATGTCGCGGCCCTGGGCAAGCAACGAACATGATTTTTAAACGTCAGCGCGACCATCATTGGGAACTCCATCTCGGCAAGCGCCATGTGTTGGGGCGCGGCCTCGAGCGACGAATGATGGGCGACTTTTTCCATCGCTGCATGTCGGTGTCCTGGCGGCGACTGCTGCTGTGGTACTTCGTTTATATGTTGGGAGTGAATCTTTTCTTTGCCGGCTTGTTCTGGATCGTGCCGGGGGCAGTGACGGGTCCGCGCCCCCCCACCTGGAGCGAGGTGTATTTCTTCGCTTTTGAGGTGTTCGGCACGGTGAGCTTCGGCGGTTTCCTGCCGGGCAATCTGTATGGTCACGTGGTCGCGGTGGTGGAAATCATCATTGGCATCGCCAGCTTTGCCGTGATGACCGGTCTCACCTTCGCCCGGTTTACGCGACCGAAAGCGCATTTGCTGTTTGCCCGCCATCCGGTCATGACCGAGCACGATGGCCACCCCGTGTTGAGCATGCGGGTGGCCAACGGTCGGCACAATTTCATGACCGACGCACAGGCCAAACTCTGGCTGGTTGCGAATGTGGGCGAGGGTCGCCATCGGATGCGCAGGTTTATCCGCCTGTCTCTGGAGCGCGACGACAGCCCGCTGTTTGCGTTGAGCTGGTCGCTGTTTCACCGGGTGGATGCCAGCAGCCCGCTGTATGGGCTTACGGCCGAGGATCTGGCGCGCGACGGTGCCGGCTTGATGCTGCTCATTAACGGCTTCGATGAAACCTACGGGCAGGACATCCGCGCCAGGCATTACTACGAACACGAAGACCTGCGCTGGAACCACCGCTACTCGGATATCTTCTCGCGGCCGGAGCAAGGCCCCGAGCTAGTCGACTTCGGCAAATTCCACGAGCTTGAGCCGATGGCTGATTGAGGGAGCACTCACCATCGACGAGCCTCGACAGCCCTAAGCCATCCGCCCCGCCCACGCCCGGCGGGTCCATAACCCGGCAACGATCACCTGTGGCAGCAGCACCGCGCAGGCCGTGAGGGATTCACCGGTTTGCGGGCGCAGGAGACCGGCGAGGCTGTGGGCGCCCGCCAGATG
>CAMCQE010000190.1 GCA_945876945.1 Klebsiella pneumoniae
CACCCACGAGGGGCTGCTGCGCTTACGCCGCGAGCCGGTGGTCGACGCCGCGCGCCCGGAGGCGAATGTCGTCGCCCGTTTGCCCGCCGGGCAGCTGGTCAGCGCTACCGGAGAGCGCGCGATAAACCATTTTCTGGCCGTGGAAACCACACTTTTTGGCGCGCTGTATCGCGGCTATGCGAGCCAGCAGTTTCTGCGCAAGGCGACGCCCGCCGAGATCGCCGATACCAGCAAGCCACCGCAAAACCCGGCCTTGCCGATAGCCGAACTGAAAGCGAACAGGCCGATCACCCGTGCCGATCTGCCCGGCCCCTGTTCGCTCAATGAGGTCGGCCAGCCCGCGCGCCGTGGCCACACGCCGGTCGAACTCCGCGCCGCGCTTGGCCAAATCATCGACTGGCTGGACGTCGCCAAGCCCGCGCACCGCCGCTATGCGCCACAGCAAGGCCGGCGTTATGCCGCGGTCTACGCGCATGATTACTGCCATCTTGCCGGCGCCTATTTGCCGCGCGTGTGGTGGACGCCCGCCGCCATCGAGCGCCTGGCGCAAGCGCGGGCCGTGCCAGCGCGTTACGGCAACACCGTCACCGAACTCGCGGTCAACGATCTTTTTCGCTGGCTGCGCGATTTTGGTCAGCGCTACGGCTGGCGCCAGACGAGCAGTCTCTCCACGCTTCAGCAGGAAGTGAATCAGGGCGCTTTGGGGCTGTTGATTGCGCGAGGCGCAGGGGATGGCGCGGCGGGGCAGTTGACGCTGGTAGTGCCCGAAACTCTGGATTTTCGCGCGCGGCGCAGTGCTGAAGGCGAGGTGATCGCGCCGGTGGAGAGCGGGGCCGGCGCGCGCAATTTTCGCTACCGCGTGAGCCGCAGTCTCTGGTGCCAAAACCCGGTGTATGCCGAATGGGCGTATTGGCTACACGCCTGAGCTAGCGCGCGTTGGTTTCTGGTGCGACGGCCGGCGCGGCGGCGACACGGCCGGATTCAAGTTGCGCGATCAGGGCCGGCAGGCCGATGCGACCGACTTCCGCATCGACCGCCGTGCGTAGCGTTGAGACCAGGCTCACGCCGTTGATCAGCGCATCAAACACTTTGAACTGCTCGTCGCGCAGGCCAATGCGATAGTCGACGCGGGCCGGCTTGCGGCCCGGCCGCAGGACGCGGGTGCGCACCGTGTAGCGACCGGGTTCGCTGCCAAGCGGCGCGACGCTGAGGTAATCCACGCTCGCCTCCAGATAATCCATCGCGTGGATGGCATAGGTTCGCAGCAGCATCTGGCGATAGGCCGCGATGAACCCCGCGCGCTCGGCGTCGCTGGCCTCGCGCCAGTGACGGCCGAGGATTAACTGGCCGGAGAGAGGCACATCGACGCGCGGTACCACTTCCTGTTCCACCAGCTCCGCAATCAGCGCCGTATCCTGGGCCGTCGCGCCGCGCTGCTGGAGCGCCTCACGCAAGCCTTCTACCGCTTCGCGCACGACCTGCATTGCGCCGGCCGGCGGCACCTCTTCAGCGCGTGACACGCCTGGGCACCACAGCGCGAGGGCGCACAGTAGCCACAGCAGGCGCATCAAGCCTGGAACACGCAGCGCAGACATCAATTCACCTCTTTGTGTTGGCATCGGGGAAGGCCCGAGCCGGATAACCTTTGTTTGCGGGATGAGTTCAGGTCTTGACCGTGAGGTGCGACGGCCAGGCGCGGTAGCAGTCCGCCCGGCGCCGGCGGTCGTTGAACGTGGGCGCCACGCCGTTCTGGCGGTTCACGGTCAGCAAGTCGAGATCCACCGTGCCCGTCACCACCATCTCAACATTGGTCCCGGCTTCGGCCACCACGCCGTTCGGCGCGGCCCACGGCGTATCGCAGGGGCTGAGAATGGAACTGCGCGTCCAGCCGTTCGGCAACGGTCCCGGCGGCATGTCGCCGCCCGTCGCGCAGTGCACGTAGTAAATCTGGTTTTCGATGCAGCGCGACTGCGCACAGTGACGCACACGCCAGAAGCCGTATTCGGTAAACGTGAAGGACGGGCAGAGAATAATCTCGGCGCCCTGCTCGGTCAGCGAGGCGGCGCACTCGGGAATTTCGGTTTCGTAACAGATGTTGATCCCCACCCGCGCAAACGGCAGATCGAAAGCCTCCATGCGCGTGCCCTCGCCGGTCGACCATTTCGATTCCGCCGGAAAGATGTGGGTTTTTTCGTGCTCGTGCACCAGCCCGTTGGGGCCGTAGACGTAGCTCACGTTGAGATAACCGTCGCCGCGCTTCTCGAGATGCGAGCCGGCCACAATGTGCTGGCCGCGGGCGCGGGCTTCGTGGGCAAAGAAATCGCGATAGGTCTGGGTGTAGCGGTCCACCGCAATGAGCTCTGCCACCGGCCGGTTCTGCCAGTCGTCCAGCGTGGTGAACAGCGAGAGCGTGAAGAGTTCCGGCAACAGCACCAGATCGGCGCCGCGCGCCTGATCCAGCAAATTCACCACCTGCTGCGCCCAGGCGTCGAATGAAGCCACGGGTTTGATCACGAACTGACAGACCGCGATAGAGACCGGACGAGCCATGGCGATTCCTTTGCGTAATGAGTGGGGGGATGGGCTATTGTTGACGTGGCCTTGCGTTGTCGGCAATCGGTGTCCGCGCGGCGAGGTCTGTTCAATGCGATAAACCAGCGGAGGATTGGCGATGGCCCAGAAAGATATCCAGGTCTGTTTCAACGTGCATTTCGATTCGGTCTCGCTGTGGCTGGGATCGTTCGGCGGCGAAGATTCGCCGTGCGACATCTCGCGCGGCGTGCATGCGGCCAAGGTGGGCACGCCGCGTCTGCTCGACGTCTTCGACAAATACGGCATCACCACCACCTGGAACATCACCGGGCATTCGATGGAGAGCTTTCCCAAGGAATCGAAGCTCGTCGCGCAGGCCGGCCACGAGTTGGGGCTTCACGGCTACGCGCATGAGAACCCGCTCGCGATGTCGAAAGAGCAGGAATCCGCGGTGCTCAACAAGACCTTCGATCTGGTGGTGGAGCTGTGCGGCAAGGCGCCCAAAGGCTACTCCGCGCCCTGGTGGGAACTCTCGCGCAACACCATCGACCTCTTGCTTGCCAAAGGCATCGAGTACGACCACAGCCTGATGGAAAACGATCACTCGCCCTACTACCTGCGGCGCGACGACAAGTGGACCAAGATCGACTACAGCAAACCGGCCGACAGCTGGATGAAGCCCTGGGTGCCGGGCCCGCTGACCAGCCTGCTCGAAATCCCCTGCAGCTGGTATCTGGACGATGCGCCGCCGGTGATGTTTGTGAAGAAATTCCCCAACAGCCACGGCTGGGTGCCGCCGCGCGATTTGGGCCAGATGTGGCAGGACCAGTTCGACTGGGTCTATCGCAATATGGACTACGGCATCTTCAACGCCTGCCTGCATCCGGACGCCTGCGGGCACCCGCAAATGCTGATGATGCTCGAGCGCCTGATCGACCACATGCGCCACCACGACGGCGTGCGCTTTGTCACGCTCAATACGATTTGTCAGGAGTTCAAGGCGAAGAATCCGCCGCCGGCGGCCTGAAGCTCGCGCCCAGCGCGGTGAAGGTGGCGAGCGAGGCCGCCACCGCTTCGCGCGCCAGCCCCTCGGTAATGAAGACCAGCCGTGAGCGCTGGTCTTCATCCGGCCATCTCGCTAAGTGATATGGCGGATGCACCAGGTGCTGCACGCCGTTCACCACCACCGGGCTCGCGCTGCCCGGCACGTTCAGCAGGCCTTTCACCCGCAGCACCCGTTCGCCATGCACGTGGAGCAAGAGGCTTAGCCACACGCCGAAAGCGGTCCAGTCGATGGCCTCGTCGAAGCACAGCGTGAAGCTCGCAAAATGCTCACCGTGGTGGTGCTCGTGTTGGTGGTCGTGGGCAGCCGCGACAGATTCAGCCGGCGTCAGCCGCTGCCGCCGAGCCACATCGCCGTCGGCGAGCCGGGCGGCGATGGCCGGCCAATGTGCGCGCTGCGCTTCGCCGAGGGTGGCGGCCGGATTGAGTGTCCTTAACGCGCCTTCGAGCGCCTCGAGGGCCGGCGCCGCTGCCAGATCCCGTTTGCTGATGAGCAGGTAGTCGGCGAGCGCCGCTTGCCGGCGCGCTTCCGGTCGATGGCTGAGATCGCGCAAGCCGTTCACCGCATCCACCACCGTCACCACGCCACCCACGTGATAGTGATGACGCAATTCCGGATCGCAGAGCAGCGTCGCCAGAATTGGCGCCGGATCGGCCGCGCCGGTGGTTTCGATCATCACCCGCGCATAGTCCGGCACTTCGCCGGCCAGCCGGCGTTCCTCCAGTCGCAGGAGCGCGGTTTTCAGATCATCCCGGATCGAGCAGCACACACAGCCGTTGGCGAGTAGCACCGGCGCGTCGTCCAGTGACTCCACCAGCTGATGGTCCAGGCCAATCTCGCCAAATTCGTTGATCAGCACCGCGGTGCCGGCCAGCGCCGGATCGTGCAGCCAGCGGTTAAGAAGCGTGGTTTTGCCGCTGCCGAGAAAGCCGGTGAGGACTATTAGCGGACGGCCGGCGGGCGCGCTCATGGGGCCTTGATGGCCTTTAAGGCGGCGAGTAGCGCGGGCGACAGTGGGTCGATGGCTTGGCCGGCGATGGCTTCTACCAGCGTCCAGACTTCGGGCAGGGCGCTC
>CAMCQE010000191.1 GCA_945876945.1 Klebsiella pneumoniae
TCTATCTGCTTCCGCTGCAGATAGATCACGATAGCCAGATTCGCCAGCACTCGCGTTTTGCCGGCATGGCCGAGGTGGTGGAGGAAGTGCTGGTTTCTTTCGCGCGCCATGCGCCCGGCGACGCTGCCCTGATGATCAAAAAACATCCCTTTGACTATCGCTGGCGCAGTCTGGAAGCGCCGATAAAAGCGCGTTGCGCGGCCTTGGGAATTGGCGATCGGGTCTGCTATCTGATAACGGGCGACCTGCAGACGCTGGTCGCCAGCGCCGAGGGCGTGGTGACCATCAACAGCACCGTGGGTACCCTCGCGCTGGCCGCCGGGCGGCCGGTGATCGCGCTGGGCAAGGCTATTTATCGCATGGACGGCTTGAGCTTCGAAGGGCAGCTAGACGCTTTCTGGCGCGAGGGGACACCCCCCGATCCCGTGCTCTATGCGTGTTTTGAGCGCGTGGTGATGCACACCACCCAAATAAACGGCGGACTGTTCGGCCGCCACGCTATCGCTCTCGGCTTGGGTCAGGCCGCCGACCGTTTGCTAAGCCCGCGCAGCGTTTTGGAAGATTTGCTGGCGGCAGGTCGATGAGCGTGCTCGCCAATCCCACGAGTGTTTTGGTTACGGGCGCGACCGGCGCCATCGGTGGCGCACTGGCCGAGCGTTACGCAGCGCCTGGCGTTCGTCTCATCCTGCACGGTCGCAAGCTTGATCTGTTGACTGCGCTGGCAGCGCGCTGCGAGGCCGCCGGCGCGCAGGTGCTGGTGCAGGCCGGCGATGTTCGCGACCGCGACAGTTACCGGGCATGGCTCACCGCGCTGTGCGTGGCCGAAGCGCCCGATCTGGTCCTGCTAGCGGCCGGGCTCAACACGCACGTGGGCCCTGGGGGCGCGCTCGAGGACTGGGCCAGCGTCGAAGCGCTGCTGGACGTCAACGTGTGGGCAGTCATGGCGACGGTCGACGCCGTGCTGCCGGCCATGCGTCGGCGCGGCGCGGGCCAGATCGCCTTATTCAGCTCGCTGGCCGCCTATCACGGTCTGGCCCTCACCCCGAGTTATTCCGCCAGCAAAGCGGCGATCAAGGCGTATGGCGAAGCGCTGCGCGGCTTGCTCGCGCCGTCAGGCATTGCGGTCAACGTGGTCATGCCCGGCTATGTGGATTCCCTGATGTGTCGCGAGATGCCGGGCCCGAAGCCTTTCCAATGGACGGCCGAGCGCGCCGCGCGGGCCATTCAGGCAGGTCTGCGGGCGAACCGCGCCCGGATCAGTTTTCCCTTTCTGCTGGCCTTCGGCTGCTGGTGGCTGGCCGTGCTGCCGGCCGGGATTTCCTGGCGATTGCTGAGAGCCTTGCGTTATGTCCCTTGACTGGTTCTGGGCGGCCGTCGGACCCGCCGCCGGGCTGGGGTTGGCGGGTTCCTGGTTTGCCGAAACCTTGCTTGAGCCGCGACCGCTGCCGCCGTGGGCCCGGCCCGGGTCGGCGCTCGCGGTGCACGCCGGCGTGTGGCTGGCGCTATATGCGCTGGTGCTGACTGTGGTCGGTCGGCCATGGCTCGCGGTGGCGCTGGCGCTCGCGGTGGTGATGGCGGTGGTCGTGGTGAACAACGCCAAGTTCCGATCCTTGCGCGAACCCTTTGTGGTGCAAGATTTCGAATATTTCGCGGATGCCGTCCGCCACCCTCGCCTGTACCTGCCTTTTCTGAAAATAAACGTTTGGGTGTTCAGCCTCTGCGCGCTGGTGATTGCGGGCCTGGTGCTCGCTATTCGACTTGAGCCCTGGATGTTCGCCGGACAGGGCGTCGCTCAAAGTGCGGTGGGTTTGTTCGGCCTGATGGGGAGTGCCGCGTTGTTGGTCGCCAGCGCCCGGCGGGCCGCTTTACCGGTGACACTCGATGTCGAGCACGATCTGGTACAGCTGGGTTTGCTCGGATTCCTGTGGCGCTACGCCGCTGAACTGCGGCGCGAAGTGCGGGTCACGACGCCTTTCGCCGAGCCACCGCTTTCGTTGCCTGCCGATTCGCTGGCGCACCTGGTGGTGGTGCAAAGCGAGTCGTTTTTTGACCCACGCACACTGTGGGCCGGGATCCGGACCGATGTGCTGGAAACCTTCGACGCCACCTGCCGCGAGGCGCTTGCCCACGGGCCTCTGCGAGTGCCGGCCTGGGGGGCCAACACCATTCGTACCGAGTTCGCGTTTCTCTTTGGGCTGACGCCGGCGCAACAGGGCGTGCACCAGTTTCAGCCTTACCGCCGACTGGCTTTGCAGGGGTTGCCGCAGCTCGTGAGCTGGTTGAAGCAGGCGGGCTATCGCACGGTCGCGGTCCATCCTTATGCGGCGAGTTTCTACCAGCGCGCGCGGGTGTTTAAGGCGCTGGGCTTTGACGATTTCATCGCCGAAGAGGCTTTTCGGGGGGGCGCCCGCGCTGGGCCGTATGTGAGCGACATGGCGGTGGCGGAAAAAATTTACGAGTTACTGGGCGGGGATGACCCCCGGCCGCTCTTCGTCTTTGCCATCACGATGGAAAATCACGGGCCGCTGCATCTGGAATCGGCGACCTCGGCCGATGAGGCGGCGGCTTTCGATGACGCGCCGCCGGCTACTTGCACGGAACTCAGCATCTACCTCCGCCATCTTCGCAATGCCGACCGCATGCTTGCCGCGCTACGCGCCGCGCTCGAGGGCTCGGCGCGGCCGGGCTGTTTATGTTGGTACGGCGACCATGTGCCGATCATGCCGGACGTCTACGCTGCGCTCGGCAAACCGGCGGGTGAAACCCTGTACTGCCTGTGGCATAGCGAGCGCCCGTCTAAGGCCCCGGTCCCGCAGGGCCTGGCGGTCGAGCACCTGGCGCTTCTGCTCTGTGCTGAACTGGGGCTGAGGCCGCCATTCAGCGGGAACGAGGGGACGAAGGAAGGTCAAAATCAGACTTTTTAAGCGGTAAAAACTGCCGCGAAATCCGAGCGTCTTGTAGTGCCTTATGAAGACCCATGCATTTCGCACGGTTCAACAAAAAAACCTGTTAAATTCAGGTCGACATGGATCAGGTTACCCGTTTGGAATGAGCATTGCCGTTGCAATTATTGGCCAGAGTTTCCGGTTCCCCGGCACGCGGCCCGCGCACTACTGGGAAGCCTTGCTGGCTGGTCGCGACCTCGTTGGTACGATCGATGCCAGCCGTTTCCCCCCCGAGAACTTCCTCCATCCCGATCCCCGTCACGCGGGCACCAGCTACAGCTTCGCGGCTGGCGTCATCGACCACGTCGGCGATTTTGATGCGGGATTTTTCGGTATTTCCCCGCGCGAAGCGGCGCTGATCGATCCCCAGCAGCGCTTGCTGCTGGAGCTTGGCTGGGAGGCCTTGGAAAACGCCGGTGTGCCCCCTAGTAGTTTGCGGGGCACCGACGCCGGGGTGTTTGTCGGCATCGCCAGCGCGGACTACTCCTACCGCCTGATGGACGACTTCGCCGCGGTTGATGCGCCTGGCGCAACCGGAAACGCGGGCAGCATCGCCGCGAATCGCCTGTCCTGGTTCTTCGACCTCCGCGGCCCCAGCATGGCCATCGATACCGCGTGCTCATCCTCCATGGTGGCCTTTCATCAGGCCTGCCGCGCGATTCAAAACGGCGACTCCTCGTTGGCACTGGCGGGCGGCGTGGGCCTGCTCATGCACCCTTACGTGTTTGTGAGTTTTGCGAAAGCGAGCATGTTGTCGCGGCAAGGCCGCTGCCGCGTATTTGATGCCAGCGCCGACGGCTACGTGCGGGCCGAAGGCGGCGGCGTGCTGGTGCTGAAAAATCTGGAGCAGGCGCTGGCCGATGGCAACCGCATTCTGGCCGTGGTGGCGGGCAGCGGGGTAAACGCCGACGGCTACACGCAAGGTCTCACGGTGCCCAGTGCCGCCGCTCAGGCTGCGTTGCTATCCCGCGTCTACAGCGAAGCCGGCATTACCCCGGATGAACTCGATTATGTCGAAGCCCACGGCACCGGCACGGTGGTGGGCGATCCCATCGAAACCCGCGCGATTAGCATGGCGCTGGCCTCCCACCGTCCGGCCACGCGCCCGCTGCCCATCGGCTCGGTTAAAAGCAATATGGGCCATCTGGAGGCGGCGTCCGGGATTGCTGGCCTGGTGAAAGCGGTGCACTGCCTGACGCACCGCGTAGTGCCCGCAACGATCGGCGTTGAGAGCATCAATCCCAGTATTCCGGTTGGCGATTGGAACCTCGACATCGTGACCCGTAACCGCCCGCTGTCCGCGACGGGGCGTTTGGTGGTGGGCGTGAACTCCTTCGGTTTCGGGGGTGCCAATGCCCATGTGGTGCTGACCAGTTTCGAAGATAAAAAGCCGGCGCTACCCGCTGCAGTTTCCGTTCAATCACTGCCCGTGCTGTTGAGCGCTCACGATGAAGCGGCGCTCCGTGCGAGTGCCGCGCAGATGGCAGAAGTGCTGGAACGGCCTGCAGCTCCCAAGCTGCAAGATGTGGCCTACGAACTGAATCACCGCCGCGATTGGCTGGGCCAGCGT
>CAMCQE010000192.1 GCA_945876945.1 Klebsiella pneumoniae
TAGCTCCGCAGTATCGAATGCAGTTCCTAGGTTAAGCCCAGGGATTTCACATCCGACTTACTTAGCCGCCTACGCGCGCTTTACGCCCAGTAATTCCGATTAACGCTCGCACCCTCCGTATTACCGCGGCTGCTGGCACGGAGTTAGCCGGTGCTTCTTCTGAAGGTAGTGTCAAAGCCGTGAGGTGTTAACTCACAGCACTTCTTCCCAACCGAAAGTGCTTTACAACCCGCAGGCCTTCTTCACACACGCGGCATTGCTGGATCAGGCTTTCGCCCATTGTCCAATATTCCCCACTGCTGCCTCCCGTAGGAGTCTGGGCCGTGTCTCAGTCCCAGTGTGGCTGATCATCCTCTCAGACCAGCTACCGATCGTCGCCTTGGTGGGCCTTTACCCCACCAACTAGCTAATCGGACTTAGGCTCATCCAGTAGCGCGAGGCCTTTCGGTCCCCCGCTTTCTCTCGTAAGACACATGCGGTATTAGCCCGGGTTTCCCCGGGTTGTCCCCCACTACTGGGTAGATTCCTAAGCGTTACTCACCCGTCCGCCACTCGTCGCCAGGGTTGCCCCCGCGTTACCGTTCGACTTGCATGTGTTAAGCATGCCGCCAGCGTTCAATCTGAGCCAGGATCAAACTCTTCAGTTTAGATTTTTGGCTGATTAGGCCATAGTCTTATTTTGATTGATTTCTGGGCTTTCGCCCTTCGCCAATCTGCAAACATTTTGATTGTTTGCCTGACAAAAGCGCCCACACAAATTACACAGTTACTTTGTTTTTAAAGAGCTGGGGAACAACGTTCGCCCGAGTGAGGAGCGGCATTATACGGGGGCCGGAACCCCCGTCAAGCGTTTTTTTAAAATTTTTTTAAGGCGGCTTTTCGGCCTGGTTCCTTTGATGGATTCCGCGCGAGCGGCGTGCGCCAATACGGAGGTCGACACGCAGCTTACGCGCCGGCCTGTGTCGCGGTCCGCGCAATTTTTAGTACGACGTGGGAGATCCGGCGTTTCCCCACTTGCAGGAGGTATCGGCCTGGAGCGGGGAGTATGAGGTCTTGATTGGTTAGCTTTTGGCTGTCTATACGTACTGCACCCTGGGCTATTAGACGCCGCGCCTCAGATGCGGATGCTGTTAGTCCAGAGTCTCGCAGGATGCTGGTAACCAGACATTGAGGATCTGTGCAAATCAACTCAATTTCGTCAATTTTGTCTGGGAGTTCTTTTTTGGAAAATCTGGAGAGCCATCGGTCACAGGCCTCACCAGCCAATCGCTGGCTATGGAATCTGCTTACGAGCTCAGTAGACAGTTCGAGCTTGACGTCTCTTGGGTTGCGCCCCTCGTCTACTTGACGCTTGAGATTCTCAATCTCTTTGGTTGAGAGAAAACTTAGTAGCTCGAGATACCGCCACATGACCTCGTCGGAAATCGACATTAGCTTCCCAAACATAGAATCAGGCGACTCAGAGATTCCGATGTAATTGCCCGACGATTTCGACATTTTCATGATGCCATCTGTTCCCTCAAGCAATGGCAACGTGATGATGGTCTGTGGTGCCTGCGAATAAGCGTCTTGAAGGTGCCTGCCAACAAGCAGATTGAACTTTTGGTCGGTGCCCCCCAATTCGATGTCTGCTCGGAGATGTACTGAGTCGTAGCCTTGGAGCAGCGGATAAAGGAATTCGTGGATGGAGATCGGCAACTCGTTCGTATACCGCTTGCGGAAATCATCCCGCTCCATCATTCGGGCTACGGTGAACTGAGAAGCCAGCTTGACGATTCCTGCAGAGCCTAGCGGTTCTATCCAGGACGAGTTAAAGACCACCTCTGTTTTTTCTCGGTCCAAGACCTTGAATGCCTGCTCTTGGTACGTTTCTGCATTGATGCGGACTTCGTCTGCGGTCAGAGGCGGGCGTGTGGCGTTTTTCCCAGTGGGGTCGCCGATCCGGGCGGTGAAGTCGCCTATAAGGAAAATGACGTGGTGGCCTTGATCCTGAAAATGCCTAAGCTTGGTCAGAAGCACGGTGTGTCCGAGGTGGATGTCTGGCGCTGTAGGGTCGAAACCTGCCTTGACCCTGAGCTTTTTTCCGGAAGAAATTTGGGCTTTAAATTGCTCTCCCGGGATAATTTCCACGGCACCGCGCCCCAGCAAATCAAGCTCTGACGTCATAAAAATCGTTTCGATTTGGAACAGCCTACGAGACTAGCATAGAGCTTCCGTCTCGATAATTGACCGCTGTGGGGGCGCGGGCTAAGGTTCCTGACTACTTGGGGGCTATGGTGCGTTATCAACGGTCGGTCAGATATTCGAATCACACTTGCCGCCACCGACCGGCGAGACGACGCCTCATTGCGGCCGCTGGTGTGCTGTTAGTGGTAGGCCTGCTTGGCAGTAACCTGTTCCTCAGGTCATCGTCACGCGACAAGATTCCGCAGTCCCCAGCCTTACCGCAGTTGCTAGAGAGAACAGGACTGCGGCCTGACTCACGTATGAGCAGTATCCCTCCGCTATCGCCGAGGCAACAAAGGCTACCTTTTGAGCCCAAAGTGCCATCGACGCTGATTGGTCCTGAGGCGTTCGATGGTGCTAGCGATATCACCGCATCAGGCGACCAATGGACCAGTGAGCGAATCCGTCCCCGGGACAGTCTCTCCAAAATATTTTCCCGTCGCGATCTTCCGTTGGACGATTTAGCCAGCGTTTTGGCTGATCCGAGGGCGCGTCGTGCGCTCGCAGAGTTACGAGTTGGCGCATCTGTTCACTTCCTCATCGCTAACAAAAAATTGCTCGGCCTTTCATACCCCATAGACAACTTCAATACGCTGAAAGCCATTCGACAAGATAAGCAGTTTTTAGTATCGATCGAGTCAATCACACCAGAAATCAAGGTAGCCACAGCTGCGGGCCGCATCACTCGCTCGCTCTTTACAGACCTGCTGGAGGCCGGCGTTTCAGAGCGATTGATCATGCAGTTCGCTGATTTATTCGGCTGGGATGTCGATTTTGTCCGCGACATCAAACGGGGGGACCAGTTCAAAATCGTTTTCGAGGAGATCTTCAAAAACGGCGAGAAGGTGGGCAACGGAAAAATTTTAGCCGCCGAATTTCTCAACGATGGGAAGCGCCATCGTGCATTCTATTTCAGCGGCGCCAATGGGGCTGATGGCTACTACAATCAATTCGGCGAGGCAATGAAGAAGGCGTTTCTGCTGGCGCCGTTGAACTTCACTAAAGTGAGTTCGCGTTTCAATCTTGGCCGCATGCACCCGATCCTTAACAGGATACGAGCACATAAAGGTGTCGATTACGCAGCCCCAATGGGAACTCCTGTCCGTGCGGTTGCCAACGGAAAAATTGATTTTGCCGGCGTGCAAAGCGGTTACGGCAATGTGCTGGTGCTTAAGCATGGAGACCGGTACAGCACTCTGTATGGGCACATGATGAAATTTGCACCAGGCATTTCGCGAGGCGATGTCGTCAAACAAGGGCAGCTGATCGGCTACGTAGGAAAAACTGGCTTAGCCACTGGACCACATCTGCATTACGAATTCAGAGTCGATGGCGCGCATGTAGACCCTCTTACGGCAAAGTTACCGCAGGCAATTCCGCTCGAGAGAAAATACCTGGCCGAGTTTCACAAGCGAGTGGCGCCGGCGGTTAACCAGCTTGACGCCATGTCTACAGACCCAGGCGTCCACCGGGAAACAGTAGTATCCAAAAGTGACCGTAGCCCGGCTTCTAGCGCTAATTAACAATATCCTGCTCTTATGAACGAAGGCCTCTACATCGGGCTAATGTCCGGGACCAGCATGGATGGTGTCGATGCTGCGTTAGTGCGCATCACTGACACATCAATATCGCTGATTGGCTACCGCGAGGAAGCCTACACGTCAGGACTCAAGTCAGCGCTTGAAGCTGTTGTCGGCACTAACACCATTGATCTGGAAACCTTCGGTAGCCTGCATATCGCTGTGGGAAAAGCATTCGCCGCAGCGACGCTGGCGCTGCTAAAAAGCCTGAACATCACACCCGAGCACATCGTCGCGATTGGCAGCCACGGTCAAACCCTACTGCACCGACCCAACCTCGCGAATCCGTTCAGCCTTCAAATTGGTGACCCCGCGGTAATCGCGTATCAGACGGGCATAACAACCGTTGCGGATTTTCGAGCCAAGGACCTTGCCGCGGGGGGACAAGGTGCGCCTCTGGTTCCTGCGTTTCATCGTTTTGCCTTTGATCGAGGTTATTCAGAACACGCCGTGCTCAACATCGGCGGCATCGCGAACCTGACGCTGTTCACTTCGATTGGAGAGACTTTCGGCTTCGACACCGGACCTGGAAACACCTTGATGGACCTATGGATTCAAAC
>CAMCQE010000193.1 GCA_945876945.1 Klebsiella pneumoniae
ATGCCATGGGCGAAAGCCGCCAGCACATCGCCGTGGGTGACCACCACCGCAGTGCCGAGGCAGCCCATTAACACCCCGACCAAACCCAGCGTCGGAATGCGCCGTCGGAAAATCAGAAAATCGAGCAGCACGACCATTAGCGGGATCCCGCCGTTGATCACCGCGCCGGTATTGGCCTGCGTGAACTCCAGGGCATACATCATCAGCAGGTTGTGGACGCAAAACCCCGCCGCCCCCAGCAACGCAAAATGCGCGACGACCCGCGCATTGAACGCTTGCCGCAACTGGCCGCTGGCCAGCGCCAGCAGCAGCAGAAAACTGGTGGCAAACGCGAGGCGCAAACCGCAGACCACGGCAGGCACATGGAACTGCGCGAGATGCCGGCCAAGCGGATAAGAGCTCGCCCAGAACACGGCCATCGCGATGAGTTTGAGATGAATGCGGTGCATGGCAGTCCGGGGCGCGCCGTGAGCGCGCCGGGCTCAGGGCTTAAGAGGCTTGCTGACGGGGGTGAATCGCGGCAGCGACAGCGCGCAGACCGCCCCAACCACAAACAGCCCGCAGAGGATTAGCAGCGTCAGCGCATAGTTGCCCAACTGGTCGAAGAGCCGGCCCGCGAGTGCCGGCCCGCCGGCAATCCCTACCCAGAAGCCGGCGTAGATGCTGCCGTAGAGAAACCCGTAGTGGCGCAGGCCGAAGTAACGCGAGACCAGATAGGCCATGAGGTCGACCTCCGCGCCCAGCGCAAACCCAATCATGAACGCGGCCGGCCGCGCGTGCTCGGCCCCGCCGTAGGCCAGCATCAAGCAGCCGCCGGCGGCGATGGCAAAAATAACGGCCGCCACCCGCGGCGCGAACACGCGGTCGATCAGCCAGCCAATGAGCAGGCGACCCAGGATGATGCCAATCCCGATGACGGACGCCACGCGCGCGGCAGCGGCGGCATCCAGCCCGGCATCGCGCAGCATCGGCACCATGTGCACCACCAGCGCTGAAGCACCCGCCGCCACCACGATGAAACACACGGCCAAGGTCCAGAAAGTGCGGCTGCGCAGCGCTTCGCGCCGGCCATGATCGTTGGGATTCTCCGGCGCCGCGCCGGCGTGACGCGGGCCGGAAGAGAAGCCTAGGGCCACGATGAGCCAGGGGCTTAAGGCCATCAGCGTCAGCAGGACAAACCCGTGGCGCCAATCGTGGGCGGCAATCTGGGCGGTCAAAAACGGGGGCAGGAACAGGGCCGCAGTGCCGGGACCGGCGAGCGTAATGCCGAGCGCGAGGCCGCGCGCCTTGTCGAAGCGGGCGGCTATCGCCCGGGTGTGCAAAATCGGCGTGGTGCCGCAACCCAGCACCGCAGCCATGAAGAAGCAGGCATAGAAGAGCGGCAGTTGACCGTTCATCGCGCTGAGCGACCAGAGCACCAGCGCAAAACCGGGAATAGAGATCAACGCGATGCGGCGCTCGCCAAAGCGATCGATCAGCCAGCCCAGCAGGGGGCCGGCCACAATCAGCCCGGCGCTGGAATAGAGCATGGCCGATGTGACCTGACCGCGCGTCCAGCCAAAGGCCGCTTCAAGCGGCGCGACAAATACGCCCAGACTATAAAACACCAGTGACGAGGCGCCGGCGCCGCAACCGAGTGTGGCCGCCAGCAAGGGCAGCCAGCCGCGCGTGATTTCGGCGCTCGCGCCGGATTGAGATTGCGTCATGAGTCTCCCCGCTGGCGGGTCGTACCCCGCTGGGTCGACCGTGTTGTTATGCCCGTAATGTGCCTGTTTAGGTTCGCTTGCGCTACGACAAGGGAGTGGCGGCGCCCGGTCGTACCGGCCGCTGTGATGCCTCTATACTCGGCGAATGAATATCGCAAAAACCCCGGTTTGGGATCTGCCCGTTCGACTCTTCCACTGGGCGCTGGTCGCGTTGGTGGGATTTTCCTGGTGGAGCGGTGAGCAGGGTGAGATGTGGTTGAAGTATCACTTCTGGTCGGGCTACGCGATTCTCACGCTGGTGATTTTTCGCGTGCTGTGGGGCTTTTGGGGCAGCCACTACGCGCGCTTCACGCAGTTTCTGCGCGGCCCGCGGACCGTTTTCAAAACCCTGCCCGCGTTATTCTCGCCCCGCGCCATGCCGGTGCTGGGGCACAACCCCGTGGCCGGCTGGATGGTGCTGGCGTTGCTGCTAGTGCTGTTGGTACAAACCGCCACCGGCCTTTTCGCCAACGATGACATCATGTGGGAAGGCCCGCTCTATCCGCTGGTGAGCAAAGCGCTGAGCGACCGCCTGACCGGGATTCACGAATTCAATTTCGGGGTGCTGGGCGGCTTGGTGGGCATCCATATCGCGGCTATCCTCTGGCATCGTCTGCGCAAGGGCGAGCGTCTGGTCAGCGCCATGCTGACCGGCTATCAGTCCCACCTGTCCGCCGTGCCGGTGCCAGCGTGGGTGAGTCGGTGGCGGGCGCTGGTCTTGCTGATCTGCGCGGCGCTGATGGTGTTCGGCATCCTCAAACTCAGCGCGCCGCTTTAAGCAGAGTTCAAAAAACAACGGAGCAATTCGCATGAAAAAACGACAAAAAATCGGTCTCGCGCTGGCGCTGGCCGCCGGGACTTTTAGCGCCGTGGGCGGCGAGCTGACGGCTGAAAACGTCGTTGCATACCGTCAGAGCATGATGATTGGTTTGGCCTGGAACATCGGTGCCATCGGCACGATGGTCAAGGACGAGTTGCCCTGGAATCAAAAGAAAGTGGCCTTCCTTGCCGCTCGCGCCGCGCAGCTTGCACCGATGGCGTACGAAGGCTTTACGCCGGAGACCGCCCAGGCCAAGTCGCACGCCAAGGCCGAGCTGTGGGACAACCTCAAAGATTTCGAGCAGCGCAATGACACGATGGTGAAAGCCGTCGTCAAACTCGCAGAAATATCTGGCGGCACCGACGAAGCCGCCACCCGTACGGCCTTTATGGATACCGTGAAGGCCTGCAAAGGCTGCCACGAGAAGTACCAGGAAAAGGAATAGTCGTTCCCCGTAGGGAAAGCTGCCGGCCCCTCAGGCGCCGGCAGCCTGAAACCTCACTCGAAGTGGCAAACGTAATCCAGCATTTCGAGGGTTTCGATCTCGAAACTGCTGTTGCCCGGCACGCTGAATTCGGTGCCGGCATCGTAGGTCTGCCAGTCGCTGGCGCCAGCCAGACGAATCTTGCAGCGACCGCCCACCACTTCCATGCGCTCCGGTGCGCCGGTGTTGAAAGTGAGCTGGCTGGGGAAGATGACGCCGACGGTTTTGCGGGTGCCGTCGGCCAGCACTACCGTGTGACTGATGCATTTGCCGTCGAAGTAGACATTGCTCTTCTTGGTCACGCTAACGTTGTTCAATGCCGACATGATGAAGCTCCGGTAAAAGATGAAGCCGGATTCTAACAGCGCAAACGGCCGTTGCCGGTGGTCGCGCGAACAGGAGCAAGCATGATGACTTTGCGCTGGAAGACGACGTTGGCCTTGTCCGTCATGCTCGCGATGCCGGGCGTGGGTGCGCAAAGCCTCTCGCCCGACCTGCAACAGCTGCGGGATCTGATGGGGCAGGCCGCGCTGCATCCCAGTCAGCTTGAACTCCTGCGCGCCGAAGCCCAGCGTCTGCAGGCCTGCTTTGCCCAGCTCGATCCGAAGTCCATGGAGAAACTGCAGGCGCAGGCGCGGCAAATGGGCGACGAGGTGCGGGCGATGTGTACCGATGGGCTGCGCGACGACGCACAGAATCTGGCCCTGACCCACGCCCGCACGCTGGTGAACTCATCGGAGATTCAGAAGCTGCAGGACTGCGGCAGCTCGCTTTCGGCGCTGGTCGACGCGCTGCCGTTTCTGGCCGCCACCCAGGCCAAAGACCTGAACGTCTGTGATCTCGATTTTTGAGAAACGCGCCGGCGCGTGATGAACGAGCAGCTGCAGTTTGACTTACGTTCGCCCGCGCCCGCGCCCGCGATTGAAATCCGGCGGAGCGCACGGCGCACCGTCAGCATCGAAGTACATCCCGACTTGCGGGTCATCCTGCGCGCCCCGCTGCGTTGCCCGGAGCCGGTCAGTCAGCAGTTCCTCGCCAGCCGTCGCGAGTGGATTGCCCGGCAGCTTTCGCATTTCCAGACCCGGGTGCCGCGCCCGAGACTAGAGCCCGCCAATACCGCGCAGCGCCACTGCCGTCTTGGGCAATCGTTTGACCTGCGTCTCGTGCCCGAGTCGCCGAGCGGACTGCGTTTTGACGCCGGCGTGCTCG
>CAMCQE010000194.1 GCA_945876945.1 Klebsiella pneumoniae
CTGACCGAATACAAATATCCGCTCGGCCTTATCGCCCCGGCGCAAATCTATGCGCCGATGCCGATGCCGCACATGCAGCGCTTTGGCACGACGGTTGAGCAGTTTGGCGAGCTGGCGGTCGCCTGTCGCGAGCACGCCTTGCTGAACGACAACGCGATCATGAGCAAGCCGATGACGCGGGAAGACCACCGCAATTCGCGGCTGGTCGCCGAGCCCTTTCGGCGCTTCGACTGCAGCCTGGAAAGCGACGGCGGGACGCAGGTCATTGTGAGTGCGACCGAGCGCGCGGCGGATCTGCGCCAGCCGCAGGTGTTCATTTCAGGTGTTGCGGCGGGGCATCCGGACGCTCCGGCCTCAATCACCCAGCGGCCGGATATGACGAGTCTCGGCTTGGGCAAACCCGCGCCGGTCCCTTCCGCACTGCTCGCGCCCTACTGGGAGGATTAGGCGCCGGAGAACTGCGGCTGCAGGCCTGCGCAGACTGCGGACAGTTGCGCCATTACCCCCGCCTGCTGTGCAGCCACTGCTACAGCCGCGCCCATCGCTGGCAGGTGGCAAGTGGGCATGGCCGGATCCACAGCGACACCGTCGCCCACTATGCCTACCACCCGGCGTTTGCCGGAGAACTGCCCTACACCCTCGTCACCGTCGACCTGGCAGAGGGCCCGCAGGCGCTGGGGCGGTGGCCGGGCGACGCTGCGCCTGCATTTGCCGTCGCGGTGCAGCGGGTGATTCTGCACCGGGAGAGCAGCCCGAAGCTCGCGCTTACCGCCGTCTAGCCCGCCAAATGGTGCACCTGTGGCCGTCTGCTCGCGGGTGCAGTCAGGATTTTCTTTTGTTACATTGTAACGGACATGAGACCCCGCCAGCCCTCAACGTTTGTTTCGCGCTTTGCCCGGTTACTGCGGCCAGATTTGCGCGCGGACGCGTCGCTCACGGCGGCGGCGTGCCCTTGGCGCTTGGCGGCACACAAGTTGGGGGCTTGGCTGCTGATCGGCGTCTTCCTCGGCACCGTGTGGTTGGGGGCTATCCATGTGCATCAGGAAGATGCCGTAGAGGACGCGTCCTACTGTGAGGTCTGCCTCGCCCTTGCCTCGCTAACGCATGCGCTGGGCGGCCCGCCGCCGTTGAGCCTGGTCGACGCACGCGTCACCTATCAAGCCACTTCGCCAAGCGCCGGCCTGCTCAGCATGGTCGAGCCGGTTTCGCGTGCCCGAGGACCACCCATTCCTCCGTCGTTCAAATCTTGAGGCCAGGCGCTCGCCGGCGCCTCTACTTCTCATACGACGGAGCAATCAGATGAAGCATTTCTTAAGCAGTGCGCTCGCGTTGAGCGCGCTGGCTACCACCGCGCTCGCCGCCATTGCGGAACCGGCCGCCCCCGCGCCTATCCGGTCATCGGACCACCAGCAGATCATCGTGACGGCCGACCCGCTGGGCCGTAGCGAATCGAGTTTGTCTCGGCCCGTGTCGGTCTTGCAGCGGGAGGAGATCCTGCGCACGGGCACCCAGACCATCGGTCAGGCCGTTTCAAAAACGCCCGGTGTCAATGTGGCGGATTTCAGCGGGAGCGTGGGTCGGCCGGTGATTCGGGGCCTGACTGGCGCCAGGGTGCGCGTGCTGAACGACGGCATTGGCGCTATGGATGTCTCGAGCCTCAGCCCGGACCATGCCGTCGCCGTCGATCCCTTGTTCGCTCGCCAGATCGAAATTCTGCGCGGGCCCGCCACCCTGCGCTATGGCAGCGGTGCTATCGGCGGTCTGGTCAATGTGGTGGACGACCGGATTCTCGAGCGCTTACCGGCTACCTTGACGGGCGAAGCCTATGGCCACTACGACAGCGTCAGCGAGGGACGGACGGGCGGCCTCGGCCTCAGCACCGCGCTAGGCAAACAGTTTGCGTTGCATCTCGAGGGCATGGCGCAGGGCAACGAGTCCTACGGCATACCGGGCTTCGCGGAGACCCGGCCCGACCCCGATGAGGCTCCCGGGACCCTGGAAAACAGTCAGGGCGAGCACTGGAACTTCTCGGGCGGCTTGTCCTACATCGGCGCGCGCGGCTTTCTGGGCTTTGCCGTCCAGCAAATGGAGCGCAATTACGGCGTCCCGGGCCACCATCATCACCATGAGGAAGAGGGCGGCGGCGCCCTCGAACCCGAGGAAGAGGGCGGCGTGACCATCGACCAGGCGCAAACCCGCATTGACGTTAAAGGCGAACTGCGCGACCCGCTGCCCGGGATTGCTGCCGCGCGCATCCGATGGGGGGTTAACGATCATCAACACGCCGAAATTGAGCCCTCGGGCGAAGTGGCGACGCTGCTCGGGAATGACGAATGGGAAGGGCGGATCGAGGCCGAGCACCTGCCCATCGGCCCGCTGACCGGCGTGTTCGGGATCCAGTTGCAGGACCGGGATTTCACCGCCACTGGCGAAGAGGCCTTTGTGCCGGATTCTGTGCAGCGTGCGGTTGCCGCCTTCATGGTCGAACAAGCGGTGTTCGGCGACCTGCGGGTGGACTTCGGCTTGCGCTACGAGCACAACGAGGCCGAAGCGCTTGCCGTGCGTGAGACCAGCACGTTTGACCTCTACGGGGTTTCCTCCGGCGTGGCCTACGTCCTCACGCCGGGCTATGAGATCGGCAGTTCGTTCACGGTGGCAGGGCGCGCACCGTCGATCGAGGAACTCTTTGCGAACGGCCCTCATCTGGCGACCAACACCTATGAGATTGGTAACGCGGGACTCGAGTCTGAACTGGCGCGTAATCTCGACCTCTTCTGGCGCAAGACCGGCGGGCGACTGACGCTGGATCTCGGCTTCTTCTACAACGACATCAGCGATTTTGTGTTTGCCGCGGAGCAGGACACCAATGGCGACGGGATTGCCGACCGGGTGGAACCCGACTTCGGCGACACCGGGCTGGTGGTCGATGAGGCCGAAGCCCTGCTGCTGATTCGCCAACGGCAGCAGGATGCCTGGTTCTGGGGCTTTGAAATGGCGGCCGGGTTGCTCCTGATCGACGACGCCCGCGGGCAGTTGCGCTGGCGCCTGTGGACTGACTTTGTCGAAGCCAAACTGGACAGTGGCGAGCGCGTGCCGCGCCTGCCGGCCCTGCGCTTCGGCAGTGGCCTTATCTGGCAGCAGGAACGCTGGACCGCGTATCTCGACCTCACGCGGGCAATGTCCCAGGACGCGACGGCCGCGCTGGAGACCCCGACCGATGGATATACCCTGCTAGACATCGGTCTGGAGCATCACTGGCAGGTGTCGGGCAGCCGCGAGCTGACGGTGTTTGCGCGCGGGAACAACCTGCTGGATGAGGAAGTCCGGCGGCATCCCTCGTTCATCAAGGATCAGGCGCCCGCGCCGGGCGCCAGCGCGCTGCTTGGACTGCGTTTGCGCTTTTAGGGACGGTGTCAGCGGCGGTGTCAGTGGCGGCGTCAGCGGCGGGACGGCCCGCCAAAGCTGACCCCGCCGGTTTTCTTCAACGTCTGGGCTGATTCATTCAAGACCCAAACAGGGCAAAAATCGCAGTATCCGAGCTCAAGCGCTGTCGGGCCGGCCGTCGAGGCCGCGGCTCAGGCGGAGAGCGGCGCATAAAAAGTCCAATATCGAAGCAGAGCAGGGTCAAGTCTCGGCTGGCTCCCTGTCTGCAACACGTTTACGAGGAGGTTCCAGTCATGTCAGAAGCGAGCACCCAATCCGCCCCCGGGCGGCTTGATGCCCTCATCATTGGCGCCGGCTTTGCTCGGTGTGTAGGTGACGACTGGCGAGCGGTTGGCCTTTCGCCGGGTGCCGCCGCCGACCGTGGTGGCGCTTGAATCGAGACCTGCGAGCACTGTCGTGCTGCGGTCAAGGTGGCCGCTCCTGCGCATCCTGCGCGCGCGGCATTCGTGCATCCCTGCACAGCATTGCGAGCATCGACGCTCCGGTGGTGATCAAGACAATCCTCGAACATCTCGCGAGGCCCGTGTTCAGACCCTTCGGGCGGGCGCCGCCGCAACCTGAATTGCCGGGCCTGACGGAACCGGGCTGACGGCACACCTCTTCTGGAGCAGGGACGCGAGGCTGGCCTGACCCCCGGCAAGGGGGCGCTCGCGCCTGCTGGACTAAACCCTCGATATCTACTGGTGGAAAATACCCGCAACGCGAGGGGCCCGCGAAATTCCGGCCTGAGCGGCCGCCGTCGATCGCGACCGGCACAGCTCGCTCCTTGCCATTTCAATGC
>CAMCQE010000195.1 GCA_945876945.1 Klebsiella pneumoniae
AAAGCTCGAACCAGAACTTTTTCTCACAGTAACTGGATTGACGGTGCAGGACTTTCATCTACTGGTCAGACTGCGGGTTTTCAACACAGAACAGATGAATCAAGCTGTTTTTGCTTTTCGCCGCTACGAGGACGCGTCTCTTCGCTATACAGGGATCGACAGCCACCCCGGCCTGAGCAATTACGGCCTGTACGACACGGTCGTAGCGCGGGAGTGAGTCTGCCTACTGGGTAACTTGAGTAGTCCGGCCGTTATGCTCATGGGGCGAGGATGTGGAGTTAGATCGCCGCCGGCTTTTAGTTGTCCCCATCACCCCACCAACCCCTCCCGATGCCGCGCCAGCAACGCCGCGCTCGGCGGATGCCGCTGCGGCCACGCCAGCCGTCTTCCTTCAAGTTTCAAAAACGTCTCGTTAAACGCTTCTTGCCCGTGATGCTCCTTCAGCGTTGGGCTGAGCACCATGCGTCCGTCTTCGTCGAACAGCATCAACAACCCTTACGGCGCGGGTAACCCGTACAGCAACACCAAAATCTACGTAGTGCCGTCGCGCTAGCGAGCGGGGGGGCGCCGAGCGCTTTGGCGCCCCAATGCTTCGTTTTGTGAACTGTGCCCGTTCTTGAAAACGAAACCGGTTAAAACTACGCGCCACTTAACCGTCTGCACGACGCATACAATTCTCTAAAAAGAAGGTGGCTCGCTATGACCGTTCCTCGCCGCACCGGCCAGATTGCTCGATTGCTGTGTATTGGCCTCTTTACGGCGGCAACGCTGAACGTGGCGGCGCAGCCGCAGACACAAGACAAGCCGCGCCTCACCAACCGCCTCATCGTGAAATACCGCAACGGTGCGGGGCTGGCCTCGCTGAGCGACGGCGCGCGGATGGCCGGCATTGCGGTGAAAGAGCGACGCTATAACCGCGAAGGCGCCGAACTGTGGAAGATGGCGCGTTCGATGACCCCGACCGAAGCCGCACAAGTGGCGGCCAGCGTGGCGAGCAAAGACCGCAACGTCCTCTACGCCGAGCCCGACCTCATCATGGCACCCAATATGGTGCTCAACGATGCCCGCGCCTCCGAACAGTGGGACCTCTACGACAATACCGTCGGTCTGCGCGCACCGGCGGCCTGGGATCAAACCAACGGCGCGGGCGTGACCGTGGCGGTGCTCGATACCGGCTACCTGCCACATGCCGATTTGGCCGCGAACATTGTGGGCGGCTACGACTTTATCTCCGACACCACCATGTCGAACGATGGCGATGCGCGCGATGCCAACGCGCTGGATACCGGCGATAGCCTGGTGGCCGGCGAGTGCGGCGGCGGGTATCCCTCGGGAGATCAATCCTCCAGCTGGCACGGCACGCACGTGGCCGGCACCGTGGCGGCGGTGGGCAACAACGCCACGGGCGTGGCCGGCGTGGCCTGGGGTGCGAAAGTGCTGCCGGTGCGCGTGCTGGGCAAATGCGGCGGCTATACGTCCGACATTGCCGACGCCATCGTGTGGGCGGCGGGCGGAACGGTTTCCGGCGTGCCGGCGAATTCCAATCCCGCGAAGGTCATTAGCCTCTCGCTGGGCGGCGGCGGCGCCTGCAGCCGTACCTTTCAGACCGCCATCGACACCGCCCGCGGCTTGGGCGCGGCGGTGGTGATTGCGGCCGGCAACAGCAACACGGACGTCTCCTCCTCCAGCCCCGCTAACTGCAACGGCGTAATTGCGGTGGCCGCCACCGGCCGCACCGGGGCGCGGGCTTACTACTCGAACTATGGCGCGCAGGTGGATATTGCCGCCCCGGGTGGTGACAAGAGCACCGGCCAGGCCGACGGCATTTTGTCCACGCTCAACAGCGGCCGCACCGCGCCGGGCGCCGACTCCTACGCCTACTATCAGGGCACCTCAATGGCCACTCCGCACGTGTCGGGCGTGGCCGCGCTGATGTTGGCGGTAAACCCCAACCTCACACCGGACGCGCTCGAAGCCGCGCTCAAGACCTCAGCCCGCACCTTCCCCGGCACCTGTGACCAATGCGGCGCGGGTCTGCTGGATGCCAATGCCGCGGTGGTGGTAGCAGCGGGTGGCACACCGCCTGCGCCAACCCCCACTCCGCCCACGCCAACCCCGCCCCCGGGCAGCGTGATCACCGGCGAGACCGAGCCCAACAACAGCATCGCGCAGGCGAACGCCATCACCGACAGCACCGCCATCGTCGCCAAGATGGGCAGCAACAGCGACACCGATTACTACTCGCTCTCGCTGCCAGCCCGCGGCCGGCTGGAAGTTACGCTCACCATGGCTGCCGCGCGGGCCGACTACGACCTGCTGGTGCTAAGCCCAGACGGCCGGCTGATTGCGCAGAGCATCAAGGGCGCCGGTCGAATCGATCGCGTGACCCTTCAAAATCGCGGCAACAGCGCCGCGCCCCTGCTGGTGCGCGTGCTGTATTACTCGGGCCCGAGCGGTGAGACCGCCGGCGCGTACGGCCTGAAGGTGGGCTTCGGGCGGTAATCGCGCGGCACGTTCAAGCCACTGCGAGCGGGGCCTGATGGCCCCGTTTTCTTGTCACCCCATCAACCTCATTCCCCTGCGATTGATCAGCGCACGGCCGCTAAGCGAGTACGCCGCGCGCAACGCCGGCTCCGAATATCGCGACGCGCTGTTTGGCAGAAAATTCAGCGACGACGGCAAGGTCGCGCGGTTCTCGTTGCGGCACAGCTGTTGAGGGGGACCTGTCGTTGATGTTCTAGCCCCTGCCTTACCACCAACAGTTGCCGGGCTTTAGTCCTTGCGATTGTTTGGCGTCACGCCCGCGGCGCAATGGTCTTGTCACACGGATTTAGCATGGTTCATGCGCGGCGCTCCGCACGCGGGCCGGCAATCTCACCATTGAGCGTGTGAACTTACTAATGAAGGACCATTCCCATGAAAAAAATGATTTTGGCCTGTGCGCTGGCGGCCAGCCTTGGCGCATCGCTGGCTCAGGCAAGCCCCATCACCTACCTCGACGGCGAACAACGCGTGGCCGCTTTTGGCGACAACGTTTATCGCTACGTGGTTAACCCGCTCGACTGGAACGCGGCGCTCGCCGCCGCCACCACCTACAGCTGGAACGGGCAGACCGGGCATCTGGTCACCGTGACCTCGCTGGCTGAGAACAATTTCATCTACAGCGCTTTTGTGGGGCCGCGCTTCGCCACCCCAGGCGCGAATGTCGAGCAGGCAACGCCGTGGCTTGCGCTGTCCGATCGCGAAACCGAAGGCCTCTGGAAATGGATGGCGGGCCCGGAGACCGGCACCGTTGCCAGCTTCACCAACTGGAACTACGGCGAGCCCAACAATCTGGGTGATGAAGACTACACCGTGCTTCACTGGCAAAACCGTGGCTTAGGCACGGGGCGCTGGTACGACTACGGCGCGCTGGGCTATGGCGGGCAAACCTTCGTTGTTGAGTTTGAAAACGCGGTCAATCCCGCGCCGGTGCCCGTACCCGCCACGCTGCCATTGCTCGCGAGCGCGCTGGCGGGCTTTGGCGCGTGGCGGCGTCGCGCCTTGCAAGCGGGTAAGCGCCAATCTTTGCGCCTGAAGCTGGCGGCAATTTTTGCGCTGGCGATCGGGCCGGCGATGGCGGCGCAAGCGGCGCCGGTGCTGACGTCGATGCAGTTGGGCGCGTTCAACGCCAACTCTACCGGGTGGGCCTGCTGGGGCTCTCCGAATGGCTGCGGCTACAATCTATTTCTGGCTGAGGCCTCCGCCACTGGCAGCATCATCAATGCCAGTAACACCCTCAACGCGGAACTGAGCGCCGGTAACAACACGTTCTATATGTTCGGTGACTACGATTCCAACGAGGGTACCCAACCGCTGGTCAACTTCGGCTGGACTCTGCGCCTCAGCTTCGACGGCCATCCGACGCAGGGCTTCATCAACGCCAATCCGGGCTGGCAGGACATTGCGGTGACATCGCCTCTGAACAAAACCGGGGTCTTGTTCACCAGCAACCCGCTGCAAGCACCGTACGCGGGTTCTTTGACCTATCAAACCAGTGACTGGACGGTGACGCTAACGGACTTCAATCTGACTTTCTTCGAACCGACGGGCTTTGATCGCGTCTCACCGAACGGCGTCGGCGCCAATGGCCGCGATGACGCCGTCGGCAGCTTCACCCTGCAGGTGCAGCCGGTGCCCGTGCCGGCAGCCCTGCCTTTGCTCGTGAGCGCGCGGGC
>CAMCQE010000196.1 GCA_945876945.1 Klebsiella pneumoniae
GCGCATGGCACCAGCACTTCAGCCGTTGAAGTCACCAATATCTCGCAGCACGGATTCTGGTTGTTGCTGAAGGAAGAAGAACTCTTCCTGCCCTTCGCCGAGTTTCCGTGGTTTCGCGAGGTGACGGTGGGCAAAATTTTGCACGTTGAACTGACGTCTCCCAACCATCTCTACTGGCCGGATCTCGACGTCGACCTGTCCGTTGAGTCCATCCGAAATCCGGCGCAATTTCCACTCATCAGCCAGGCGTAGCGCTGACTAAGCTTCCCGCTACACCCCCAACAATGGCTTCACCTCCGCATGCGGCAACGCATGCACCACCCGATCATCGCAGCCGGTCATGGTCTCGTTCGCCACCAGGCTGTTAATCACCGCCTCATCAATCACCTGAATCACGGCTTCGAAAAACGGATCGAGCTGCGCGTCTGGCACGAACTCGAGGGCGGCGAGTTGCGCCTCGCCGTGTAACGCCTGCCGGTTCGCGGTGGAGAAAGCGAGAAAAATATCGCCGGAGCCGTGACCGGAGATCGCACCGCTGCGGCCGATGCCCAAACTCACGCGGCGCGCGAGTCGTTTTAACCGGTGCGGTAACAGTGGCGCATCGGTGCCCACCATGGCGATGACCGAGCCAGTCTCGGCGGTACGCGGATCGGGATGCCGGTCCTTCAAAGCTCGCCCCACTGGCACGCCGGCGATGCTCAACTGGTCCCGCAAGCCGAAATTGGTTTGCACGAAAGCGCCCACGTGATAATCCCGCTCCGCGAAGGTCACCACGCGCGAAGCGCTGCCCGCTCCGCCCTTGAAGCCGTAGCAAATCATGCCGGTACCGCCGCCCACGCTGCCTTCTTCCCGCGGCCCGCCGCGGGCGCCGTCGAGCGCGGCAAACACATGTTCATCGCGCACGTGAAAACCGTTGATGTCGTTGAGATAGCCGTCGTAGGTTTCGCCCGTCACGGGCAGCGCCCACTGCTCCAGATCGCCGCTACGCGCCACCAGCCATTTGATGGTGGCGTCGCGGGCCAGCCCACAGGAATGCGTATTGATGATGCAAATGGGGCCCTCGCAGCGCCCGCTCTCCTCCACCCAGTGGCAGCCGCTGAGTTCGCCATTGCCGTTGAGGCTGAAAAACCGGCAAAAACCGCAGACCCCGCGCCCTCGCGACCGCGCGGCAGGATGGCGGTCACGCCGGTGCGGATGGGGCCTTGGCCGATAACGCGCGGCTCGTCGCCGGCGATAAGGGTGCTGTAGCCCACTTCAACGCCGGGCACGTCGGTGATGGCGTTGAACGCACCGGGCCGACCGGCGAAGGGAATACCAAGGGCGCGGGCGCGTCGTTTCCCGGCGGGAGTTTTAAGCATGAGCAGGCGCCTTGAAACAAAGCTGCATTAAGGCGCCGCTCGATGCCCTGCGCAAGCGCGGGCTAATTGCCCAGCGTGAAACCCCGATAGCCCTCATCCACCGCCTGCCGCACGAACTCGAAATACGTGAGGCCACCGCCGGCATAGGGCATGAAGCCGGCCGGTTTGCCGTTCACGTTCTCGCCGTTGTACCAGGACTTCACCTTGGTATAGATGGTTTGCTTGGAGATCCAGTCCACGTATTTGGTCCAGGCCAGTTCTTCACGCGGCTGCGCTTCGATGCTGGCGAGATGGTGGTCGCGTAGGTGGTCGATGGTGTTCGACACGAAGTCCACGTTCTGCTCGATGCTGGCGGTCATGTTGTACAGCACCGACGGACTGCCGGGGCCGGTGATGGTGAAGAAATTGGGGAAGCCGGCAACGGACACCCCCAGATAGTTCTTGGTGCCGTTCTGCCACTTCTCGCGCAACGTGAGCCCGCCCTTGCCGCGAATATCCACCGACAACAGCGCGCCGGTCATGGCGTCGAAACCAGTGGCGAAGATCACGGCGTCGAGCGCGTACTCGGTGCCGTTCTCCAACCGAATCCCCTGCGCCGTAAAGCCGTCGATGCCGGACTCACGCAAGTCGACCAGCGTCACGTTGTCGCGATTGAAGGTCTCGAAGTAATTGGTGTCGACGCACAGGCGCTTCGCGCCCAGCGGATACTCGGGCATGAGCTTGCGGGCGACTTCCGGATCCTTGATGCGGGCGCGGATTTTCTCCTTCACCCAGTCGCTCACAATTTTATTCGATTCCAAATCGGTCAGCAGATCGGGGTAGGCCGCCAGCATCAGATAGCCACCGCGATTCCACGCATATTCCATCTGCTTTTGCAGCGATTCTGCGTCTGCTTCTTTGGCGCCGATGGTGGGTGACTCGTAGTCGATGCCCACTTCCGATTGCCGCATCAACCGCCGCAGTTCGGCGTAGGACTCCTGCGCGGTGCGCATTTCTTCATCCGTCAGCTCGCGGTTCCAGGCCGGGATCGCAAACTGCGGCGTGCGCTGAAACACCATCAGCTGCGCGGCCTGTTTGGCGATGATGGGCGTGGACTGAATTGAGCTTGATCCCGTACCAATGATGCCCACGCGCTTGCCGGTGAAATCAACGCCCGCATGCGGCCAGCGGCTGGTTTGATATTGCTCGCCCGTGAAGGACTCGAGGCCTTTGAATTTGGGCTCCAGCGGCTTCGACAAACAGCCGGTGGCCATGATGAAAAACTGGGTGGAGATGGTTTCGCCGGTGGACGTGCGCACCAGCCAGCGTTGGGTGGTTTCGTCGTAGTGGGCAGATTCGATCGCGGTGTTAAACGCGAAGTGTTGGCGCAGAGCAAACCGCTCGGCCACGTGCTGCAGGTAGCGCAGGATGTCGGGCTGTTCCGCGTAGCGTTGCGGCCAGCGCCATTCGCGCTGCAGGGCTTCATCAAACGAATAGGAGTAGCAAATGCTCTCGATATCGCAGCGCGCGCCGGGGTAGCGATTCCAGTACCAGGTGCCGCCCACGTCGCTGCCTTTTTCAAAGGCCCGCACGCGGTAGCCGGCCTGCTGCAAACGATGCACCTGATACAGACCGGCAAAACCGGCGCCGACCACCACGGCGTCGCACACATTGGCGGCTGGGGATTGAACTGCGGATGCGCTCATGACTCTTCCTCGGACTGCGGGGGACGCCAATCATGCCGCGAGTGAAGCGCGCTGGGTACCCGTTCGTGAGATGCCGCAGTGCGATTCAAAATCACCCCAAGACGGGGGCAGTCGGTCGCGCAATTGATGTGCTGTAATGCGGCCCACGCCGCGCCAGAGCATTCGCGCGCTTATTCAATCGTGTTTGCAGCTGAGGTTTCCGATGGCCATCGATCCCACCATCCAGTTCATCCTTACCGCCTTGCAAAAGCAGGGCGTGAAATCGTTCGAGGAGATGAGCATCGCCGAAGCGCGCGGCGTCATCGAAACCTTCCCCACCCTGCAAAACCCGCCTGAAGAGGTGAACAGTGTGGAAGCGCTCGAACTGAACGGCGTGCCGCTGCGCGTGTACACCCCGGCGAATGCCAAGGGCAGCGCCATCCTCTATACCCACGGCGGCGGCTGGGTGGGCGGGCATCTGGGGATTTGCGACGAGCCCGTGCGCTCCATCGCCAACGAAACCGGCGCGGTGGTGGTGGCCACCACCTATTCGCTCGCGCCAGAGGCCCGCTTCCCCACGCAGGTGAATCAGGTCTTTGCCGCGCTGGAATGGTTAATCGCCAACGCCGCGCGCCTCGGCGTCGACCCCGCACGCATCGCGCTGGTGGGCGACAGCGCTGGCGGCCAGCTGATGAGCGTCACCGCCATCCGCGCCCGCGACGCCGGCATCAAACTCGCCGCACAGGTGCTGATTTATCCGGTCATCGATCGCCGCTGCAACGGCGCCTCCAAGACCGAATGCGGCGAAGGCTATCTCATCACCCGCAAGGCCGTGGACTGGTTCTGGGACCACTACCTCGCCAAGCCCGAAGACATCGAGCACGCCTACGCCTCGCCGCTGAACACCAAAAATCTCTCCGGCCTCGCCCCCGCGCTCATCCTCACGGCGGAATACGATCCGGCCCGCGACGAAGCCATCGAATACGCCAACGCGCTAAACGCCGCCGGCACCCCCGTCACTCATCTCGCCCTCCCCGGCCTGATTCACGGCGCGTTCTGGATGAGCGGCGCCGTGCCGCGCGCCAGCGAAGTGCTGGCGGGA
>CAMCQE010000197.1 GCA_945876945.1 Klebsiella pneumoniae
TTGACCTGTATGCGCAGGTGATTGACGAGTTATCGGGTGTCGCGCCGCTTGAGCCAACGCTGCGGCGATTCGAGGTTGCCTTGCTGGAAGTCTGTGGATACGGACTGCCGTTGCATGAAACCTGGACCGATCAGTCTCCGGTCGCGTCAGATGCGCAGTATCGTTACGTGATTGAGCAAGGCCCGGAGCGCGTGAATGAAGAGGCCGGCACAGCCAGCGTGAGCGGCGCGATGCTGCTCGCTTTAGCGGGCGAACAGGCCTTTACTGCGGAAACCTTGGCCCAGGCCAAGCACTTCATGCGGGGAGTGTTGCGGCATTATTTGGGAGAAAAACCCCTGCATGCCCGTTCGCTATTCACTGCTGATCGGTAGTCCGTATGCCTGACTCTGTCCGTAACGGCTAAACTCCATCTTTCATCCTGATCTGGAAATTGCCCGATGAGCGCCGAAACTGCGATTGAGCTTGGGGTCAACATCGACCATGTCGCGACGATTCGTCAGGCGCGCGGGACGCCTTACCCCGATCCCGTCGAGGCAGCGCAGATTGCGGAGGATGCCGGCGCAGAGGGCATCACCATTCATCTGCGCGAAGACCGACGCCACATTCAGGATCGCGACCTCGAGATCCTGAGCCGCACGGTACGCGGCAGGCTCAATCTTGAAATGGCGGCGAGCGAGGAAATGCTGGGGATCGCGGAGCATTGGCGCCCATCGCATTGCTGTCTGGTGCCGGAACGCCGGGCCGAACTCACGACAGAAGGTGGTCTGAATGTCCTGGCGCAGCAGGCCCAATTGACCGACGTGCGAGTGCGCTTGGCAGAAGCCGGTATTACGCTGTCGCTGTTTATCAACCCGGATGCGCGTCAGATTGATGCCGCGATGGCGATCGGTGCGCCCGCCATCGAACTTCATACGGGCCAATACGCCGACGCGCTGACGCCGCACGACGCCGAGCGGGAACTGAAGCGAATTGTTGAGGCCAGCGAATATGCCCATTCGCTAGGTCTGCGGGTCAATGCGGGCCACGGCCTGCATTACGGCAACGTACAGGCTATCGCCCGTATCAGTCCCATCGTAGAACTCAATATTGGTCACGCGATCGTGGCGCGGGCCTTGTTTGTGGGCTTGGGTAACGCGGTAAAAGAAATGAAGACCCTGATGACGGACGCCAGACGATGATCTCCGGTTTGGGCATCGATATCGTAAAGACCGATCGCATTCGCGCGGTCTATGAACGGTTTGGCTTGAAGTTCGCGCGCCGCATTCTGGCCGAGGGCGAAATGATACGACTGGCAGGAAGTCGCTCCCCGGTCAGTTTTCTTGCCATGCGCTTCGCAGCCAAAGAGGCAACCTCAAAAGCCTTGGGCACGGGTTTCAGGGCCGGCGTCTCGCCGCGCTTGATCGAAGTGGAGCACAACGCGGCGGGCAAACCGTCACTGCGCTTCCACGGGGCGGTGGCGGTCCATGTTCAGGCTCAGGGCGTCACCGCGAGCTTTGTCAGTTTGACCGATGAAATTGAGTACGCGGCGGCCGTCGTCGTATTCGAACGTACTTGAGGTTCTCTCGTGTCTCTTCCCGTTGAAGTCGCCCGCCGGCGCACCTTTGCCATTATTTCCCACCCTGACGCCGGCAAAACCACCGTCACGGAAAAGCTGCTGTTTCTCGGTGGCGCGATCAACGCCGCCGGCTCGGTCAAGGCGCGCAAGAGCAGTCGCCATGCAGCATCCGACTGGATGGAAATTGAAAAGCAGCGCGGAATCAGCGTCACCTCATCGGTGATGCAGTTCGAATACGGTGACAGCATTATCAATCTGCTGGACACCCCGGGCCATGAGGATTTCTCGGAAGACACCTACCGCGTGCTGTCGGCGGTCGATTCCGCGCTGATGGTGATCGACGCTGCGAAAGGCGTGGAAGACCGCACCATCAAGCTGCTTGAGATTTGCCGGCTGCGTAACACGCCGGTGATGACGCTTATCAACAAGCTCGACCGCCATGCGCGGGAACCGCTGGAATTGCTCGACGAAATCGAACGCATCCTCCGCATCAAATGCGCACCCATCACCTGGCCGCTGGGCTCGGGGCAGGGGTTTCTGGGCGTTTACCATTTCGGCGAACAGAAGATCATCCGCTTTGCGCGCGAGCGAGACGCGAATGAAGAACTGGTCGAAACCGAAAGTTTTCCGCTCAATTCTCCCGCAACAACCGCGCTCTTTGAGGACGCCTTACCGGGTCTTCGCGATGAAATCGAACTCATTGAAGGGGCCGGGGCCGATTTCGATCTCGATGCTTACCGGGCAGGGCAGGTGACGCCGGTATTTTTTGGGACCGCGCTGCGTAACTTCGGGATCCGCGAGTTGCTCGATTTCTTCGTGAAGATTGCGCCGCCGCCGCTGGCGCGCGAAGCCCGCGAGCGCAGCGTTGATGCGGGTGAATCCGCATTCTCCGGTTTTGTGTTCAAGATTCAGGCGAACATGGACCCACAGCATCGCGACCGCATCGCTTTCCTGCGCATCTGCTCGGGCAAGTTCACGCCGGGCGCCCGTTTGAAACACGTGCGGCTAGGCCGCGAAGTGGCCGTCTCCAATGCCTTAACGTTCATGGCTCGGGGGCGGGAGCAAGTTGAAGAGGCCTGGGCGGGCGACATCATTGGCCTGCACAACCACGGCACCATCCAAATCGGGGACACCTTTACCACGGGCGAGAGCCTGTCGTTTACGGGAATTCCAAGCTTTGCGCCGGAACTATTCAGACGGGTTCGCGCCGGTGATCCCATGAAGAACAAGGCGCTGCTGAAGGGACTCACCCAACTCTGCGAAGAGGGGGCGGCGCAGGTGTTTCGCCTGACCTCCCGCAATGAACTTGTGCTGGGCGCGATCGGGATCCTGCAGTTCGATGTGGTGGCCTTCCGACTGAAGAACGAATACAGCGTTGACGCGATATTCGAGCCTGTTGGAACGACGCTCGCGCGCTGGGTTTCCAGCGAGAAACCGGGGGAGCTCGATAAGTTTGCGCGACAGTTGGCGGATAACGTTGCGCTCGACGGAGGTGGTTTATACGCCTATCTGGCGCCCACCCGGGTCAACCTCCAACTGACGATAGAGCGCTGGCCAGATGTTCGATTCCACGCCACGCGAGAGTTCAGCCTGAGAGGAGAGGCCGCGACCTACTGAAAGCAGGCCGCGGCGCTTGAGCGCGCTTACTGGTGGGGTAGCGGCTCGCCCTCTGGTGGTGTGGTCTCAACGACGGCGAGAGGGGCCGATGCTTCAGCAGCCACAACCGGTTCGCTCACCACGACGGTTTCTTCCGCGACGATAGCAAGCTCGGGCACCGCCGCCGGCGCAATGACCGGCTGAGGGGCTTCCTGAATAAGGATGGGCGTCGCTTCAATCAAGTGCTGCTCTGCCGGCGTCGGCAACGGCTCAATGGCGGGCGCTTCGGGTTCCGGTGTGGGAGCCGGAACCTCTGATGCAAACTCTGGCACGGGCTCCACCACGGGAAGCACGCTTTCAACCGCCTCTGCCACCGGTTCGGGCGAGGAAACCTCTGGTGTGAATGCTTCCGTCACACTTTCAGCCGCGACGGTTTCCCCCAGCACTACAGCGGCCGCCAGCGCGACAGGCAGCGCGACCAGGTTGCTATCGCTGGGCTCATCCAAGCCAGAGCGTGGGGTATTGCCCTCGGCCTGGATCTGATTGCCACTTTCTGGCCCGCGGCCTTCACCGCGACCACGCCCGCGACCGCGACTACCGCCTTCACGGTTGCCGCCTTCACGGTTACCGCCTTCACGGTTACCGCCTTCACGGTTGCCGCCTTCACGGTTGCCGCCTTCACGGTTGCCGCCTTCGCGATTACCGCCTTCGCGATTACCGCCTTCGCGATTACCGCCTTCACGGTTACCGCGATCGCGTCGTTCACTGCCGCGCCGACCGCTGGCGTCATTGCCGTCCCGGCGTTCAGCGCCGTTGGCGACTTCATCCACGCGCTCTTCGCCTTCGGGACGGCTGGAC
>CAMCQE010000198.1 GCA_945876945.1 Klebsiella pneumoniae
TGTACGGCAGGCCGCGCACGGCGGCGTCGCTGGTGGCCGGATTGCCAAAGGTGCCAAACAGCGCGCGGCCCGCCGCCTGCTCCTGCGTCAGCTTGGCGGTGCGCACCCAGCGGTTGCGATAGCTCACCCGCCCGTGTTCAAAGCGAAACGCGTGCACCATGCCGTCGCCGGAAAACATGTGATAGGCGTCGCGCGGCGGAAACATCGGGTTGGGGCCATTGCGATACAGCGTGCCGTGCAGTTCGCGCGGCAGTTCGCCCCTGATGACGAGATCCGGCGCGTCGCACTCCACCCGCAAGGGCGCGAAGTTGCCGCGTAAAAAACGATTGTTCGGAAACGGCTGGGTCATGGCATTCCCTCGCGAACGGATGGCCCGGGATGATCCCAGAGGCAGGGGGGAAAAGCATCCTTTGTGGCGGGGCGCTCACCTCCCCCGAACGCGCCATTGGCTTTTTTCCCTGCCCCGCGTTCCAATTCCCCTACTGCAACTCCGGAGCCCGCCCATGTCCCTCGCCCACCTCGACCCGCTCGCGCGCATCGGCCACTGGATTAACAACGAACTCGAGCTTGGCGGCAGCCAGCGCGTGGCGCCGGTGTTTGATCCGGCGCAAGGGGCGCAGGCGCGTGAGGTGATTCTGGCCGAAGCGGCCGACGTGGAGCGCGCGGTTTCAAGCAGCCTGAAGGCGTTTGGGGAATGGTCGGAATGGGCGCCGCAGCGGCGGGCGCGGGTGCTCTTCAAGTTCAAGGATCTGGTGGACCGTCACACCAAAGATTTGGCCCGGCTGATTACGCTGGAACACGGCAAGACGCTGCCGGACGCCGCCGGCGAGGTGCAGCGCGGGCTCGAGGTCATCGAGTTTGCCTGCGGCGCGCCGCAGCTGCTCAAGGGCCAGCACTCACATGGCATAGGCGGCGGCATCGATCACTGGAGCCAGCGCATGCCGCTCGGCGTGGTGGCCGGGATCACGCCGTTCAACTTTCCGTTCATGGTGCCCATGTGGATGGCGCCGATGGCGCTGGCCTGTGGCAATGCCTTTATTCTCAAACCTTCCGAGCGCGACCCGTCGGCCTCGCTGCTCACCGCCGAACTGCTGCGCGAAGCCGGCCTGCCGCCGGGCGTGTTCAACGTCGTGCAGGGCGACAAACTGGCGGTGGACGCGCTGCTCTCGCATCCGGATATCTCGGCGGTGTCGTTCGTGGGCTCGACGCCCATCGCGCGCTACATCTACGAAACCGCCGCCCACCACGGCAAGCGGGCGCAGGCGCTGGGCGGCGCAAAGAATCATTTGATCGTGATGCCGGATGCGGATCTCGATCAGGCGGCCGACGGCCTCATCGGCGCGGCCTACGGCTCGGCCGGCGAGCGCTGCATGGCGATCTCGGTCGCGGTGGTGGTGGGCGATGTGGCCGACGAGCTCATCGAGCGGGTGAAAACCCGCGCGGCCAAGCTCACCATCGGCAGCGGGCTGACTGAGAACATCGACATCGGCCCGCTGGTCACCGCCGCACATCGCGACCGCGTGGCGGGCTATATCGAAACCGGCGTGAAGGAAGGCGCGAGCCTGCTGCTGGACGGTCGCCAGGGGCTGCCGGCGCAGTGTGGCAAGGGTTATTTCCTTGGCGCGAGCCTGTTTGATCACGTCACGCCCGGCATGTCGATTTATCAGGACGAGATTTTTGGCCCGGTGCTGTGCGTGGTGCGCGTGCCGACCTTCGCCGCCGCGGTGGCGCTGATCAACGACCATCCCTTCGGCAACGGCGTGTCGCTCTACACCCGCGACGGCGGCACCGCGCAGGCCTTTGTGAATCGCATCAAGGTGGGCATGGTGGGCGTGAACGTGCCGATTCCCGTGCCCATGGCCTGGCATTCGTTTGGCGGCTGGAAGCAAAGCCTGTTCGGCGATCATCACGCCTACGGCGAAGAGGGCGTGCGCTTCTACACCCGCTACAAGAGCGTGATGCAGCGCTGGCCGGAATCGATCGCCAAAGGGCCTGAGTTTGTGATGCCGGTGAACCAATGAGCGCGGCGCGGGACTTCGGGGAGTTCGACTACATCATCGTCGGCGGCGGCACCGCCGGCTGCGTGCTGGCGAACCGCCTGTCGGCCGATCCGGACATCAAAGTGCTGTTGCTGGAAGCCGGCGGGCGCGACAACTGGATCTGGATCCATATCCCGGTGGGCTATCTCTTTTGCATTGGTAACCCGCGCACCGACTGGTGCTATCGCACCGAGCCCGAAGCGGGCCTTAACGGCCGCTCCATCATGTATGCCCGCGGCCGCGTGCTGGGCGGCTCGTCTTCCATCAACGCCATGCTGTATCTGCGCGGACAGGCGCAGGACTACGACCACTGGGCGGCGCTCACCGGCGACTCGCGCTGGAACTGGGAATCCGTATTGCCGGTATTCAAAGGCAGCGAAGACCACTGGCGCGGCGGCGACGCGCTGCACGGCGCGGGCGGCGAGTGGCGCGTGGAGCAACAGCGTTTGCGCTGGGATTTGCTGGATCGCTTCGCCGACGCCGCCGAGCAGGCGGGCGTGGTGAAGACACGGGACTTCAATCGGGGCGATAACGACGGCGTGAGCAATTTCGAAGTGAACCAGCGGCGCGGCGTGCGCTGGAGCGCGAGCAAAGCTTTTCTGCGCCCGGCGCAGGAGCGACCCAATCTGCGCGTGGTGACCGGCGCGCTGATCGACAAACTGCTGGTCGCCGGGCGCATCGCGCGCGGCGTGGAGTTTGAACTGGGCGGCGTGCGCTACTTCGCCCATGCCCGCATCGAGACCGTGCTCACCGCCGGCGCCATCGGCTCACCGGCGATTCTGCAGCGCTCAGGCATTGGCCCGGCGGCGCTGCTGCAGGCGCGCGGGATTCCGGTGGTGCACGAACTTGCCGGCGTGGGCGGCAATCTGCAGGACCATCTGCAGCTGCGCATGATTTACAAAGTGCAGGGCATCAAAACCCTCAACCGTCAGGCCAACAGCCTGTGGGGCAAGGCGCTGATGGGGCTGGAATACGCGCTGTTCCGCAGCGGGCCGCTGAGCATGGCGCCGAGCCAGCTGGGGCTCTTCACGCGCTCGCAGCCGGGGCTGGAACGGCCCGATATCGAATACCACGTGCAGCCCCTGTCGCTGGATAAATTTGGCGATCCCTTGCACGACTTCCCGGCCTTCACCGCCAGCGTCTGCACGCTGCGCCCGGCCTCGCGCGGCTATGTGCAGATTAAAGACACCTTGCCCGCGACTCCGCCGGCGATCGCACCCTGTTATCTCAGCCACGAAGCCGACCGCGCCACCGCCGCGCATGCGCTACGCCTCACGCGGCGCATCGTCAGCCAGCCGGCGCTCGCGCCCTACTTCCCGCAGGAATATCTGCCGGGTCCGGGGCCGGATACCGACGAAGCGCTGGCCGAGGCCGCCGGCCGTATCGGCACCACGATTTTCCATCCGGTGGGCACCTGCGCCATGGGCCGCGCGGACGACGCCAACGCGGTGACCGATCCGGAGCTCCGCGTGCGCGGCATCGACCGGCTGCGGGTGATCGACGCCTCCGTCATGCCCACCATTACCTCCGGCAACACCAACTCGCCCACGCTGATGATTGCCGAGCGTGGCGCCGCGCTGATTCGCGCCGCCCGCCGCGCATGACCTCCCGCCGGGAATTTCTGTCCCGGATCGCCGCTGTGGGCGGCTTTGGCGCGGCGTATACCTCGATGCGCGCGCTGGGCATGACGGGCGACACCGATCCCACCGTTCCGCTCCGTTTACCAAGGGCGGAAAAGAAAACCCGCGTGGTGATTCTGGGCGCCGGCATGGCCGGGCTGGTGTCGGCCTACGAGCTGCGCGAAGCGGGCTATGAGGTGAGCGTGCTCGAAGCCCGCGAACGTGTGGGCGGGCGCAACTGGAGCGTGCGCCGCGGCACACGGGTGGCGATGAC
>CAMCQE010000199.1 GCA_945876945.1 Klebsiella pneumoniae
GCCTTGTTGTTGACTATGGGCCGAGGGGTACCGCAGCAGTTCGCGCAGGCCTATCTCTGGGCCAATGTTGCTGCCGCTGCCAAAGGTACGCCGAAGCTCATTGATCTGCGGGACAAATTAGCCGCAAGGCTTACCCCCGAAGCGCTAGCGTTGGCTCAGCGTCAGGCGATGGCCTGCTGGAAATCCAATTTCAAAGACTGTGACTAGCTGAACTTCGTTGCAGCGGGACGCACACCGCTTTCGCCCGATTCGCCCGCGACCACTGCCTTGCTGATCTGGCCCCGCGATAAGCTCCCCGCTTCGAGGGCGCACGCGCTGCGCCGCAATCGAAAACGCTTCCGCCATTCACATCTAGCTGGCACCCCACTCGCCCCCTACACTCGCAACTCTCTCCCGGCAACACGGTCACCGGTCAACCACTCCGTCCACGCATTCGACGAATCTCAGGAGTCGCTTTTCATGCCCATCCGCATCGAACATCCCGCCCCACACATCGTGCTGGTCACTATCGACAACCCCGAAAAGCGCAACGCCATGAGCCGCGCGATGATGGCCGAGATGGCGGCCATGTGGGACAACCTGGAAACCTCCGACTGCCGCTGCATCGTGCTGACCGGCGCCGGCGACAAGGCCTTCAATGCCGGCGCGGACGTCAGCGGCGACCTGAGCGCCAGCGAAGAGACCGCGCGCATGGTCAACCGGGCGCTGCTCAAGACGTCTTCCTATCCCAAACCCATCATTGGCGCGGTGAACGGCGTGTGTGCTGGCGGTGGCGTGGAGCTGCTGCTCTCCACCGATATCCGCATCAGCGCGCCGCATGCCCGCTACGGCCTGCCGGAAGTGAAGTGGGGCATTTATCCCTTTGGTGGCGCGACGGGCAAACTCGTGGCCCAGATCGGTTACGTGAACGCCATGGAGCTGCTGCTCACGGCGCAGATGGTCGACGCCGAAGAAGCCCGCCGCATCGGGCTCATCAACCGCATCGTGCCGGCCGATCGCCTGCTCGAAGAAGCCATCGCCACCGCCAAAATTATCGCCGCCAACAGCCCCAGCGCGGTGCAGGCGGTGAAGCAGCACGTGAGCGAAACCCGCGCCATTGATATCAACGCCCGCGAAGCCGCCGAGCAACTGCAGGGCGACCGCGTGCGCGCCAGCGCAGACTTTGAAGAAGGCGTTGCGGCCTTCCGCGAGAAGCGCAGCCCCAACTATGGTTAAACCCACCAGTCGTACGGTGCCGGCGCTGCTGGCCGAGATGATCGCGCGCGCGCCGGACGCGCCGTTCATCATCGGCGGCGGGCAGCGCCTGTCCTATGCGGACTTCGGCGCGGCGGTAGAAGAGGCGGCCCGCGCGCTGCAGGCCAGCGGCGTGCGGCCCGGCGATCGCGTGGGGCTGTTGATGGGCAATCGGCCGGAATGGCTGATTGTGGATTTTGCGGTGATGCAGTTGGGCGCGATCGCGGTCGGCCTCAACACCTGGGCGACGGCGCACGAACTGAGCTATCAGCTGGGGCACGCCGGGGTGAAGCTGTTATTCATCGAGCCGCGCTTCCGCAACACCGATCTGGCAGCGCTGGTGCGTGAGGCGAGCGCACTGGGCGACGGCCTGCCGGCGCTGGAAGCCGTGATCTGCGCCAGAGAGCTCGGCGCCAGCGACACGCCGCCGGCCGGCACGCTTGAGTTTGCCGGGTTTCTGGCCCGCGCGGCCAGCGTTGAGGCGGCTACCGTGCAGGCCGCCACCGCGCGGGTGACAGAGAATCATGTGGCCTGTTTGCTCTACACCTCCGGTTCCACCGCGCTGCCCAAAGGCGTGCCGCTGAAGCACGGCGGGCTCATCGACAACATGTGGGAAATTGGCGAGCGCCAGCATTTACAGGCGGAAGATCGCCTGTGGCTCGCAGTGTCTCTGTTCTGGTCGTTGGCCTGTGTGAACGCGCTCTTTGCCATCACCACGCACGGCGCAAGCATCGTGCTGCAGCCGTCCTTCGACGCGGGTGATGCGCTAGGTCTGATTGAAGCCGAACGCTGCACGGTGTTCTACGGCACGCCGAACATGGCGCTGGCGCTGTGGGAACATCCGGCGCGCGCCAAGCACGATCTCTCGAGCCTGCGCACCGGTGTCACCATCGGCACACCCGCGCAGGTCGAACGCGTGGCGGCGCTGGGCGTGCCGGAAATTTGTAACGTGTACGGCCTGACCGAAGCCTACGGCAACTCGACCGTAACGGACGCGCACGAGCCGCTAGCGCGCCGCGTGCAAACCGTTGGCAAGGCGCTGGGCGGCGTTGAAATCGCGATTCTCGGCCCCGAAGGCCAGCGGCTGGCCGCCAATGAAACGGGGGAAATCGCGCTACGCGGGAACGTGACGCCGGGCTACTGGCACGACGCCGTGCGCACGCGGGAAGTGTTCACCGAGGATAAATTCTTCCGCACCGGCGACCTCGGCTTTGTGGACGAAGACGGCTATCTCTACTACCGGGGCCGGCTGAAAGAGATGGTGAAAACCGGCGGCATCAACGTGGCGCCGGCCGAGGTGGAAGAAGCGCTGAGCGGCCATCCGGCGGTGGAACTCGCGTTCGTCACCGCGGTGCCGGATGAGCGGCTGGATGAAGCCCTGGCGGCGGTCATCGTGTTGAAGACCGGGGCGAGCGCGACCATCGAAGACCTGACCAATCATTGCCGCACGCGGCTTGCGGCCTACAAAACGCCGCGCCACCTGCGCTTCGTCTCCGCCACCCAACTCCCCCTAACCACCACCGGCAAGCTGCAACGCAATCGCCTGCCGGGATTGTTCACAGAGGATGACGCATGAGCTATCGACTGGGCGTTGATGTGGGCGGCACGTTTACCGACGTGCTGCTCATCAACGAACTGAGCGGCGAGTTTCACACGGCCAAGGTGCCGTCGACGCCGCAGGATTCGTCGCTGGGGGTGCTGCATGGCATCGAGCGCGTGTGTGCCAAAGCGGGCATCAACCCGCACGACATCACGCAGGTGATGCACGGCACGACGGTGGCGACCAACACCGTGCTCACCGGCAGCGGCGCCAAAGTAGGTTTGGTCACCACCAAGGGCTACGCGCAGGTGCTGCAGATT
The DNA here is from genome assembly GCA_945876945.1 of Klebsiella pneumoniae. GTDB lineage: Bacteria > Pseudomonadota > Gammaproteobacteria. The sequence goes on from CAMCQE010000199.1 coordinate 3,094, forward strand.
GCGCGCTCCTTTGTGCCCGGCGGCTTGGGCGGCTGGGTGATTTATCAGAAGTCAGAGCCCATGGCGCCGCTCGAACTCACCATCGAGGCCGACGAGCGCATGAGCGCACAGGGCGAGGTGGTGCGGCCATTGGAGGAAGCCTCGCTGCGCGCAGGCCTGCGCAAACTGCGCGCCGCCGGCATCGAGGCGCTTACGGTGTGCCTCATCAATTCCTTCACCAACGACGCGCACGAAGTGGCGGTGCGCGCGATTGCCGAGGCCGAACTGCCTGGCGTGCCGGTGTCGATTTCCAGCGAAGTCATTCCCGAGATGCAGGAGTACGAGCGCACGGTCACCACGGTGGCCAACTCCTATGTGCGACCCAAGGTAGAACGCTACGTGCGCAACCTCCAGCAGGAAATTACCCAGCGCATGCGCCAGGCGCGGCTGCGGATCCTGCGCTCCGACGGGGGCCTTGCGTCCAGCGATACGGCCGCGCGCCAGCCGGTGAAGTTGTTGATGAGCGGTCCGGCCGGCGGCGTGACGGGCGCGCTGTGGGTGGCGAGCAACGCCGGCTTCCCGAACGTGTTGACGCTCGATATGGGCGGTACCTCGACCGACGTCGCCCTGATTGAAAACGGCGCGGCGCGGCTGCGCCGTGAGACCACGGTGGGCGATGTGACGGTTCGCGCCTCCTCGATCGATGTGCGTACCGTGGGCGCGGGCGGTGGCTCGATTGCGCATGTGCCGGCTTTGACCCGCGCGCTGCGGGTGGGCCCGCAAAGCGCCGGCGCGGAGCCGGGGCCGGCGGCTT
>CAMCQE010000200.1 GCA_945876945.1 Klebsiella pneumoniae
TTCGGAGCCCTTCCGGCGCTTGATGTACAGCTACACGCTGCATTCCTGGTTTCACCTGCATGTGGCTGCCTGCACCGCGGCGGCAGCGTTCGTGCTGTGCGGTCCCCGCACCCGGCGGCGCGCGCTATGGCTGGTCGCTTGCGTCGCGGCCGGATTGCCAATCCTTGGCGAGATGCAGCTAGGCAGCGAGTTTCTGTTGGGACGGCTCGAACAACTGAGCGGCATGACCGAAGTCACCGGCGTGGTGGACTACCTGCGCGCGGGTGAGTTCGCCCGCCTGTTCGAGCTCTATTCGCTGCTGATTTGCCTGCTGCCCGCCGGCGTGGCGTGGGTGGTATGGCGGGCGTGGCGGGAGCGCAGTCCCGCGCGAATTTTTCTCGCCGTGTACACGCTGTTTGGCAGCACCTTGCTCCTGCTGCAATTCAGGCTGGAGTACTTCGGATCGTTTGCGCTGTGGCTGCTGCCGGCGCTGTATGTGGAGGAGCAGTGGCTTGCCAGCGGCAGTCACCACGGCCGCCGCGCATTGCTCGCTTTGGCTGTGCTCATGCCGCTCGCGATGCTGCCAGGCTTGAAGATCCTCACCCAGCCCATGCCGCTCGGCGGCGACGTGATTTACCGCCCTTTTCTGCCGCTCTTCGCGCAATTACAGGAACGCTGCGCGGTCGCACCCGGCGTGGTGCTGGCGGTGAACACGCTGGGGCATTACCTGAGCTATCACAGTGACTGCGGCGTGATTTCGGACAACTTCATCCTCACCCGCCAGCACGAAGAGAAACTGCGCCTGACCAACGAACTCATGACGCTGCCGCTCGCCGAAGTGCTGCGTAAAGCGCCCTACATTCGCTACGTGCTGGTGAGCCGCGCCGATGCCGCGTTCACCGACAAATGTTTTCCCGAGTGCCCGGCAAATGCGGGCCTCCGCCACGAGCTGCTGGAGGGCAACACGGTCGCGCCCAATTTACGGCTGCTGGGTGAAGTCGCTTTCGAGAAAGGCTCACGCCGCGAACCGCTGGCGCGGCTATTTGAAATTACGCCTTGAGCGCGTGCATGGCATGGCGCTTGAAAAGGCGGGCGCTTAGCCCCATTTCTTCGATAGGCAGCAAGGGGAAATCCCCGTAAGCTGTGGTCTGACTTTCAAAGGGGGCGACTTGGTTTCGACGTGGGTCGCGAAACCTGAGGGGCATGCCGAGGGGCAGGGGACCTCGTAAATCCAACTGCAAAAAACATAGTTGCCAACGACGACAACTACGCACTCGCCGCTTAAACCCCGGTAGGGTGCCGTCCAACTGAAGCCGTGCTGATGCGTTCAGGTTTTGGGCGTCATATCTCATCAGATCGCGACGCGGCCCGCCCGGGGCCAAACCGCTAAAACCTTTAGGGATCGCTGGAAGATCACCCTGTCTGTCGGGGGAGCCTCCGGTTAAATCAAACGACAGACTACGCATGTAGAACCGACGGCAGAGGGCTTGCGGACGCGGGTTCGATTCCCGCCGCCTCCACCAATCAAATACAAAGGCCACCGCAAGCGGTGGCCTTTGTATTTGTCAGGGACGCTGTGCGGATGAGAATCCGCGTGCCGGGTTCGAGGAGCCTCGCGTAGCGATGCGACGACGCCGGCCCCGCCGGCGGGCCTGAGCGCAGCGGAGGCCGAGACCTGCGCAACAAGCGCAGGGCGAGCCTTCCCGCCGCCTCCACCAATTTAAAAACCCCAACGGAGACCCGTTGGGGTTTTTTATTGTCTGAATGCGGGGATTCCTGCGTGTTGCTGGGGATTCGCGCGGAAGGTTGCGGACTTCGCCGATGGGCCATCCGGCCGGTAGCCGGCCACCTTTCGCTCTCTCCGGGTCGTTATTCTCTCCGGAGCGCGGCCAGGAAAAAGGCCGAAGTCCGGAAGCACGGGGAATTCTCGTCTTTAGATTCAGCAGCTTACGCGCGGACGAATCGAGCGGTTGATTCGCGGCATTGGGTGGCGTCGTAACCTGTTCTGCCTTGAGGCGCCGAAGCGCCACAATGCTTCGATCGGCGGTCGCTCAATGGCGCTTATCCTGAGGCAGTCCACCGACCCAAAGCGGACGGTGGGTGTTCTTTTCGGCGTGGGCATGCCCAACACCCCGGATCGCATCCTTTCGGATATTTCGAATATTCGTTTATTTCGGTTACACTCCGCCCACGACGCTGTTCGAAGCTCCCAGGAGGCTGCCGTGACCACGCTCTCACCCACCCATTCGTTGCCGACGGCAGAAGAAGTTGCCATCGCTCGCGAGAGCGGCCGAACGATTTCCGCCTACCTGCAGACGCGTGCGGAAACCCAGCAGATCGAGATCTTCGACGACAAAGGCGCATCCCACCCTGTTCGCGTCCCAGTGTCGGCCTTGAGGTTGCTCGTGGACGTCCTGACCGAAATCGGTGAGGGCAACGCGGTCAGCATCATCCCGATCCACGCTGAGCTGACGACCCAAGACGCGGCAGACGTGCTCAACGTCTCTCGCCCGTTCCTCGTGCAGCTGCTGGAGCGTGGCGAGATCCCATTCCACAAGATCGGCACACACCGCCGCGTGCGTTACCAAGACGTGATTGCGTACAAAGAGCGTATCGATGTGGAGCGCAGCAAGGCCCTCGATGCACTGGCCGAGCAAGGCCAGGCGCTCAAGATGGGATACGAATGAATGAGCTCGAACTTCACCGTCATCTACGACGCGTGCGTGCTCTATCCAGCTCCGCTGCGCGACTTCCTGATGCGCCTGGCACTGACCGATCTGTACCGGGCGCGCTGGACGGACATGATCCACGACGAGTGGACGCGTAACGTTCTGAAGCAGCGGCCAGACCTGAAGGCCGAAGAACTGGAGCGCACACGCTCACTGATGAACGCCCATGTGCGGGACAGCCTGGTGACCGGTTTCGAGCACCTTATTCCGGCCGTCGAATTGCCGGATGCCGATGACCGTCATGTAGTCGCCGCCGCCATTCACGGCGGCGCCAGCCTGATCGTGACCTTCAACCTGAAGGACTTCCCGCCGGACAGGCTCAAGCCCTACAACTTGACCGCCCAACATCCAGACGACTTCGTCTTTGATCTACTCGATCTGCATGCAGCACGAGTTTGCGAGGCGGCCTCCAACCATCGCCGCTCACTGAAGAACCCGCCCAAGACGGCGGACGAGTACCTCGATACCCTGCTCAAGCAGGGCCTCACTCAGACCGTTGGCCTGTTGCGGGAGTGGAAGGTAGCGATCTGACGGACGCGGGTTCGATTCCATTTTCGGGAATCGAACGGGCGGTCGACCTTGATCCCTTGGCGACCACCGAATGCAGAAGCACACTGGTGCGATGACGGCCCTGCTGGGCCTCCATTTGGCGAACTTCCGCAGCAGCTATCGCCGCCCCTAAGTGTCTAAGTTGGAGGAGTTTGGTGCAGGCCGCCACCCCTCCACCAATCAAATACAAAGGCCACCGCAAGCGGTGGCCTTTGTATTTGTCAGGGACGCGGTGCGGATGAGAATCCGCGTGCCGGGCTCGAGGAGCATCGCGCAGCGATGCGACGACGCCGGCCCCGCCGGCGGGCCTGAGCGCAGCGGAGGCCGAGACCTGCGCAACAAGCGCAGGGCGAGCCTTCCCGCCGCCTCCAACAATCAGGCTCCGCCCCGTCCTCGCTGACGGGGCGGAGGCCTTCTCTCCGCATTTCGCCGCCACCGGCCAAGAAACGCTGTGGTGAGCTACTAGGAAACGCGAACCCTTGCGCCCGTTAACGCCGCATGGATTGCTGGTGTGATCGATGGCGAAGGCAGCCGCTGGCTGCTGCGACGACACCGACGCGATCACCGCCAGCTCATTAGCAGCATCGCCAACA
>CAMCQE010000201.1 GCA_945876945.1 Klebsiella pneumoniae
TACTACGACACCCCGTTTTATGCCTATCAGGACAAAATTATCGCTTTCGCGCTCATCGCCTATCTCTGCCTGTTCGTCACCGCCGCGCGTCTGCGTGCCGCTGTGCCGGCGGCGCTGGTGGCGCTTACGATCACGGTGCTCGGGCTCTCGGCGGTGAATGTTTCAGACGCCCTGCACAGCGTGCTCGAAGGCCGATCGACCCTGATGTACTGGGCGCAAACCGGTGTTTTTGGGACTTATCTTGGCTGGCTGCTGGTTTTCCATTTCCGCGCCGGCGATTACGCTTGAACGAACTCCCCCTACCGTAGAGGTTTCCGACATGGCCGCCCCCACCGCTTTCTTCCATGACGAACGCTGCCTGTGGCACGGCACCTCCGGCCTTTTCTCGCTGTTTCTGCCCGTGGGTCGCTGGGTGCAACCGCCGGCCGGCGCGGGCCTCGCGGATTCACCGGAATCGAAACGCCGCATTCTGTCCTTGCTGCAGGTCTCCGACCTCGCCGACAAACTGCACTTCACCAGCGCGCCGATGGCGACCGAAGCGGAGTTACTGCGCGTGCATCCGCAGCGTTATCTGGAGCAGTTCAAGGCGTTATCAGCAGTCAACGGCGGCGAACTTGGCATCGTCGCGCCCTTCGGCCCCGGTAGTTATGAGATTGCGAAACAGGCCGCCGGGCTCGCCCTGCACGCGGTCGACCGCGTGATCACCGGCGACTTCCGCAACGCCTATGCGCTGTGTCGTCCCGGCGGGCATCACTGTTTGCCCGATACACCCATGGGCTTCTGCCTGCTCGCCAACGTGGCGATTGCGGTGGAAGCGGCGATTGCCAAGCACGGCCTGAAGCGCGTGGCGGTGCTCGACTGGGACGTGCACCACGGCAACGGCACGCAGCACATTTTCTACGAGCGCGACGACGTGCTGGTGATCTCGCTGCATCAGGAAGGCTGCTTTCCGCCGGGCTACAGCGGCGCGGGCGATCGGGGTGCGGGACGCGGCCTCGGCTACAACCTCAACATCCCGCTACTGCCCGGCAGCGGGCATGAGGCCTATCTCTACGCGATGGAACGGCTGGTGCTGCCGGCGCTGGAGCGCTTTGCGCCGGAGCTGATTGTGGTGTCGTCCGGCTTGGACGCGAACGGCGCAGATCCACTCGCCCGCATGCTCGCGCATGCCGGCACCTTCCGCGCCATGACCGAGCAAGTGATGGCGGTGGCCGATCGCCACTGCGGTGGTCGGCTGGCGCTGGTGCACGAAGGCGGCTACGCCGAAGCCATCGTGCCGTTCTGCGGGGTGGCGATCATGGAGACCCTGTCGGGCGAGGCCAGCGGCGTGGAAGACCCGACCGCCGCAATGTTCGAGGCCTGGCAGCCGAATGCGCGGCAGGTCGGGCTGCAGCGGGCGTTGATCGATGAGATGGCGGCGGCTGTGGGGTAAGCGGCGTGATGGCGTGAATGCCGAACTAGCCTCCCAGCAAAGCCACTGCGATTTCCGCCTTGCGCACGATGACCGCCCGATAGCTTTCCAGATCGATGTCCCGTGCGCTGCCCATCGCGCCCACCAGGTAGCGTTTGTAGACCCCTTGGCGAATCGCCGCCAGACGCCATTGCTGGAAGGCGCGGTAGTAATCGATGTGTTCGAGATCGAACCCGGTTAGGGCGGCGTAGCGCGCCATTAAAGCCTCGCGCGTGCTGAAGCCACCGGCGGTGGTGGGCATGCTGTCTTCGGCGTCGCCGCGACGCTCTTCCGGCGCCATCCAGGTGTTGAGCAGATAGCCGAGATCGGCCAGCGGATCGCCCAGCGTGCAGAGTTCCCAGTCGAGCACGGCCTGAATCCGACCTTCGGCGACGATGAAATTCCCCAGCCGATAGTCGCCATGCACGATGCTCGCGCCGATTTGGTTCGGCATGCGTTCGCTTAAGCGCCGCAACGCCTCCTCCATCACGGGCACCGGCTCGGTTTTGGTTTGTTCCCATTGCGAAGCCCAGCGCTTTAGCTGGCGGGCGATGTAGTTTTCCTTGCGGCCCAGATCGCCCAAGCCCACGGCCTCGGGGTCGAGCTTGTGGAGCCGCGCGAGGACTTCGGCGACGTCGGTGCTCAAGGTCTCTCGCTCGGCCTCCGGCATCTGCGCGGCCACCACATCGTCGTGCGGCACCACGCCGGCCACGAAATCCATCACGAAAAACGGCGCGCCGTTGACCGTCGTGTCCGTGCACAGGCCATGCGTGCGGGCGACCGGCACGCCGCTGTCGCGAAGGGCGTGCACGATGCGATGTTCGCGCCCCATGTCGTGTGCGCTTTCCAGCACATGGCCCAAGGGCGGGCGCCGAATCACGTAGCGCCGTCCGGCCGCGTCGCGCGCGCTGTAGGTGAGATTGGAGTGACCGCCGGCAATCAATTCATAGCTGACGGGCGGCGTCAGCGCCGGCACCCGCGCCGCCAGCCAGGCGGTGACGTTGTCGTTATGGATGCCTTCGGTCATCTCGCTCTCCGTGGCGCGTGAGTCGCCGTGTGATTCAGTGTTTACCAGCGATGCAAACGCACCGGCAGGCTGGCGTAGCCGTGAATGATGTTGGAGCACACGCGGGTGGGCTCGCCCATCACTTCGATCTGCCGGAAGCGCTTCATGATTTCTTCCCAGGCCACCTGCAGCTGCAACTCGGCGACGCGATAGCCCACGCAGTGATGCGCGCCAAAACCAAAGGACAAATGCTTGCGCGCCTGCGGGCGGTCGATGATGAAAGCTTCCGGACGGTCGATGGCGGTGTCATCGCGGTTGCCGGAGAGATACCACATCGCCACGCGATCGCCGGCCTTAATCGTCGCCTCGCCCACCTGCACGTCGCGCCGCGCGGTGCGCGCCATATGCGAGATCGGCGTCTGCCAGCGAATGATTTCCGGCACCATGGTCTGGATTAAAGCCGGGTTGGCCCGCAGGCGTTCGTACTCGCCGGGATAGCGATGCAGCGCGATGACGCCGCCGGTGAGCGAATTACGCGTGGTGTCGTTGCCACCCACGATGAGATTAATGAGATTGCCGAGGAACTCGCCCGGGCTTAAGTCTTTGGTGCCTTCGCTGTGCACCATCATCGAGAGCAGATCGGCGCGCGGCTCGCCCTGCAGGCGTTCCTGCCAGAGTCCGGCAAAGGTGTTGAAGCAGTCTTCCAGCCCTTCGCGCCGTTCGTCCCAGCTTTGCACGATGCCGTAGCCGGGCTCGGTCACCGCGATGTCCGACCAGTACGACAACAGCCGCCGCTTCTCCCACGGAAAATCAAACAGCTCGGCCAGCACCTGCGAGGTCAGCTCCACCGACAGGCGGTCGACCCAGTCGAAGGTTTCACCCACCGGCAAGGTGTCCAGCAGCGCGCCACAGCGCGCGCGAATCATGTCTTCCATTTCGCGCACGCTGGCCCGCGCCACCACCGGCGCAATCGCCTTGCGTTGCGCGGTGTGGATAGGCGCGTCGGTGGACTGGAACATGCGTGCGTCCACGCCGTTGGCGCGGAACATTTTCTCGTAGCCCAGCACATGCCCGCCGAGCTGATAATCGCAGGAGAAGACTTCGTCGTTGGCGTTCACCGCCACGATGTCGTCGTAGCGCGTAATCGACCAGAACGCGCCGTAGGCGCCGTTCGCGCAGTAATGCACCGGGGCTTCGTGGCGCAGGCGCTCGAAATACGGCCCAATCAAATCCTGCTGATAGAGCCAGGGATTGCTGACATCCAGCTGCGCGAGCGGCAGCGCGTAAGGATTGGCTTCCAATGGTCCGGTCATGGTGAATGCTCCCCTTGGTGTCGTATTTTTTTTCGGGCCTCAGGACTACGGGCTCTCGCGCCGCGTA
>CAMCQE010000202.1 GCA_945876945.1 Klebsiella pneumoniae
CCACGACCGCAGCGTGCCCGGGAAGAGGGCGCGGACAGCAACGAGCGCGCACGCGGACCGGCCCGGGCGCGGCCAGCCGCCGCTGACGCCGTTTACGAGCGTCGTCCACCCCGAGCGGGTGCGGAGAGCGCGAGCCCCCGTCGTGGACCGCCGCGGGAACGCACTGAAGGAAGCGGTGAGCGCTGGCAGCCCGCGCGAACGCCGCGCGGACGCGACGAGGCCGGTAACCCGAGGGAGAAAACGGCGCCCGCGGGTCCTGCGCTTTACCGCGGGGCCGCGGCGAAAGCCCCCGGCGAGCGAAGTCCTCGCGGCGGCTCCGGCGCACCGCGCAAAGCGCCCTCGGGCGCGCCGCGACCGCGCCGACCACGGCCAGAAAATTGATCTCGGCCGCGACGCCCCGTTAAGCTCGCGGCCCCTTTCGTGACCACTGAGAGATATCGCCCATTCCATGCGCACGCCACTCGTCATCGGTAACTGGAAAATGAACGGCACCCTGACCTCGGCGCCGGTGTTAGCGTCGGGCGTGCGGGCGGCGGCGGCCCAATTTGCAGGCGTCGAGACCGCAGTGTGTCCTCCGTTTTTGCATCTGGCGGCCGTGCGTGAGGCTGTGGGCGATGGCCCGGTTGCGCTTGGGGTCCAAAATATTTGCGAGTTCCCGCCCGGCGCCTATACCGGCGAAATCGCGGCCGAGATGCTGGCAGATTTTGGGGTGCGCTTCGTGCTGGTGGGGCATTCAGAGCGGCGCGCCCTGTTTGGTGACACGGATGCACGGGTTCTCGCCAAATGCCGCCGCGCGCATGCCGCAGGGCTCACCACCGTCCTGTGCGTGGGCGAGACCTTGAGTGAACGGCAGGAAGGGCGAACCGAGACCGTGATTGCTGCCCAACTCGATGCGCTGCTGGCGGCAGACGACGCCTTGGCCCTGCTGCAGAATCTCGTGATTGCCTATGAGCCCGTCTGGGCGATTGGCACGGGCGAAACCGCCACGCCAGAGCAGGCACAAGCCGTCCATCACTTCATCAGGACGCGGCTCGCTGGGCTGGCGCCCGTTATCGCGAACGCCATGCGTGTGTTGTATGGCGGAAGCGTTAAGCCTGGCAACGCGGCCGAATTGTTTGGCATGCCCGACATCGACGGCGGCCTGATTGGCGGCGCGGCGTTGAAGGCTGAAGATTTCATTGCTATTTGTGGCGCAGCGCGCGCACGGCTAGCGTCTTTCTGAACTGTATTCCGGAGACTTTTCTATGTTGCAAACCATTCTTCTCGTCGTACACGTGCTCGTCGCGGCTGCCCTCATCACGTTCATCCTGCTCCAGCAGGGACGCGGCGCGACCGCCGGTGCCGGCTTCGGCGGTGGCGCCTCTGCCACGGTGTTCGGCGCACGCGGTGCGGCTTCCTTCATGTCGCGTACCACGGCGATTCTGGCGGTCATCTTTTTGAGCAATTGCCTGCTGCTGGCCTTTCTTGCCAGCCAGCAGAAGCGCAGCACCAGCATCGTTGATCAAATCGCAACGCAGCCCGCAGTCACTGCCCCGGCCGCGCCGACCCAGACGCCAGTGATACCGGCGCCGGCCAAGGAAGCGCAGGGCGCGCCCGATCTGCCAAAGATTCCGGCAAGCAAACCCTGAACCCTGCTCAATCGCGATAAAAAATCTGGCGGCCATCGCGACCATCTCGTATCATTCGCCAGATGATTGAAGCGAGGCCTCGCTGAGGCCCCGCGAACATAAGCCGACGTGGTGGAATTGGTAGACACGCCATCTTGAGGGGGTGGTGGCGAAAGCTGTGCGAGTTCGAGTCTCGCCGTCGGCACCATCAATCAACGGGCGCGAATGGGCGCCCGCCGCAGGATGCGGAACAGGTTAGGGTCGGCACTGATACGTGTAGTGCCGACCTGTCAGGATTCAGCTAACAACGCTCGTTATTATGAGCCCCTAGCGGACAACCAAGCTTGCTTGAACTGTATCTCCCCATCCTGATTTTTCTCGGCGTCGGTGGTGCGATCGGCATCGCGGCCTTAGGCGCTGGGTTCGTGGTCGGCAAACTGCTGGGCGTGTACAACAAGCCCAATGCTGCCCGCTCCACACCCTACGAGTGCGGCTTCGAGGCCTTCGAAGACGCCCGCATGAAATTCGATGTTCGCTACTACCTGGTAGCGATTCTCTTCATCCTCTTCGATCTCGAAATCGCGTTCTTCTTTCCGTGGGCCACGGTGTTGCCGGAAATCGGCGCGTACGGTTTCTGGGCAATGATGATCTTCCTCGGCGTGCTGGTCGTCGGCTTCATTTACGAGTGGAAAAAAGGGGCGCTGGAATGGGAATAAACGAGACACCCGACCGCGGTTTCGTGACCACCACCGTTGATAACGTGGTCAACTGGGCCCGAACCGGTTCGCTCTGGCCCATGACTTTCGGTCTCGCCTGCTGCGCCGTTGAGATGATGCACGCAGGCGCTTCGCGCTACGACCTTGACCGTTTTGGCATCGTTTTCCGGCCCAGCCCGCGCCAGTCCGACGTGATGATCGTTGCCGGCACGCTGGTCAATAAAATGGCCCCTGCCCTGCGCAAGGTCTACGACCAGATGTCGGAGCCCAAGTGGGTAATCTCGATGGGGTCCTGCGCCAACGGCGGCGGCTATTACCATTATTCCTACGCGGTCACGCGCGGCTGCGATCGTATCGTGCCGGTTGACGTCTACGTCCCCGGTTGCCCGCCGACGGCGGAGGCCCTGCTGTACGGCATCGTGCAGTTGCAGGCCAAGATCAAGCGCACCAACACCATCAGCCGCATGGGATAACCGCACCGTGATGTCCGACGCCAAAGCTGAATCTCTGAGCGCGCTGTTGCGCGAACTCCTCGGCGACGCCCTGTTGGAGCTCCGCTTCGAGCGCGGTGAACTAACGGCCACCGTGCCGGCCACCGAGATTGCACGGGTGAGTCTTATCCTCCGCGACACGCCGCAACTCCTGTTCAAACTCCTGCTTGATGTGTCAGGCGTGGACTATCAAACCTACGGTCAGGCCGACTGGCAGACGCAGAACGCCACCGCCGCAGGTTTCAGCCGCGGTGTCCGTAAAGCCAGCGAGGCCCACGCCAACGGCGACCATCCGGCGCGTTTTGCCGCGGTTTATCACCTGCTTTCAACGGCGCACAACCTGCGCCTGCGGGTGAAGGCCTGGCTGTCTGAAGAGCCGCCGCGCTTGCCGACCGTTACCGAAGTCTGGCCCTCTGCCGACTGGTACGAGCGTGAAGCCTTCGACCTCTTCGGCATTCTGTTCGAAGGGCATCCGGACCTTCGCCGCATCCTCACCGACTATGGCTTTATCGGGCATCCGTTCCGCAAGGATTTCCCCTTGGAAGGCTACGTCGAAGTCCGCTACGACGCCGAGAAGCAGCGCGTGGTGTACCAGCCGGTTTCGATCGAGAACCGCACGCTGGTACCGCGTGTGATTCGCAGCGACGTCATCAAGGGTCATTAAGAGCGCGCCGGTATGCCAGAAATTCGCAATATGACCCTCAACTTCGGACCTCAGCATCCGGCCGCACACGGTGTGTTGCGTCTGGTGCTGGAGATGGACGGCGAAGTGATCGAACGGGCCGACCCGCACATTGGTCTGCTCCATCGGGGCACCGAGAAGCTCGCTGAATCCAAACCGTTCAACCAAAGCATTGGTTACATGGACCGTCTCGATTACGTGTCCATGATGTGCAACGAGCACGCCTACGTGATGGCCATTGAGCGTCTGCTCGGCATCGCGCCGCCGGTGCGCGCGCAGTACATCCGGGTGATGTTCGACGAAATCACCCGCATCCTGAACCACCTGATGTGGCT
>CAMCQE010000203.1 GCA_945876945.1 Klebsiella pneumoniae
CCTGATGGTCGCGCTGAAAGCCAAGTAGCGCCGGGGTGTAAGGCCGGCGCTAACGGGGTTTAAGGCTCGATGGCGTGCGCGCCGGTGAGGTCGGCGTTGGCCGCCACCCACTGGGCCAGCGGGTTGGCCTGCCGCCAGCGGCTGGCGTAATCGCCCATGCTTTCAAACACCACGTCCTGGTGGCCCGCAAAGTAGGTGAGCAGTCGTTCCAGCATCAGAAAGTAACGCCCGCGGCCTACCGTCTGTGGATGCAGCGTGAGGGTGAACAGCCCGCCGGGACAGTCGCGATAGGCGAAATCAAAATCCGCCTGCCAGTTTTCCTCCATGGTGGATGGCGCCTGCAAGCCGGTATTCATGCCCAGCACAAATTCGGCCGGCGGGAAGTCGTCGAGCATCCACGTGACTGGCAGTTCGATGAGGTCGACGGTCTGTCCAAAGTGATAGGCGCGGTCTAGCGACCAACGATCGCCGCTGCGCAGGTAATAGGGATAGAAGTCGTGCCCCATGCAGCTCGACTCGTACTGGAAGCCATATTCCAGCAGGAGGTCGACCGAGCGCGGGCTTAAATCCCAGGCGGGCGAGCGGTAGCCCAGCGGCCGCACGCCGGCCACGCGCTCCAGGGCTTCCAGCCCCAGTTCCAGAATTTGTCGCTCGCCGGCTTCATCGAAGGCCGCCGGGTTTTCGTGGACCCAGCCGTGATGCAGGATTTCATGGCCCCGGTCGCAGATTTGATCGATGAGGCGCGGATAGGCGTAAGCCGTGTGGCCCGGCACCGCGAAGCTCGCGCGCACTTCAAAGTTGTCCAGCAGGTCGAGGATGCGCGGCAGCGCCACGGCGCCAAATTGTCCGCGCGAAATCATGCTGGGGTTTTGCGATTTTACCGTGCCGATCCAGGACGACATGGCGTCGAAGTCGAAGGTCATACAGCAGGACAAACGATGGCCGTTCATACGGATCTCCTGAAGCGATGGCGGATTAACACTCAAGCCTGGGCGAGGAATTCCCGCGCTAGTTGCACCCAGTAGCTGGCGCCGAGCGGAATGGCCTCATCGTTGAAATCGTAACGCGGGTTATGCAGCAGGCAGCTGGTTTCGCCGCCGGTGCCGAGCCACGCGTAGTTGCCCTGTTTCACCTGCAGCATCCAGCCAAAATCTTCCGAGCCCATGCTGGGCGCGGCGTCACGCAGGATGTTTTCGCTGCCCAGCAGTCCGGTGGCGACACGTGCCGCAAAATCGGTCTCGGGGCCGGTGTTGATGGTGGCCGGGAAGCGACGCTCATACCGAAACTCGAGCGTGCAGCCGTGAGCGGCGGCGATGCCTGCGCCCAGTTCCTGCAAGCGGCGTTCAATCAAGGCCTGCACCGCGGGCTTGAAGCTGCGCACCGTGCCGCGCAGGACCACTTCCTCCGGAATCACCGCCCAGGCATGCCCGGCATGAATCTGGGTGACCGACACCACGCCGGCTTCGAGCGGGTCGACGTTGCGCGAAACGATGCTCTGCCAGGCCTGCACGATAGAGGCCGCGACTACGATGGGGTCGATGGCCATATGCGGTTGCGCCGCGTGCCCGCCCCGGCCTTTCAGCGTCGCTTCGAAAATATCCATCGAGGCCATCACCGGTCCGGTGCGCAGCGCCATCTGGCCCACCGGCAGCCACGGCCAGTTGTGCAGCCCAAACACGGCATCCACCGGAAAGCGCTCGAACAGCCCGTCGTCCATCATCGCTTTGGCGCCGGCCTCGCCTTCTTCTGCGGGCTGGAATATGCAGTGGATGGTGCCGTCGAAATCCCGATGCCGCGCCAGATGTTCCGCCGCCGCCAGCAGCATCACCGTGTGGCCGTCGTGACCACAGGCGTGCATCACGCCGGCGCGCTGTGAGCGATGCGCGAAGTCATTCATCTCCTGCAGGGGGAGGGCGTCCATGTCGGCGCGCAGGCCAATGCGTTTGCCGGGCGCGCGACCCTCAATGGTGGCGACCACGCCGGTGCGGCCGAGGCCGCGCTCGAAGGGAATGCCCGCCGCAGTGAGTTCACGCACTACCAGATCGGCGGTCTGATGCTCCTCATAGGCCAGTTCCGGATTGGCGTGAATCTCATGGCGCCAGCGACGATGCTCGGCGTGGCGAGCGGCGATTTCGGGAATGATGTTCATGCGGGCTTCCTCGGCTGGGCGGGGCGTGGCGAATGAGGTCCGGCGCAACGCGCGGATGGCGCCTAGCGTAACCGAGGACGACCGCTTTGGCGTGCTATCGACGCTGGCGCCTTGACCCGGAATACTGCGTTGATGAACCCGCCCGACGCTTTAGATTCCACTCTTCCAACTGCCGCGCCGCCGCCCAGCGTGTCGCTCGCAGAGGCCTTGCGCTTCTGGCTCAAACTGGGCTTCATCGGCTTCGGCGGTCCCGCCGGTCAAATCGCGCTGATGCATACCGAACTGGTGGAACGCCGGCGCTGGATTAGCGAGCGCCGATTTTTGCACGCGCTCAATTTCTGCATGTTGCTGCCAGGCCCCGAAGCGCAGCAGCTCGCTACCTATCTCGGCTGGCTGATGCATCGCACGCTCGGTGGTGTGCTGGCCGGCGTATTGTTCGTGCTCCCTTCGCTCTTTCTGATTGGCGGGCTGGCCTGGATTTATCTCTGCTTCGGCCACTTGCCCTTTATCGCCGGTCTCTTTTACGGGATCAAACCGGCGGTCGTCGCGATAGTCCTGCACGCGGCACATCGCGTGGGCTCGCGGGCTTTGCGCAATCCGGTGTTATGGGCGATCGCGCTGGCCGCCTTCGCCGCGGTGGCGGTAGCGCAAGCGCCTTTCCCGATGGTGGTGGCCGGGGCGGCGCTGGTCGGACTCATCGGCGGCCGGCGCCGGCCGGCGCAATTCGCGTTTGTCGGACATGCGGCGCGCGCTGCCGCGCTGGTCGACGACGATGCGGCGCCGCTACCCCACACGCGCTTCCAGTTGGGCCATACCGTCAAAGTGGCGCTGGCAGGTGCGGCCTTGTGGGCCGGGCCGATGGCCCTGTTGGTGGCGCTCACCGGCTGGCACTCCGCGTATTCCCGGATGGCCTGGTTTTTCACCAAAGCCGCGCTGATGACCTTCGGTGGCGCCTATGCCGTGCTGCCCTATGTCTATCAGGGGGCAGTGGAGCACTACGGATGGATTACGCCTTCGCAGATGATCGACGGCCTGGCGCTCGGGGAAACGACCCCCGGTCCGCTCATCATGATCGTGGCGTTCGTGGGCTTTATCGGGGGCTATGTCGACGGCTTGTTCGGCCCTGAAGCACGCGCGCTGGCCGGCGCGCTCGGCGCGGCGCTGGCCACCTGGTTTACGTTTCTGCCGTCTTTCCTGTTTATCTTGCTGGGCGGCCCGTTGGTGGAATCCACCCACGGCGACCTCAAGTTCACCGCGCCGCTTACGGCCATCACCGCGGCCGTGGTGGGCGTGATGCTCAATCTTGCCTTGTTTTTTGCCGGGCACGTGCTGTGGCCGGCGGGGCTTGCGGCGGCGCCGGACTGGCCGGCGCTGATGCTGAGTGTGGGCGCTTTGTGGGCGCTCTTGCGCTGGAAACTCAGCGTGGTGCGCGTGATTGCGGCCAGCGCCGCGTTGGGGCTGGGCTGGTATTGCCTGTTCCGCTAGCGCCGATGGGCATCAGACACTAGCGGCGCCACCGGTTTCCCTAGGCCTGCGGGCGGCGTCGGAGCATGGAGGCGGCCAGCACGGGGCCGACAAAGAGGAGCAATGGCAGCGGCAGCGGTACCGGCGCGGGCGTGACGCCGGCGA
>CAMCQE010000204.1 GCA_945876945.1 Klebsiella pneumoniae
AAAAAAGAAGGCCGCATCGCTGCGGCCTTCCGTGAGACTACGACATCGTCGCAGCTCGTCGTGCGCGGTTCGCTTAAGCCTTGCGGCCCTCGAACTGCGGACGACCCAAAGACTGCATCGATGTCATCTCAATCCCACTAGACATTGGATCACCTCCTTTCAAAATTGCTGAGCCCTTGTTTTACCGCATGGCGCGGGCGAAGCACAGGGGCATTTTGTGTTTAGCGGGAATCGCGGAGAGCCAGAACGCGCTGCAGGCCAAACGAGTACTCGGGCACCACTGACGACGCCGGGTTCTGGGGGGCGAGATGCAGCAGATCGCGATACAAACGGCCCGCCGCCGGGATGCCGCATAAGACTGCTGCGTGGGCTTCGGCGGCCGCCTGCCAGCGCGACCCGGCGGCGTCTTTCCACTGCGAATACGGGTGCGGACGAGGCGTTTCGCGCCAGGCGTCGCGGATGGCGTTTAACGCCGGGGCCGGGAGTAACTTGGAGGGTTTCCGGCTGGCCAGCCATTCCATTTCCCAGGCGGTAGCGAGCCGCTCTTCCCACTCGCTTCTGGCCGGGTGTTTGAAATTGGGGCGATAGCAGTCCCGACCGTGCTGCAGGCTTAGGTGCGCGGCGGCGTATTCCACCGTGAAATGAAACAGCTCGTGCTGGCGCACGGCGCGGCGCAGGCATTGCGCCACCATGTCGAGTGTCACCTCACTGCATTTAAGCCGTGCCTTGAGGATCAAGCGGATGAGCGCGCGAAACATGGCCGGCTCGTTCCACACGATCCCCCAGCGACCGGGGCCACCCAGCGACCACGGCATGTAGCACGCGAGTACATCGGTGCCACCTTCGTCCACGGTAGGGCCGAGTTCCGGGTCTTCGGCGATTTTGTGGAGTTCTTCGAGTGAGAATGCGTCGTCATAGTTGTCTGGCGAGTCTTCTTCGGCGTCGGCCTGGTCGCGACTCGCCAGCGGGAAATCGAAAGCGGTGCGCGGCCCGCAGTCGTCCTGCGGCAGTGGGAACTTGAGGACGTCGAGCTCGCCGAGCTCCCGGGTAAGGTGAGGAAACGCGGCTTCGAGCACAGGACGGGGATCGAGATTGGGCATGGGGGCGCTCCTTGCGCTGGTGGCTTTGATTGTTGATGGGGCATCGCGGCCAATAGGCCGTTCCCGCAAAGGCAAACATTGGGTGTGGCAGCGACCCGAACTGTGGGAGCGGCCTATTGGCCGCGTCATTCCCCATCAGTCCAGCCAGCCCATCGCGCCCGATAGGGCGCTCCCACGCGGCGCCTACACCGCGACTTCACGCCGCACGGGACTTGGGTCGTAGGCCGCCAGCTGCGCCTCGGCTGCGGCCTTCGCCTGTTGCCAGAGTTCGCCCACCGGGTCTGCTCGCTCCTCATATTCCTCGGCCAACCAGCGGTACTGCGGAAGCGCGAGCTTCTGGATGAGCCACTCCCGGGCCTCGGCAAGGAGGGCGCTGTGGCCGGTGACGAGGGCTTGCAGCAGTTGCTCGGCAGTGGGCTTGAATTTGGCGCGCAGCCCGCGCATCAGGGCTTGCGCTTGGGGCCAACGGCCGTGCGTTTGGTCGGTACGGATGAAGGTTTTGAGGTGCAGCACGCCGTCTGGCGCGTAGTCGCCCACCAGCAAGCCGTGGTCGGTGGCGAGAAAACCCTGTTTGAGATTGAGCGCGCGGGCGGCTTCGTTCATGAGCCACAGCGTTTGCACGGTTTCGCCGAGGTGCGGGGCGAGCTGCTGCCAGTACAGCTGATTGCAGCGCTGATGGCTGCGCGCCAGCGCGTGGCGGGAGAATACGGCGAGCTCGACTTCGCCTTCCCGAATGATGGGCGAGAGCGGCGCGAAAGTGCCGAGAATCAGCGCCACCTGCTGGTCTTCGCGGCTGGCGCGGAAATCCAGATACCGACACGCCGGGCCCTCGCGCCGGGTTTCGGTTTCCAGCACATACAGGGCGCGGGCCTTCACGGGCTGCAGAAACTCGCGCAGATAGCGCCGCGCGCCCTTGCGGGTGACGGGCATGGTGGGGCGGGCTTTTCTTTCGTGCGCCATGTGGCGCACCACGCGGGTGGCCTGGCCCAGTAATTCCCGATGGCTGCGTTGGGCCAGGCCATGGGCGAGTGATGAGTCAATCAACATATGCAGGTCCTCCATGAGCGTGCATGACGCCGGGGACGGCGCCGGGGTGTAGGGCGGGGAGGTGCTAGTGTCGCGTGGCAAAGGCTCACAAATTGAGCCCGCTGGCGCCCTAAACTGCGCGTCTCTTTGGACCGGACTCACCGCCATGCACGACGACCTCGCGCCGCATTACGACGCCATGTACGACGCCCTCTACGGCGATGCCTTTCATGCCGCAACGGACGGCCTGCTGCGCATCCTGCAGGGTCTGTGCGCGCCGCCCGCCCGGGTGCTGGACGTGGGCGCCGGCACCGGCCGCATCGCCTTGCCGCTGGCGGCGCTGGGCTATGCGGTGACGGCGGTGGAGCCCTCGCGCGGCATGCTCGAATGCCTCGCCCACAAGGCCCGGCTTGAGGCACAGCACATCAGCCTGCGGGCGGGTCTGGTGCCGGCGGCGCTCCTGCCGCAAGACCAGCACTTTGCGCTCGCGCTGCTGGCCTTCGGCGTGCTCGATTACATGGTGGACGACGCCAACGCCGAACTCGCACTGAACGCCATTCGGGAACGCTCCGCGCCCGGCGGCCTATGCGTGGTGCAGCCGGCGCCGCGGCTGTATATGGCGAGCCGGCGGGAAGAGGGCGGGCGCTTTATCCGCGAGGTCGATCTGCGCTGGGAGGGGGAGGTCGCGCACCTCAGCCACATCGTGCAGTTGGATGAGCAGACCGTGGCCGATGAAACACTCACCATGCGCTATCGGTCGCCTGCCGAGCTGCAGCGCTTGTTTGAGCGTACCGGCTGGCGGGTGCGCGCCGAAACCAGCGACGGCGCCTATCCCACCTGGCTGTTGGGGCGCGTGGGGGATGGGCTTGGCCAGGAAGCTTCTGGGTCCTGCCTGCGTTGAAAGCAGGAGACCAGCACAATGATCGTTGATGATAGTATCGGCTTGCGATAGTAATAGGGTATGAGCATTGTTTCCTTCCGTTGTCGGGAAACAGCCGCGCTGTTTGATGGCGCGCGGGTTCCGCGCTTCCGGCGTATCGAAACTGTCGCCATGCGGAAGCTCGCAATGCTGAATCGCGTTCAACGCGTCGACGAACTGAGAATTCCGCCCAATAACAGGCTGGAGGCGGTGCGAGGCGACCGCAAAGGTCAATGGGGCATTCGCATCAACGACCAGTGGCGGCTTTGTTTCCGCTTCGAAGATGGCAGAGCGCTCGATGTCGAAATCGTCGATTACCACTGAGGAGGTATCAGCCGTGCGTAAAGTTCCTTACCCCCAACCCGGCGAGATTCTGCTGGAGGAGTTCTTGCAGCCGCTGGGGCTCTCCGCCTATCGACTGGCGAAGGACATCGGCGTGCCACAAATGCGCATCAGCGAAATCATTGCCGGCAAGCGAGCGATCTCGGTGGATACCGGTCTGCGCCTGTCCCGCTACTTCGGGCTTAACGATGGATTCTGGACCGGCCTGCAGCTAGACCACGATGCCGCAGTGGCCAAGGATGCGCTGGCCGATGTGCTGGCGAATATCACGCCCGTGCAAGAGCGCGCCTCGGCACCA
>CAMCQE010000205.1 GCA_945876945.1 Klebsiella pneumoniae
ACGGGCCTTGTGGGTGCGCATGAGCGCGCACAATGCCAACCCCGGCGCCCGTACCCCGCCCTTATCCGACGCACGCATGCTCGAACTGCTGCGCGAAGTCCGCGCGGCAGAAAACGCAGCGCGTTTGCTGGCACTCGGCTTGTCGAATCTGCTGATCCTGCCGGTCGGGCTCACGGCACTGTGCGTGATCGACTGGCAGTTGACGCTCATCGTGTTGGCACTGGCGCTGGCCAGCAGTGCCGCGTTCTATCGGATTAGTTTGCAAGTGTCGCAACAGCGGCAGACCGAGCAGCAGCTGCTGCAATCGGTTCAGGAAGAGCGGCGCAGCTTGCTTGAGCGTTGCGCGGGTGCCTTCGCGCCGCTTTCGCCCGAGGATCCCGAACTCGAGCGCCTGTATCGCTCGGGCGCAACGGGCAAGACGGCGAATGCCTTGCTTGCGCAGTTTCTGGCGACCCAGCGTGCCGGCCTAATCGGACAATGTGTGGTGGCGGTCGCGACAGCGGCCATTTTTCTGGCGGGCGGGCTGCACGCTGTCAGCGTCGGTCAGGGCTGGACGCAGTTGTTGCTATACCTGGTCGTGTTGCGGTTGGTGGGGGCGAAGCTGGCGGCATCGGCACGCACGCTGATCGCGATGAACCGTCACTACGCGGGCCTGCGCCGCTATGCCCTGCAGATTAAATCACTGGAAGAAAGCTCCCCTGGGCAGTCACAAGCAGCAGATTCGGCCGGCTTGTCCCTCCGCCTGGCCGATGGCTCGCAGGCGGAGTGCCGTGACGGGGAAGTGATCGCCGTGCTGGGGCCGCCGCGGATGACCACTAGCCTGCTGAGTCAACTGATGGCCGCAAGCTCGGGTAGCGAACGACCGGCCCTCGGCGGGATCGCGTTGGCCAAGCCTGTTCCGCGGTTTTGGCACGCAAGCTGGGGGCCGCTGCTTGGACTGCCGCAGACTGCGGGGCGTGATGCCGTGACAGCGCGACTCAAGTCGCTAGGGCTGGAGGACATGGCGCGCAGCCTGCCAGCACTGCCCGAGGTCTCACGCAAAGGGTTTCAAGTTTCGGACGAACAGCGTGCGCTGTCGCTGTTTCTTAATCTGTTCCGACTGATCGACTCGGGCGTGCGGCACGTCGTGCTGGAGTTCGACGATTTCAGGACGCAAACCGACGCCACCCGCGGCGCGCTGCTGGCAGCGGCCAGACAGGCCAAAGGCGTCGTCTTTGTGCGGATTACGCTCCCGCGATTCGCCACCCTCTGCGTTGCCACGCGAGTGCTTGCGAGCGACGGTGAGCGATTAGTGTCAGACAGCGCGCTAGCTGCGGGCCCTGCGGCAGTGTTGAGGCCGCTTGCGGAAGACGATCCCCTGCGTGAGCTGGAACAGGCGCAGACCCTTGATGTATTCGACGACTAGCCCTTCTCGTACAGCGATTCGATGAAGCTCGCAGTTCGCCGCACGAGCCCAGACTTGTCGATAAACGGTGCGGCTGCTGCCCGGACTTCGTCTCTCGACTTCTGCCGCATGGTGAGCGCGAAGGAGAGCATGTCGTTAAGCGCGGCGCCGCCTTTGCGCATATACGGAAAATCCGCGGGCAGGGCTGAGTCCTGATGGTCTGCCCAGCAGGGCAGGCCGCCAGCAAGATACTCGCGCACTTTGAGCGTGCAGGCGTCGCGCATGCCTTTTCTGCTCAGCGCGAGGGTGCTGAGCCCCAGATCGCAGCGCCCCATGAGGTTTCCGATGTCGCCGGGGGCAAGGTATCCGGTGCAGATGATGCGGGGGTCGCTGGCTGCCAGCTGCCGTTCGGCGTTCGGCAGTTCACCCACCAGATAAAGCTCAAACTCGGCGGATGACTGCCCGACGGCGTCCAGTAGCAGGTCGAGGCCGTGCCAGGCGGCGAAGCGTGAGGCGACAAACAGCAGTTTGGGGACGTCGCCGCGTTCGTCCCCGGCCAGCGCCTGGGCTGAAAGGTCAATGCCGTTGGCGACCACCAGCACCGGCAACCGGCGCTGAAGACGCGCTTGCTCGTAGGCAGCGATTTCGGCAGTGACGGCGATGAGGCCGCTACACCTCGCCAGCGTGCGTGCGCCGAGGTGTCGCTCAATCGCGGCCTTCAGGCGACCTTTCAAGCCGCCGGCCTGCGCAGACTCCTCAGTCTCGAAAGTGTGATGAACCGTTACCACGCGTCGGAACCAACAGGCGAACAAGGCCTGTACCGGGTCGGCCAGCGAATACCGCAGCAGCACGATATGCCCGGCCCGCTGCGCCGCGAGGACGGCGCGAAAAAAACGTAGCCGGGCGACAACATAGCCAAACAGGCCCGCATAGGGCGTGTAGACTTGCCACGGCGCGCTAGGCCGATCGGCCGAATAAACGCAGATTTCCCAATCCAGCCCCAGCGCGCGCGCCGCGCTGTGCTCAGCTTCAAGTTGATGGAAGACGCCGGTCGGCACCGACTTGAACAGATTCATGTGCATGACGCGCATGGGACTTTAGCGCCCCGTAGCTCTGTGCAAACCAGACCCTACAGGCAACAATGCGGGCCGATGGTCGGTACTTTCAGGCTGCCGAGAGGGCCTGTGCCGGCGCGTTTGGGCCATGCCGCGAAGGTCCTGTTGATAGTCGGCAGCGTTTGGCAACCGCTGTGCGGCGCCTACACGGGTGTGCTTGTGCTGAAAGTCGTTCATCTCATTTCCGGGCTGGAAGCAGGCGGCGCAGAGCGCTCGCTGACAAATCTGGTGGCAGGACTGGACCGCACGCGGATCCGGAATGTGGTGATCTCCATGACCGGGCGCGGCTGCTTCGGCGAGATTATCGAACGCAACGGAACCCCGGTACACGTGTTGAATATGACACGCGGCGTGCCTTCTGTAAGCGCTCTTCTTCGGCTCCGCGCACTGCTGCGCGCAGAGCGCCCGGACCTGTTGCAAACCTGGCTCTATCACGCAGATTTTCTGGGGCTTGTCGCCAAGGTCTTCGCTCCGCAGCTGCCGCTGGTCTGGAATCTCCGCTGCTCTAATATGGCGCTGGAAAGCTACCGGCCGCTGACCCGGCTGGTCCGGCGCCTGCTGGTCGCCGCCTCGCGCGTGCCGGCGGCGGTCATTGCCAATAGCCGGGCCGGGGCCGATTTTCATCAGCGTCTGGGTTACGCTGCGCAACGTTGGGCCGTGATCCCCAACGGCTTTGATCCCGCGCTTTGGCGTCCTGATGCCGACGCGCGGCGTGCGGTGCGGGCCGAACTTGGCATTCCGGACGACACGCCTGTGTTGGGACTGGTCGCGCGGGTCGACCCGGCAAAAGACCACGCCACTTTCCTGCGCGCAGCGCAGCGGGTGCATGCTGCGCTGCCGGCGTGCCGTTTGGTGCTGGCAGGGGTCGACGTGCCCTCGCTCGCCCCGGCCGTCGCCGCCCACGGACTCGGCGCCGTCACCCATCTGCTGGGGCCGCGACAGGATGTGCCGCGCCTGACCGTCGCCTTCGACGTTGCCTGCCTGAGTTCGGCCTTTGGCGAAGCGTTTCCCAACGTGCTGGGCGAGGCGATGTGCTGCGGTGTGCCCTGCGTCACGACCGACGTCGGCGATGCGGCGCTGATCCTCGGCGACACCGGCCGGGTGGTGCCCCCCGGCGATCCGCAGGCTCTGGCTGCGGCCGCCCTCGAGTTGCTGACC
>CAMCQE010000206.1 GCA_945876945.1 Klebsiella pneumoniae
AAGCCTTCGGGCTTCTCGCCATCGATCCCTTCCCACCAGGGTTGCCCATCGGGCGTGAGCCCTACATTGGTGTAGATGGTATTGCGACCAAGCGTTTGCATGCAGTTAGGATTGGTTTTCATGCTGGTGCCGGGCGCCACGCCGAAAAACCCTGCTTCAGGATTGATGGCCCAGAGCTGGCCGTCTTCTCCAGGGTGCAGCCAGGCAATGTCGTCACCCACTGTCCATACCTTCCAGCCCGCATAGGCCTCTGGCGGCACCAGCATCGCGAGATTCGTCTTGCCGCAGGCGGATGGAAATGCCGCCGCCACGTAGGTCACCTCGCCAGCAGGATTCTGGATCCCCAGAATGAGCATGTGTTCGGCGAGCCAGCCCTCCGTGCGCGCCTGCCAGCTTGCGATGCGCAGGGCGTGGCATTTCTTCCCCAGCAGCGCGTTCCCGCCATATCCGGAGCCGAAACTCTTGATCATCAATTCTTCGGGAAAATGCATGATGAAGCGACGCTCGGGATTGAGATCGCCGATTGAATGCAGGCCCTTGATAAAAGAATTGCCCGCATCGATGTGAGCGAGTGCGCGGCTGCCAATTCTCGCCATGATCCGCATGTTCGCGACGACATACGGGCTATCGGTGATCTCAACGCCAGCGCGCGCGTATAGCGAACCATAGGGCCCCATCAGATAGGGAATGACGTACATCGTGCGGCCGCTCATGCATCCGGCATAAAGCGCGTCCATTTTTTGATGCCCTTCCGCGGGCGACATCCAATGATTGTTAGATCCCGCATCTTGCTGGTCAGTAGTACAAACCAGGGTCAGATGTTCAACGCGGGCCACATCGTTTGGATTTGAGCGATGCAAAAAGCAGTTGGGATGGGTCTCCTCATTGAGTCGCAGCAGGGTCCCGTCCGCCAACATTTCAGCGGTAAGTTGCTCGTTCTCAAAGTCAGATCCGTCGCACCAGTGGATTCGGGCAGGAAGCGTCAACGCCGCAACCTCCTCCACCCACGAGGCCAATGCCGGATTTGTCGTCATCAAAATTACTCCGTTACGCGCCAACGAACGGTTTTCACCAGAAGCGCTCGCGCGGGTTGAAAATCGGGGTGGGAAAATTGAGCGGGCACTCTACCCAAGACGACCGTGGATTTGAAGAAACCAGTGCGCGGAAGTTGGTATCTCCACTGCCTTGCATCAAATTTACTGTCGCGCCGGCCAGGCCTGAAAAATTTTTAAAAAAGCGATTGACATGCTTTGCCCTGGCTCATATGCTGCGACGCACAAATGCTGCTTAGCAGCAGATGGCGGCGCTGGTAAACAAGTACTTCCCGGAGACAGGAGCGAAGCATGGAACACGTTATGACCCAGTGGGACTCGGTAATGAAGTCAGCAGCGGAGTCCGGTAAGGCGCTTGAAACCATCAATCTAAAGCTGGTTGAGCAGCTCACCAAAAAGCAGGTTGAGCTCGTGACCAGCGCGTTTGAAACCTCGAACAAGTGGGTTTCCAGTTTTGGTGAAGTCAAGGCGCTGCCTGAACTGTTTTCGTTTCAGAGCAAGCTCGCCAGCGACTATAGCGCGAAGGTCGTCGCGACCGCGCGGGAAACCGCCGACCTCCTCGCGAGTTCTCGTGAGGAATACAAGGTCTGGTTTGAAAAAGGTTTCCAGACCTTGAGTGCGCAGGCTGAAGCGGTAGTCCCAAAGCCCGCGACGAGCCGCAAGGCCGCCTGATCGTTCTTGTTTTTTGATCTCTCTCGTTTGACGTTTGACCTCCCCTCTGCCCTCGTCGACCGGCCCCCGGGCCGGTCTTCGGGGGGGCTTTTTATCTCAACTCAGCTTTCGCCTTAAGTCCTCGCTGCCAGCCACGTGCTGACGGCCTCCGCGACTTTCTGACGCGCCGACCCGCCGACATAGATCCCGATGTGCCCGCCAGGCACTTCAACGGCTTGATAGTCAGCACTGCCCACTAGCGCCTGTAGCGCCAGAGACGCCGCCGGCGGCACGAGATGGTCGTCACGCGCATAAATATTCAGGACGGGCATCGTAATTTTTGTCAGGTCAACGATACGTTCGCCAATCCGCCAGCTACCTGTCGCCAGCGCATTCTCCCGATAACAACCCTGCGCAAACTCGGACAAAGCGCGTCCGGCCAGATCGGGGCTGTCGAATATCCACTGCTCCATTCTGAGAAAGGTCGCCAAGGCTGCCGAATCATCCATTTGCGACACCAGATTGACGTATTTCTGGTGGGTCAGCCGATACGGTCGCAAAGCCAAAAACAGCGTATTTAGCGCGTCACCAGACAAGTTCTGCCGCCCAAGCAGTTCAAGGTCGACTCCGCGCAGGAGTCGGCTCAGGTCATCTTCTGGCGTATGGAAGTCGACCGGCGTTACCGTGGTAATCAGATTTCTAACTTGCGCCGGATACATGGCCGCATAGCTCAATGCGAAAGTGCCGCCCTGACAGATCCCCATCAGATTGATAGGCCCCGCCAAGGTTTGCAGAAAACTCACGCAGCCGGCCAGATC
Organism: Klebsiella pneumoniae; assembly: GCA_945876945.1. Taxonomy (GTDB): domain Bacteria; phylum Pseudomonadota; class Gammaproteobacteria. The sequence continues at coordinate 2,522 of CAMCQE010000206.1, forward strand.
GTGATTGAGGTAGTCATTCAGTCCCCGCTCTGCGTCTAGCCCTACGGGGTCCGCCCATTCGATTAGAAACAGATCCACGCCACGGGCGAGCAGACTACGAACTAACGAGCGGCGGGGTTCGAGATCCGCCATCGACGCGCGGTTCACCAGCGCATACACCAGCAAGGTCGGCACGCCCTGAACGGCCGGGCTCTCCGCTTCGTAGTGAAACAGCCGCGCCTTACCACACTCAAAAACCAATCGCCGGGGAGTGCCGCCCGGCGCCGGATTACCCAAGCCCCGAAGCGTTTGAACGCCGTGAGCGAGTTTCTTTTCCCACTGCGCAAGCTCGTGCGCAATTTGCTCCCAGGTGAGTTCCAGCTTCGCCACGGTCAGGATTTCGGCCGCCGACCGCCAGAGATGCTGCCAATATCAAAGCTGAGCTTTTTGGCCACAGTCCGCGGCGAGGCTGCCACCTTTGGAGTGCTCTTTACGACTTTGGCGGGCTTCGTCGGCGATGGGGTTTTCTGGCTTGCCCGGCGGGGATTTTTCGCTTGGTTTTTCGCTGGCGTAGCGGCCTGTTCAGCAACAACAGAAGGCATGGCGCTTGGGGATGCCGCGTTGGCCTCCAGTGCGGCCAGGCGGCGACCAATTGCGGTCAAATCGGCCGCGCAGGGCAAGCCAAATACGGGCAACACCTTGCAGCCCAGCGCGCGAAAGGCTTCGCGTACCCTGAGCCCTGCATTCGCGCGCTCGCCGAACGCAACAACAAAAGCATCGCTTCGTAAGGTGTCCTGATAGGCGTCTTCAAGATGCGCAATGAAGTGGTCATAGAGTGCCTGCAAGGAATCAATGCGGGCTTCTGATTGCTCGTCGCTCAAACTGGCGCGGAGTCGCGTGATGCCATCGACCAGCGCCAGCCACTGTAGCTTCTGCAGCTTGTCGGTCGCTTTGCGCTCTGCCGCCATGGCCTGCGCCAGTTCGCCACCGAGCTTCTGCCACTCACGCGTAAGACCGAACGCAGGCCCCATCGATAATTCGGGCCAGGGCGTTGCTTGCAAGGCCTCCCGCGCGCTCAGCGCCGCCTCTAATCCGTTAAGGACATCGCCCAGCATTCGATCGAGCGCGGCG
>CAMCQE010000207.1 GCA_945876945.1 Klebsiella pneumoniae
ATGGCGCCAGCCACATGATGCATTGGGAGCAACCCGAGGTCGTGGCCGCGCTCATCCGGGCTGCCGCAGGCCACGCACGTGACTGAGTCGACAAAGCTGGTGGGACCGGTGCTGATTATCGGCTGTGGCTACCTTGGCCGGGTGGTCGCAAGACACTGTCAGCGGCTTGGCGTGCCGGTCGTGTTAACCACTCGCAGCGCGGAACGGGCCAGACGGCTCGTCAGTGAGTTTGGTCCGGTGGTGCATCGGCTCGATCTGGCGCAGGCGGATGCGGCGGCTCATCTCCAGACTGTGGGGCTGCATGCCCAACGGGCGCTGGTGTTACTCACGCCGGGCGCGCTGATGGACGAGGCCGGTGGTATCGCGCCACTTCAGCACCTGTGCGCCGGGCTGGCGACGCTGCCGCAGTTGAGGCGCGCGGTGTTGTCGTCCAGTACCGCCGTTTACGGTGACCGTGCAGGGCAAACCGTTAACGCCGACTCAGCCTGTTCGGCGGTGAGCCCTCGCGAGCGACGCTTACTCGAGATCGAAACACATTGGCTGGGCTCGCAAGGACGTCGGGTCGTGCGGCTGGCGGGCTTGTATGGGCCAGGAAGGGTAATCGGGGAGAGCGGGTTATCACGCGCTCAGGCCGTCGATGGCGACCCCGACGGCTGGTTGAATCTCATCCATATTCACGATGCTGCGTCGCTGGTGTTGCGTTGTCTCGCCGACCACGCCGGTATTGCGCCGATTGAACTGGGCAGCGATGGCACGCCGGTCGTGCGCCGCACTTACTACGAGTTTCTCGCGGCTCGAATGGGGTGTCGGCGACCCGCGTTTTCGGGCGCGCCGGCAGTCCGAGGCGGGGCGTCGCGACGCTGCGATCCACGCCTTACTGTCGAACGCACCGGTTGGCGACCGATGTATCGCGATTTCCGCGTGGGCCTCGCCGCCGAATTACCGGCGCCTATTCCACGATAAAGCTGCCGAACGCGCGGCTCCCGTCGCCGCAGGCCAGCGTCCGCTCGAGCTTGAAGCTTTCCGGATTGATTTCGTAGAGCGCGTTATCAAACCAGCTCGCCACGTAGATGCGGTCGCGCGTCACCGAGTATTGAATGCCCTCGGGGTAGTCGCCCACGTTGACCGTCGCCAGCGTTTCTCCTGTGAAGGGAGAGATCACTGACACGGTGCTGCCTTGCTGATTGGTCACGAACAGGCGCCCCCGTTTGACGTCCAGCGCGCTCGCATAGGGCGCTTCGCCCACTGTGATCCGGCGGACTTCCCGTCGCGCGACGAGATCCACCACCGACACATCGTTGCTGGTCACATTGGCGGTGAAAAGAGTGTTGCCATCGGGCGCAATGGTGACGCCGAAGGGATGGCCGCCCACCGCAATCTCGGCCGCGCGCTGGCCGGTGCGGAGATCGATCAGCGCCAGGTTATCGTCGTCGCGATTGGCCACCGCCAACCAGTGCCCGTCGGGCGTCACCGCGAGGCCGCTCGGCGCATTGCCGAGTGCGAAGTGGCCGTGTCGGCTGAAATCGCGCGTGCTGAAAATGTCGACCCGTCGACTGTAGAAGTCTGCAACGTAGAGTCGGTCGCGGGTGGGATCGGTGGCGATGCCGAGCGGGCTCTGGCCCGTCGCGAAACTGTGGGCCTTGTCGGGACGATCGGCGGCGATGACCGAGACGCTGCCCGCGGTGGGATTGCTGATGAAAATCTGCCGGTGGCGTGCATCCCAGGCGACGCCCGCGGGGTCTTTGCCGACCGCGATCGTCGCCAGCGTTTTACCAGTCTCAAGGTCGAGCACGGTGACGTTATCCGGCCCTTGATTGGTGACGAAGGCGAGCGGCGCGGCGTTTAATGCCGCACCGCTGGCGAGCGCGCCGACCGTTAGCAGACTGCAGACGACCGGCCGCAATCGCCTCATTTTTCGGCGAGTTTCTTGAGGTTGGCGAGACCCGCCTCAAACGTGCCGGTGACGGCCTTGATGGCGGCTTCGTCGCTCTGATCGGCCGGCGGATTGGCCTTGCCCCAGGACCGGTAGAAGGCAGATTTCCAGACGACCTTGCTGCTGCCATCGCCGCTATCGGAAACGGTGAGGAACGCGGCATAGGTAGCGACGGGCAGGATTTTGACGTCCGTCTCGGTGATTTTGTACTTGTACATCAGCTTCCCGGGATCGTGGATGAGGAGCTCTTCCTTGATCACAGGACCGTCTGCTTTGCCCACATGCAGGGTGCGCGTCGCGCCGACGTCATTGCCGCCAGTGCCTTCGCATTTGGCAATGCCCGGATGCCATTTTTCGATGGCGCAGAAGTCCGCCACCAGCGCCCAGACTTTGGCAGCCGGCGCCTTGATCGTGATTTCCTGTTCCACCTTCTGGCGGGATGGACCATGGGCGGTGGCGGCCAGTGGCAGCACACAGCAGAGCGCGAGCGCGAAACGACGCAACATGCAAAACTCCTCGGCTAAGGCGGGGGCATCCCGCGGTGAATATAGGGGCCGCATGGTAATGCGCGAGATTTTTGACGAACAGAACTATCTTTTCCCACGCACGACGGTCGTCTGCCCATGAGCACGATCGTGTGGTTACGTCACGATCTGCGACTCGCGGATAACGCGGCGTTCGATTTCGCCGTCCAGCGCGGCGGCCCGGTATGGCCAGTCTTCATTGCCGAACCCGAAGGCCCGTGGGCACCCGGCGGCGCGGCGCGGGTGTGGCTGCATGACTCACTCGCGGTCCTGGCGCAGGAACTGGCCGCTGTCGGCTCGCGACTCGTCATCCGGCAGGGCGAAGCGCTGGACGTTTTGCGCGAACTGCAAGCAGAAACCGGCGCGACGGCGCTGGCGTTCAACGCCCGGATGGAGCCTGCGGGCCGCGCGCGGGATGAGCGGGTACGAACCAGCCTCGCCACAGCGCTCCAAATCAAAGTCGGCAACAGCAGCTTGCTGTGTCGACCAGATCGCATCGCCACCGGCAGCGGCGGTCCCTATCGGGTGTTTACGCCGTTCTGGCGGCAGGTGTACGCGAGCTTGCGGCAACACCCCACGCTCCCTTTCTCAGCGCCCGCCCAACTTCCGGCGCCCGACCGTTGGCCTATCTCCCTGACGCTGGAATCCCTGGACTTGCTGCCCGCCAGGGACTGGCCTGTGCGCTTGCGTCAGCAGTGGCCTGCGGGCGCAGCGGTCGCGCATCGCTTGCTGGCAGCATTTCTGGATGAGGCTGTCGACCACTACGCCGTGGCGCGTGATTTCCCTGCGCTACCGGGCGTTTCACGGTTGTCGCCGTATTTGCACAACGGGCAGATATCGCCGCGACAGGTTTGGCATGCCGTGCACGAGCGCGCGGCCGCGCGGGGCGCTCTCGAGCCCTCCGAGCGCGAACTCAGCTGGCTGCGGCAGTTAGTCTGGCGCGAGTTTGCCCATCATCTGCTGTGGCATTTCCCCACCACGCCCGACGCGCCTTTAAGACCAGAGTTCGAGGCTTTCCCCTGGTGCGACGACGAGCCGGGCTATCGGCGCTGGTGTCGGGGTGAAACAGGCTTTCCGATGGTGGATGCCGGCATGCGCGAACTCTGGCAAACGGGCTTGATGCACAACCGCGTGCGGA
>CAMCQE010000208.1 GCA_945876945.1 Klebsiella pneumoniae
GTGGGCTTCGAAGAAAATCTCTTACCGCATCGCTCCAGCATTGAAGCCGACACCATCGAGGAAGAACGCCGCCTCGCCTATGTGGGCATTACGCGTGCCGAGCAAACGCTGGCGCTATCGTGGGTGAAGTCGCGCAAGCGCTTCGGCAAAATTGAATCCTGCCAGCCCAGTCGCTTCATGGAAGAACTGCCGCGTGAAGAACTCCGCATGGATGATTCCCCGCAAGATGCAGAGACGACGCGCGCCACCGGTCGCTCAACGCTCGCGCATTTGCTGAAAGGCCTGCAGCAGTAGTTCAGCGCTCGCCGTAGAGCCGCTCATACACGCCGCCCTGTTGCACCAGTTGCTCATGGTGGCCGTGTTCAACAATCTGACCCGCATCGAACACGCACACGCGGTCGGCTTCTTTCACCGCCGAGAGTCGATGCGCCACGACGAGCATCGTGCGCCCCGCAAGCCGACGCCGAATCGCCGCATGAATACGGGCTTCGGTTTCCTGATCGAGCGCAGAAGTGGCTTCATCCAGAATCACGATATTCGGATCTGCCAACAGCAGGCGCGCGATCGCGAGACGCTGCCGCTGGCCGCCGGAGAGGCGAATGCCGTCGCGCCCGATAATGCTCTCCAGTCCTTGTGGCATTCCTTTCACGAACTCACCCAGTTCCGCATCGCCAAGCGCCGACCACAGCGCGGCGTCATCGTGCGGCACGCCCAACGTGAGATTGTTGCGCACGGTGTCGTTGAACAGCGCCGGGTGTTGAAGCACGGTGCCGACATGCGCGCGCACGCGCTCGAAGCCAATGTCCCGCACCGAAATATCGTCGATCAACAACTCGCCGGTGACGGGCGGATACAAGCCCAGAATCACCTGCACCAGCGTTGATTTGCCACCGCCGCTGGCGCCCACCAGCGCCACCCGCTCGCCGCGCGCGATCTCGAGATTGATCCCGTCGAGCACCGGCGGGCCCTCGCCATAGCGGAAACGGATATCGCGCAAGGACAGCGCGTTGGTGCGCTGGTGCTCGAAAGGATTCCGCCGCGCCGGATACAGCGGCTCCTGCGCCAGCGCAAGCAGTCGGTTCACGCGCTCCAGTGCGGCACGTGCGGCCTGCCAGCTCACTTGCAGGGAGAACAGCGTGTCGACCGGCGTCAGCATGAACCACAGATAACCGAACACCGCGATCATCTGGCCGAGCGTTAAAGACGAGAACGCCACCATCAGCATCGCCACCGCGCGAAAGCCATCGATGCCGATTAAAAACACCGCGAAGGACAAACGGCTGGCCGCGTCGCTGCGCCAGGAAAACGCCGCGGCGTGCACGCGGATCTCGCGCGCCAGATCGATCACATGATTGAGATAGTGCCGCTCGCGGTTGGCCGCGCGGAGCTGATGAATGGCTTCTAGCGTTTCGGTCAGCGCTTCCTGAAAGGCCTGCAGCGCGGCGTTCTCGCGCTTCTTCAGTTCCTTGGTGCGTTTGGTGATGAGCACCGTGAAATACACCGTCACCGGGTTCATCACCAGAATGAACAGGCCCAGCTGCCAGTGCATCCACAGCAGCACTGCGGCGGCGCCCACGAGCGTCAGCACCGCCACCAGCAGGCGGCTCAGGGTTTCGCCGGTGAATTGGTCAATCGTGGCGAGATCGATCGTGAGATGCGACGCCACGGTGCCGCCGCCGAGCGATTCGTATTCCGCCATCGATACCCGTTCCAGCCGGCGTAGCAGGCGTTCGCGCAGGGTGAAAATCAGCGACTTCGCGACCTGCGAAAACTCGCGCTGCTGCCACACCTGCAGCACCAGCGTGGCAAGTCGCAGGCCCATGGTCAGCACCAACACGCACAGCACATAGCCGAGCGGCGTTTGCCAGCCCGTCGGCAGCGCGCGATCCATCGTGCCGACCAACCAGGCGGGTTGATGCAGCAGGACTTCATCCACCAGCAGGGGCATCAGCAAAGGCACGGGCACGGCGCAGAGCGCCGCGGCAATCGCGACCGCGTGCGCGGTGATCAGGCGCCGGCGGTGCGGCAGCGCTAAACGAAAAATATCGCGCCAGCGATAGCGCGCAGGCTCGTCGCTGAGGACGGGGAGTAACTGGGGTGTGGGCAAACGCAAATCCTCGGAAGTCACTGGCTGTGAGTACGCCGCCAGACGGCGGATCGGGCCTGCACTTGATCGGGCGCGCAATCGACATCGCGCACAGCGCCTAGCATGCAAGACGGCATCAGCGCGGCGAGGCGACCCGCAGCCCGCCGCACAGGGAGATTCGCATGTTACGTCAGGATGTGATGTGGGGTGGGGCGCTAACGCTACTCACTGTTTTGGGGGTGATTTACTGGAGCGGCATGACACACGCGCAAATCAGGAATCTGGACTGCGGGGTCTACCGTGCGGACTGGTCAGACGCGCGCGCCTTTAGCCCCGGCTGCATCGTCCTTGGCCCACCGCCCGCCGTTGCGCCGCCCGTCGGCGACGTCACCGCGCAGTGGTCGGCTGATGCGTCGCGGGTCAATTACAACGACGCCCTCCAACTGCAATGGGAGCAGTCACTGGGTGACTGGCAAGACGCCGCCGGTGTCCGCTGGGGGAACGCGCCAATCGCCACTTCGGCCCGCGTGAGCGCCGTGGGTCGGGTGCGAATGGAAATCCCGGTGAACGATGTCCGGATTCTTTTCACCGCGACCATGCCCGCTATCGGCGAGATTCGTTGTGGCGATACGGCGCCGCTCGTTCAGGCGCGAATTGATCCGTCCACCGTCCGGAGCTGGAATCAGCAAATTCCCTCTACCCAACGGGTGATGCTGGTGCGCTGCGCGCGGCCCGGCACCCTCACGCTGGAGGTGACCAAAGTGTTCAGCGGTTCGCTCGGTGGGCAGTTCAAGGTCTATCGCAATGACCCGCGGCAGCGCGCGATCAGCGGCGCCGGCCTGCCCTCCGCCACCGGGGGCGCAGCCGACGTTGTTCTCAATCTCCGCGCCGCCAACTGGCGCGGGTCGCTCAATCGCACCCCGATCGAAAAAGTGCTGGGCAACGGCATGATGCTGGCCACGGTGCCAACCGGCGGCGCCACCGGCGCGTCCAGCCACTATGCCATCCCTGCGGCAAAACGGGCGGAAACCATGTTCGCACGCTACGTCATGCGCATCGGTAACGACTGGCCGGCGACGACCGGCGGGAAATATCCGGGGCTCGCGAACACCGGCTCAACGGTGAAGGCGGGCGGCATCGCCGCTTGGGGCGGGCGGATGGCCGATGGCATTCACTGGTCGGCGCGCACCATGCGGGCGAATCCACCCGTAGGACCGTGGACCGGCAGCTATCAGGGCTGGGGCACCTATGTGTACCGCCTGAACTACGAAACCCTGAACGGCGATACGCGCTGGAGTGCGCGTCCGCTGCCCAAGGGTGAGTTTGTGGTGATCGATCAAATGGTGAAACTGAACGGCGTAAACGCCGACGGCACAACCCGCGCCGACGGCGAAGTGGCCTACTGGCTGAACGGGGAACTGGTGGCGCGTTTCCCCGGC
>CAMCQE010000209.1 GCA_945876945.1 Klebsiella pneumoniae
TGCGTTGAGTAAGTAGAAGACTCGCCATAGCCGCGCATATCGGGGGCTACCACCCGAAACCCCAGCGCGGCGAACGCTGGCAGCTGATGGCGCCAGCTGCGCGAAAGCTCCGGCCAGCCGTGCACGAAGATCAACAATGGGCCATCCTCGGGACCCGCCGCGAGGTAATGCGTGGTGTGGCGCGCGCTGCGATGAAACAGGGATTGAATGCCGGACGCGTTCATCAAGGGCTCCTGATCGACGAAGGGGGAGTCCCATAGTCTGGCAATTCGATCGGCCTCACCAGCGCCGGCGGGCGCTGCTTTCGCCACCCCGCAGCTGTGTGGCAGTCTGCGCGGCGGGCAGATCGCCCAATGTCGCGCTGATGTTGTTGAGGAAACGCCCGTGTCACCACTCGCTCCCGCAGAACTCTCCCGCCGCCTGCAACCGCTGATCGAACGCGAGTGCGGCGCCGGCGCCACGGTGGTCGCCATGTCCACGATGGAAGAAGGGCACGCCGGCCTCACCTTTGGCTTCGCCGTAGTCGACGCCGCAGGTCAGACACTTGGTGAATATGTCTTGAAGGTCGCCCCGCTCGGGGTGGTGCGCAAAGGCAACACCGATGTTTACCGACAAGCGCCGCTGTTACGCGCGCTCAAAGGCCAGGATCTCCCGGTTCCCGCCGTGCCCTGGGCCTCGCCCGATGAAGACCTGCTCGGCACGCCGTTCATCATCATGGAGAAGCTGCCGGGCCGTATGTTCCTGCTGTGGGATCCGCATCCAGACTTCGACCGCGCGCCCTCCGCAATCGCCACGCGCTGGCTGGACATCGCCGCGCTGCTCGCGCGCTTTCATCGGGTTGATGCCGAACGCGTGCTGCGCGACTGGGAAGCACCGCGCACGCTGAGCGAGGAACTCGCCATCTGGCCCAACGTGCTCAAGCACGCACAGGATCCGGCCTGGCTGGCGGCGGGTTTCGCGCTCGGTGAGAAACTGCTCGCCACCCAGCCGGCCAATCCGCGCATCGGCCTCGTACACGGCGACTATCAGCCGGGCAATGTGCTGTTCAAGGATGGGCAGATTACGGGCGTGATCGATTGGGAAATAGCGCTCATCGGCGCGCAGGGCCTCGACCTCGGCTGGCTGTTGATGATGTCCGACCCTCAGGGCTGGGACGCCAACTTCCAGCCCGTCACGCCGCCCTCGCGCGAAGCCATTCAGGCCGCCTATCGCGACGCCGGTGGCCCCGCCTTTGCGGACGCGGACTGGTATCAGGCCATGGCCAACTACCGTATGGGCTCGATTGCCTGCCTCAACGTGAAACTGCATCGCACCGGCAAACGCCACGACCCCATGTGGGAGCGCTTTGCGCCGTCCATCGCCACCTTGTTCTCGCGCGGCTTGTCGCTCATTTCATGACCGCCGCCTCAATCACTCACGGAGCATTCTCATGATCGATTTTGAATTACCCGCCGAACTCGAAGCACTGCGGCAGCGCGTTGATGAATTCATCAAGGACAAGGTGGTGCCGTTTGAGCACGACCCGCGCCAGAAGCCGCATATTCACGAATCGCTGCGCAAGGAACTGGTGGCGCTGGGGCGCGAGGCGGGGCTGCTGTCACCGCACGCGCCGAAGGAATACGGCGGTTTGGGGCTCGATCATCGCGGCATCGCGGTGGTGTTTGAGGCCGCCACCTGGAGTCCGCTGGGGCATTTGGCGCTCAACATTCAGGCGCCGGACGAAGGCAACGTGAACCTGCTGATGCGCGTCGCCTCGCCCGAACACAAAGCGCGCCTGCTGCCGCCGCTGGTGGCCGGCGAGTTGCGCACCGTGTTCTCCATGACCGAAACCGTGACCGACGGCGCCGGCTCCGACCCCACCCTGCTCCAGACCGTGGCCCAACAAGACGCCGACGGCTATCTGATTTCCGGCCAGAAATACATGATTTCAGGCGTGGAAGGCGCAGGCATCAACATTGTGATGGCGCGCACGATCGACGTGCACGGCCACGACCTCGGCGCGTCGATGTTTCTGGTGGACATGGACGCCCCCGGTTTCAAACTCGATCGCGAACTCGAGACCATCGACTCCAACACCCCCGGCGGCCACTGGGAAGTCTCGTTCGACAACGTGCGCGTGAAGCCCGAAGACGTATTGGGCGAAGTGGGCCGTGGCTTTGCGCAGGCGCAGGTTCGCCTCGCCCCGGCGCGTCTCACCCACTGCATGCGGTGGCTGGGGATCGCGCGCCGCTGCCACGCCATCGCCACCGAGCACGCCGCCAAGCGGCACTCCTTCGGCAAAACTCTGGGCGAACATCAGGGCGTGGGCTTCATGCTGGCCGACAACGAAATCGATCTGCACATGTGCCGGCTCGCGATTTGGCACTGCGCGTGGCTGCTCGATCAGCACCAGCAGGCGCGCAACGAAACCAGCATGGCCAAGGTTTTCTGCTCGGAAGCCCTGGGCCGCGTGGTCGACCGCTGCATGCAGATTCTGGGCGCCATCGGCATCACCAGCGACACCGTGATCGAACGCTGCTACCGCGACATTCGCTGCTTCCGCATTTACGACGGCCCGTCGGAAGTGCACCGGCACGCGCTGGCGCGGCGGATTCTGTCCAAAAGGGCTGAAGCCCCGTCCTGTACCGCCTGAGCGTTGACTCAGTCGATGCTCGCCAAGGCCCGGAGTAGCGCCTCCCATCGCGCCACCGAATGTTCGGTGGTGTGATGGGCTTCAAAGTATTGTCTGGCGCTCGACATTTGCACCTGCAGTTGTTGGGGATCGGCCTGTAGCTTCCGGATAGCGTCTGCCAAGGCTTGTGAGTCGCCGGGAGTCACCACCAGTCCAAACCCGCCTTGTTTCAGCAGATCGGCAAGCTCGCCACTCGCATCGCCGATAAAAATGCAGGGGCGGCCGGCGGCCGCAATCCCATAGATCTTGCTGGGCACAATGAGCCCTTCCATGGCCGGCAGCAGGGAAACGAGATGAATATCCGGCACCGCCAGACTCTGCGCCAACATGCTCTGAGGCTGGTAGGGACGAAACTGCACGTTGCTGAGCCCACGAGTCGCGGTCGCCTCGCGTAACTGCCCGTTACCATGCCCACCGCCGATGAACAGAAACGCGATGGCGGGATCTGCGGCGAGAATTTCCGCCGCGCCCAGCCCGTTTTCCAGCACGAAATACGGCACACAAAGATTGGCCACGCCCGCGCAGCGGGACGGGTGCAGCCGCGCGAGATTCCACACCGTCGGGCTGCCCCAGTCGTGCCCCACCCACACCGCCCGATCCCGGCCAAGGCCGTCGAGTAATTCCAGCATGTCGGCGACGACTTCGGCTTGCGCGTAAGCGTCGTGCGTTGAGTAAGTAGAAGACTCGCCATAGCCGCGCATATCGGGGGCTACCACCCGAAACCCCAGCGCGGCGAACGCTGGCAGCTGATGGCGCCAGCTGCGCGAAAGCTCCGGCCAGCCGTGCACGAAG
>CAMCQE010000210.1 GCA_945876945.1 Klebsiella pneumoniae
ACCGCGATCGGGCCGACGTTGGTCTCAATGTGGGTGATCAGCGCTTCGATGCTGCCCTCTTCCACGGCATTCAGGATGAAGCCGCTGGCCGAGCCACCGGCGGCCTCGATCTCGGTAACAATCTTGTCCAGGCCAGCTTGGTCGGTGCGGCGTGCGAGGCAGGCGTGATAACCCTCGCGAGCAAAGCGCTTCGCCACATGGCCACCGATGCCGGCACCTGCGCCGAGGATCAGGCAGACGGGTTTGGTCATGGTCTTGTCCTTTTTTCAGATAGAGGGAGGGAAGTCGGCCTCTTGGTCCGGGTTCGCTTCGAATCGTCAAGGCCGTGCCAAGTGGGCCAACGTTAGCGCGCCATATTCGGGGCTAGCAGCGGGCGACGAGCAAGTGAGCGATGGGGCGATTGTCCCGCGGCGCTTAGCCATTGTTCGGTCGCCTCGTGCGCTGGGTAAAGCAAATGTATGCACAACTCTTCCAGCGTGACGTCATGTGGGGCATCAAACCTGTTGAGCGTGGTCAACATCGATAGCCGGCACGTTGGGATTTGGACGACGCAGGGCACGAGCAGGGACTCGGGCGGCATCGAATCGGCGCAGCCTTTCAGCGCAAGCACGGGCGGAAAGGCCAAGATTCCCTGAGGGTCAGTCGCTGGCGAGATTGAGGTAATGCTCTTCGATGAAGAGTTTCTCGCTCTGTAATCGCAGGTGCTCCATCTGGAGCGCCGATAGCGCGTCTTCAAAATTCTCTGCGCGCTGCTCGAGTTCCCGAATCTGGTCCTGATAGACGGTCACTGCCGCCTCGTAGGCGCTGTTCGCCTCGGTCGCTTGTGCGCCGTTGGCCATGAAGGATTGCAACTGACTGCGCAGCGCTTTCATCTCCAACGACATAGGCTGGAGCCTGGCCTGCAGTTCGCGAGATTCGCGTCGACACTGCTGCAGTTCAGCGGTCAATCGCGTGTTGGTGGCTTCGAGGCCGGCGGCTCTGGTGGCCGAATTGCCGAGCTGGCGGCGCTCGCGCTGCATGTCGTTGATTTGACGGTTCCGATCCTCCATGCGTCCCCGCAATTCGGATAGCTCACCTTCGAGTTGGCCGCGCAGTCGACGCTCCTGAGTCAGGGCGCGCTCGGTTTCCTGCGCGTTTGCCGTGAGTTGATTCGAGCCCGTGGCTTGCCCCGACATTGCCCGCACCGATTCCAGCGCTGCCAGAATGTCTTTCGCCTGTTGCGCCGTCGCGGGCGGTGGTAGGGCGGCCAAAGCCCGGCGGGTGGTCGCGACGCCGTCGGCGGCGGCGGTCATGGCGTGCTGAGCTTCCACTATCGCCTCGGTTGCTCGCGCTGCACGCCCAGCTTGAGCATCTCCGGCGCGCTCTCCGTCTTCCAGACGTCGTTCTACTCGTAGCGACAACCAGCCAATGATCAGCAGTGAAATGAGCTGCGCCAGCAACTGGCACAGCTGAAAGATCCGATCAACGGTGAAGAGTGAACTGAGCGACATTACGGCGTGAGGAGCGCGAGGTAGCCTTCTCCGTAACCCGCGACCTGCAGTTTGAACCCGCGGAGGTGGTCGCGCTTGGTGAACCAGTCCTGAAGCTTGGACAGATTGTGCGGCACCATCGAACATTGGATTCGGACCGTTGCCGGGTCTTCCCCCGCATTGGGTGCCAGGATGCCCGCGGCTGCTCGGAGGAAGCGCTGGGCATGCTCGATGGTCGAAGCGTCTGTTGCGCCGCTCGCAATAAGCGGTCTGATCACTTGCGGGGTAGCCTTGGTGGCTGCCCCCATGAGCATGAGCATCACGGTGCTATCCAAAACGGTGAGCGCGGACACGGCGCGCTCGTTGGGCGGTAAAAACAGGCTCAGAAAAACTTGGGGCGAGAACATCTCCAGCGACAGCGTTGGCGTTTCCTGCAAGCTGAAATCGGTCGCGCCGAAATGCCGGCGCAGGCTGGCTTCGAGCTTCTCTCCAAGGGAGCCATGTTCGAATGTTTGCCTTGCAGGAGGCGATTTGACGGGCGCTGGGCTCGACGCTGCCGCGACCTCCTGAAGTGCTCCGGGCAGCGTTCGCTTCACCGCGTCTTGCAACTCCACGTCCTTGAATGGCTTGCGCAGGATGAACGCCGCGCCGCTGTTGGTCGCCTGCCCGAGGAGGTCTTCTGCGGTTTCTGTTGTCACCAGACCCACCGGGATGGTGCCGTCTGCAAGCTGGCGGACAGCTTGCAAGAGTTCCAGACCTGACATCCCCGGCATATGCCAGTCGGTGAGCACGAGGTCGGCGCCGTGCTGATCCAGAAAGCTCAGCGCGTCCGCGCCACTTGAGAACGCGTGCACAGTGGGATCTTCAAAACCTGCCGCGCGAATCGTCCGGGTCAGAATTGCCTGAATCGCCCGGCTATCGTCAACGATTACGATGCTTAGAGACATGGCAAATTCCTTTGCGCGCCACCCACCACCGGGGCTCGAATCTCATCAATGAGTGGTCGAGCGTGAAATTCGGGTTCGTACTGGCTGAGAAGTTCGAACCGCTGGTCGCTGGTGTTACTCACACTTTGCGGAAGCCCAATCCGCGCTGGCTTGTCGCCCGCTCGACCTTCAAGCAGGCAGGACCCCAGCACGTTGCAGATTTCTTTGGCCGCATCGTCGAGATCTTCCTGTGAGAGTTCCGCTTCGGGCGCGCCAAACATGAGCGCGGCGGCCTTACGGGCCTCCTGCGCGGAGATGGTGAGCCGACACGCTGAGGGCACGCCATCTTCGATAGTGAAGGGCAGCAGCACCTGCCAGTCCTGATCGCGGCGCGGCTGGATACAGGGAGGGTGGACCTGTTTGAATTTCAGATCCTGGCCGGCTAAAAAAAGCCAAGCCTCCGAGAGCCGGCGCTCGATATTTGCAGACGTTTCCACGCGACCCCATCCACCTCTGAAGTTATCCCAAGTGTCGGCATATTTCGGGCTCACTTGAGCGGTATCGTCCGCGAGCCGAGGCGGCGGGAAGCCGTTCGCAATCAGATGGTTTTCAAGACCCATGGGAGAGCAGCCGAGCCCAACGTCCATATTTTTTGGCAACCATCACATGCTGCCAGTGGGTTGTGACAGAAGGGCGGCCCTGAGCTCGATTAACCGCGCGCGGCGTGTGCGTTAACCAGCGCCTCAGAATTGCCGCACGTAAGCGGCGACATCGATCACGTCCTGCTCTCCCAGCGCGCCTGGAAACAGCTTTGGCATTTTGTCTGAGGGCTGCTTGATCCATTTCGCAACGCCGGCTTCGTCCAGCTTCTTGCCCACGCCCACCAGCGTGGGGCCAACGGCACCCTCACCGTGCGCGCCGTGGCAGCCCGCACAGTTTTTGTCGAAGACCATTT
>CAMCQE010000211.1 GCA_945876945.1 Klebsiella pneumoniae
TACGGCTTCAAGGGCGGATCGGGCAGCGCTTCGCGCGTGGTGACCTTCGCGGGGCGGGATTATCACGTGGGGGCTTTCGTGCAAACCAATTTTGGTCTGCGGGAGCAGTTGAGCATCGCCGTGGTCCCAGTGGGGCGAGCTTTGAAGGACCGGCATCCCGATCCGCGTACCACCGAGACTGGCTCGGTCATCGCTATGGTGGGCACCGACGCGCCACTGTTAGCGCATCAGTTAAAGCGACTCGCGCGTCGCGTGCGTTTTGGGCATCGGCCGCAGCGGTGCGATCTCCGGCCACGGCTCCGGCGATATTTTTCTCGCCTTCTCCACCGCGAACCCGCAGGCGTTACACGGCGAGGCGCAACTCGCCGCCCTCGAGTTCGTGCCAGACGCGCAGCTCGACCCGTTCTTCGAAGCCCTGATTCAGGCGATTGATGAGGCGGTGATTAACAGCCTGGTGGCGAACGAGACCATGACCGGCTGCGATGATCGGGTGGTGCATGCGTTGCCGCATGCGGAGGTGAAGCGATTGTTGGGGGTGTAGGGGGAAGCTTAGTCAGCGCTACGCCTGGCTGATGAGTGGAAATTGCGCCGGATTTCGGATGGACTCAACGGACAGGTCGACGTCGAGATCCGGCCAGTAGAGATGGTTGGGCGACGCCAGTTCAACGTGAAAAATTTTGCTCACCGTCACCTCGCGAAACCACGGAAACTCGGCGAAGGGCAGGAAGAGTTCTTCTTCCTTCAGCAACAACCAGAATCCGTGCTGCGAGATATTGGTGACTTCAACGGCTGAAGTGCTGGTGCCATGCGCTGCGGATGACATCCTGATGCTCCTGAACGAGGCGCAGGGCCTCTTTGATTTCCAACCGTGACAGACCTGTGCATTGAGCAAGCGCGATGTTCGGCGCCAGCCAGAATTTAGCCTCGCCGTTCTGTCCCTGCACGGGCACGCGCAGTCTCGGTTCTTCGCGCGAGAAGAAATAGAACCGGACACCGCTTTCACGAAAGATTGTCGGGCTCATGAGCAAAACTTACCCGCGCGCCACGAGCCAGCCCCCATGCCCTGTGCGAAGGCGAGCCGTGCCCAAGTGCCGGCACTGCACGGGCCGTTGGACTTTGCAGGTATTGCCCCGCGAACCGGAAGCTGGGACGCTCCAGCTTCCCCCCCCACGACCTGAAGGATCTCACCATGCACACCCCCGTCTACGTTGCCGGCGTCGGCATGATTCCGTTTGCCAAGCCTGGCGCGCACGAGCCCTATCCCGTGATGGCGGCGACCGCGCTGCGCACCGCACTGGCGGACGCGGGCGTCAGCTACGACCAAATCCAGCAGGCCTATGTGGGTTACGTGTACGGCGACTCCACCGCCGGGCAACGCGCCCTGTACGAGGTGGGGATGACCGGCATTCCGGTGGTGAACGTGAACAACAATTGCTCCACCGGTTCGACCGCCCTGTTCCTGGCGCGGCAGGCGGTGGCGAGCGGCGCGGTGGAATGTGCGCTAGCGCTCGGCTTCGAACACATGAATCCCGGCGCGCTGGGCACGCACTTCAACGACCGGCCCAGTCCTTTCGATCATTTCGATGCCGCCACCGAAGCCTTGGTCGGCAATGGGGAAATCCCGCTCGCCTTGCGCTATTTCGGCGGCGCCGGGCTGGCGCACATGCAGGAGTTCGGCACCCAGCTCTCCACGTTTGCCAAGATTCGCGCGAAGGCCAGCCGGCACGCGGCGAATAACCCGGTGGCCTTGTTTCGCAAAGTGGTGAGCGAAGAAGAAGTCATGGCCAGCCCCATGCTGTGGCCCGGCGTGATGACGCGGCTGATGGCCTGCCCGCCCACCTGTGGCGCGGCCGCGGCCATTCTTTGTTCCGAAGCGTTTGCCGCCCGACACGGACTCAAGCGCAGCGTACGCATCCGCGCTCAGGCCATGACCACCGATTCCCCCGCCTCATTCGCCGCGCAGGACATGCGCGAAGTGGTGGGCTACTCCATGGCGCAAGCCGCCGCGCAGCAGGTGTATGAAGCCGCCGGCATCGGGCCGAAGGACGTCGACGTGCTCGAACTGCACGACTGCTTCGCCCAAAACGAACTCATCACCTACGAAGCGCTGGGCCTGTGCCCGCGCGGCGGCGCCGAGCAATTTGTCTGCGACGGCGACAACACCTACGGCGGCGCGGTGGTCACCAATCCTTCGGGCGGCCTGCTCTCCAAAGGTCACCCGTTGGGTGCCACCGGCCTCGCCCAATGCACGGAGCTGGTGGAGCAACTGCGCGGCACCGCCGGCGCGCGTCAGGTGGATGGCGCGAAGCTCGCGCTTCAGCACAATTTGGGGCTGGGCGGGGCGTGTGTGGTGACGGTGTATGAGCGGGGGTGAGGGGTTTTAACGCTCTGCGAACGACGGCTTCATCGAAGAGGCCTGATCGAGCGCTGACGCACCAAAACCGCAGGATTGCCAGCGTAAATACCGTTGGCCTCGGCGTCCCGGGTCAACACGCTGCCGGCTGTGAGAATCGCATTGCGACGCATGGTACGTCCCGGACAGACAATGCTTCGGGCCCCAACCCACGCGCCATCCTCCAGCACGATCTCACCGGTGATCAGGGTGAACTCGACAGAGGTGTAGTCGTGGTTGCCGGTGAGCAGATACGCCTCCTGAGAGATACAGGTGTTGGCGCCGATGGCAACGTTGGCCAGGTTGTCGATGTGCACGCCTTCGCCAATCCAGCTGAAGTCACCGACCTTCAGTCGCCACGGATACTTGATGTTGACGTCGGGTTTGATCACCACGCCTTTGCCAATCTGCGCCCCGAACCAGCGCAACAGCGCGCGTTTCAGCCCGTAAATCGGGAAGAGCGCCGAGTTAAAAATGAGCGCGTTAACGTAGTACCAGAGGATTCTTGATACCGCGTTGCCTCCCGGCGAATAGCCGGTGACGCGGTAATGTTCCAGATCAGGCGTCGGGGTTTCTGGACTTGAGTCGGTGTTCATAGAGTTTTGCGTCTACCAGAAAGCGATACCAAAACGCCTGAAGGAAATGAAAGATCAGGCCCTGTGTGCCATCCAGAAAGCCCAATTTAAAAAAATACCGGTAAATGAAATACAGAAAAGGACGCACAAACAGCGGCGTTTTTAAGTAGAGATTGTCTTTGGCCCATCGCTTCGCGGAATCCTGTTGGCCCAGCACAGATCCACTCAACACACCCGTCTGCGCGGTACCGCTCAAGCTGGCCTTTTCTTTGTTCAGGATGTCCAGCACTTCACGGCTCGCATAGCTGTTGTGCTTGTTGGTCCAGAAAGTCAGATCCTTGTTGTTCTTGTCGATGATGTCCGCTTTCAC
>CAMCQE010000212.1 GCA_945876945.1 Klebsiella pneumoniae
CGTTGATCACGAACTGCGCCGGATTCTCATCCCACAGAATGATGTCCACGCGCTCGCCGCCAAGTTCATTGGAGACGGCCTGCACGCGCGAGCCGCGCATACCGACGCACGCGCCTACGGGATCAATGCGCTGGTCCAGACTCTGCACCGCAATCTTGGCCCGCAACCCTGGGTCGCGCGCGGCGCCGTGCACCCGAATCACGCCTTCGCCAATTTCCGGCACTTCCAGTTTGAAGAGCTCAATTAGGAGTTCGCGCGCCGTGCGGCTTACGAACAGCTGCGGGCCGCGTTTTTCCGGGCGCACGTCGAACAGGTAGCCGCGCACCCGATCCCCGGGGCGAACGACTTCGCGCGGGATAACATGTTCCTTGGTAATGATGGCTTCGGCGTTTCCACCCAGGTCGAGAAAGATATTCCCGCGCTCGATGCGCTTGACCACGCCCATCACCAATTCACCCACGCGCGGCCGGAAAGCATCAACCACCTGCGCGCGTTCAGCCTCACGCACTTTTTGCACAATGACCTGTTTGGCGGTTTGCGCGGCAATCCGTCCGAACTCTGCGGCCTCAAGGGGTTCTTCTACGAAGTCACCGGGGGTTTTCAGCGGATATCGATCTGCAACATCGGGCAGAAAAATCTGCCGTTCAGGGAACTCGAGGTCAGGCTGGTCGCCTTCGTTCACCAGTCCAAGTTCTTCGTAGCGCACCGCCGGGTCGATAATTTCCCAGCGTCGAAATGCGTGATAGTCACCCGAGGTCCGATCAATGGCGACGCGCACATCCACATCTTCGACGAAGCGCTTTTTAGTCGCGCTCGCCAGAGCGGCTTCCAGCGCCTCGAAAATAACTTCTTTGGCGACGCCCTTTTCGTTCGAGACGACATCAACGACGGTGAGGATTTCCTTGTTCATCTTTCTTCCCGATCGGTTTTCGGCTGCCCTTTCCCGCGAGGGGTGGGCTTTTTAGGGGAGGCATTCAAGGACCAGTCGGGCACCAGACGGGCCCGTTCAACAGCACTTAAGGGAAACTGAATCGTTCCGGTCTGCTCTTCGAGCGTGGCGGTCTCCGGGTCGGCCGCCAGTAACTTGCCGGTTAACCGGCGTTTGCCCGCCACCGGTACCCGTAGTTTGACCTGCACGCCTTCGCCCACGTAGGACGGCCATTGCGCAGGCTTGAACAGAATTCTGTCCATCCCAGGGGACGAGACTTCGAGGGTGTAGCTGTCCTTGATCAGTTCGTGAACTTCGATGAGGTCTGCGACCTGCGCACTCACCGTTTCACAATCATCAACCGTAATGCCTTCCGGCCGGTCGATGAACACACGCAACAACTGGCTGTGGGGGCTTCTGCCACGTTCAATACCCCAAAGCTCGAAGCCGAGCCCGTTGATGGTGGGCTCAAGACGTTGCGTGATGTGATCGGCGTCCAGCATTTTTCCTGTCGTAAAAACGAAAAAGCCCCGTTGTCCCGGGGCCTTTTTCGACTGAGTGGTAGCGGGGGCAGGATTTGAACCTGCGACCTTCGGGTTATGAGCCCGACGAGCTGCCAGACTGCTCCACCCCGCACCTGTTAGGCCCGGAATCGTAATGGCGAATCGGGGATAACACAAGCACCGCGAGCGCCTTAATTAGAGAACGCCCCGAAAAGCCGCGCCAATCAACGGCTGATCGCAAGGCGCGGGCAGTTCTGATTGTCGCTGGAGGAACAAGCGCTACCCGAGGGAAGAAGGGTTCGCTCGAAAGTCGCCTCCTTCAACACGACCCGCTTCAAAATGGCGCCCGTAAAATCGGCGAAACTCAAATTGGTCTGGCTCAGATTGGCGCCTTCCAGCACAGCGCCCTTCAAGTTAGCACCTACCAATCGGGCACCATCAAGGCGCGCCTCGCGCAGCAGGGCGCCACTCAAATCGGCATAGGCCAGATCAGCACCACTCAGGTCGGCTCCCGTCAGGTCAGCGCCCGCCAGCTGCATGTTTCTTAAGATAGCCCCGTGGAGCTGCGCGGCATGCAAGTCCTGCCCTGCCCGATTGCAGAATTCCCAATTCACCGTCGGCTGCGGGGGCTCGGCGCATCGCTCGTCCAATGGCGCCACGGATGTCCCTTTCAAGGACAGCAAAAAAACGCCAATCCCTAGCAGTGCAAGAATCAGAAACGGCAGCAAACGGGTCGCCGACGACGACGGCCGCAGGCTCTGCCAGACACGATTCGACCGTTCACGGCGGGCAATGAGCTGAGGATCTTCCTCATCGCGGCGGTCTTCGGTCTCCCGGCGTTCAGCGGGCGATGGCCCTTCGCGAGTCGGGCGGCGACGTTCCGCAAGGCGATCATCCTTGGCGGCCCTAGTCGTCTTCAATTTGCCGCTGGCAGCGAGCACCTCAAAATCAGGGTAACTGCGGGCCAGCAACCAGCGCTCTCCGTCAGAACTGATCTGGTCAGTCGCCACAATCCGGCCCGAGGCGATATTTTTTTCGATGACCGCAGCCGGGAATGGCCCCTTGGCCTCCCCTGCCCGCTTGATCCACCAAAGATGTCCGATTGGCATCGCAAGACTTCCGGATGAGTTTCCACCTACGTTAAGCGCTGATAAGGCAACGAGGGCGGCCTTGCCGTCAAGTTACGCTCAGGACAGCCGCTGGAGAAGTCATGCGTATTGAGCTGCCAAATCTACCTGGCGCGGCGAGTCGACCCAGCTCGCATGTGGGCGCTATCGCGCGGACTTGGGCGATTGGGCAGTTGCTGAACGTAAGCGTTGGCACACGGGTTGACCCCAATACGGTCCGCATTACCGTCGACGGGCAACCCATGCTGGCGCAAACAACGGTCGATTTGCCCAGCGGCACACAGCTAACAGCCCGGGTTGCCAGCGTCGGTGTCCAACCGCAACTGACCCTGATCCCGCCCTCCCAACCAGAGAACCCCGACACCACGGTAGTCAACAACTCTCTGGGGCGCGCGCTGCCGCAACAGGCCCCTTTGGCAGAAGTACTGCCACGCCTGCTTGGCGCCCTGACCACCCCAAACGGCGCAGCAGCCCTGCCCACCGCGGTAAGCGATAAGCTGACAACGCTGGCCAACTCCGTGCCCTCGCTGGCTTCGCTGGCGCAACCCGCGGCGTTGGCGACGGCCGTCAGCCAGTCCGGACTCCATCTGGAATCAACGCTGGCCCGCGTGGTGCTGACAATCACGGCTCAGGCTCCTCAAACTTCCCCAACCGCTACGCCTCCAGCGCCGACCCCACAGGCGCCGCTGCCAACCGGGGATCTCAAATGGCAACTGCTCGGATTGCGCGAAGCGGTCATCAATGCGCCGGGGTTAGCGCAGGCGCCACCCACATCG
>CAMCQE010000213.1 GCA_945876945.1 Klebsiella pneumoniae
TGGGAAGCGCGTGGCGAACAGCTATGGCAGACCGCGCGCGGGCCGCGGCACGCCAGCCTCGCCGGCCGCGATCTCGGCCTCGGGCCCGGCGTGGTGAAGGGCGCCTACGCCCAGTTGCCCCGCTGGTTTGCCGACACCGCGCGCGTGGAAGATCTCGAATCGCGACTGCTCAGCTGCATGACCGAACTGCAGGGATTCACGCGCGAAGCGCTGCTGAAAACCCGCTTTGGCGACGGCGAGCGCAAATCCGATTTGGAAGCGCTGGCCGCCTACGTGGTGGGCGCCTCGCGCGGTGCCGAAATTCGACTGCCGCTACAGCATCCCGCCGAGCAGGCGGCCTGGGCGCTGGGTCAGGCCGCTTTCTACTATCGCGCCGGGCCGCACGACTTTTCCTGCGCCACCTGCCATGCACAAGCTGACAAACGGATCCGCCTGCAAACCCTGCCGCAACTCACTACCGCAGAGGGCGCGCGCGAGGCCTACACGCACTGGCCCGCCTATCGCATTTCGCAGGGTGAACTCCGCACGTTCGAGTGGCGCCTACAGGACTGCTACCGCCAGCAGCGTTTTCCGCAGTTGAAGTTTGCGTCCGAGGTCGCCGTGGGACTCAGCCTGTTTCTGGCGAAAACCGCGGAGGGCGGCGCGATGGCAGCGCCGGCGATCCGGCGATGAGGCTGCTCGCGCTAGTGCTATGGGGCTTATTGAATGCGCTGCCGGCGCAGGCCGCAGAGCCGTTTAACGAGCGACTGCGGGATTCTTTCGAGGCCAAAAATCAGGCCACGCTGGAACGCCTCAGGCAGGATGAGACCCAGCAACTCTGCACCCGCTATGCGCCAACCGACTTGCCTGCCGACGTCGCCGCGCGCATTCGGTCGCTGAATCAAGGCACGATCAAACCGCCGGCCGACGGGCAATATCTGGGGGACTTCACGCGCGGCGAAGCCATTGCGCAGCGGGGCACGGGTTGGCAATCCAGCGACGATCCGGCGAAGCCGGCCGGCGGCAATTGCTATGCCTGCCATCAGCTGGCCGCCGCCGAGCTGGCGTATGGCAATCTGGGGCCGAGTCTTTATCACTACGGCAAATTGCGCGGCGCGAGCGCAGAGGTGCTCGCCGCCACCTGGGGCAAGCTCTACAACTCAAACGCCACCGAGCCCTGTTCGCGCATGCCGCGCTTCGGCCATCGCGGGATTCTGGACGAGCAACAGCTGAAAGACCTGATGGCCTTGCTGTTCGACCCCGCCTCGCCCGTCAATCAATGAACCGGCGCGAGTTCCTGCGCCTGCTGGCGGTGGCGGGGGCGTGCGGGGTGCCCTTATCAAACGCTCACGCGCTTGAGCACGCCGACGGCGAGGCGCTCTACGACCTGCCGCCGTTTGGCAACGTCAGTCTTCTCCACTTCACCGATGCCCACGCGCAGCTCTTGCCGCTGTGGTATCGCGAGCCGGCGGCCAATCTGGGTTTCGGCGCGGCGCGCGGCCGGTCGCCGCACGTGGTGGGCGAACAGCTGCTGCGCCTGTATGGCATTACGCCGGGCAGTCGCGAGGCGCACGCCTTGTCCTGCGTCGATTTTGCGGCCGCCGCGCGCGTTTACGGCAAGACCGGCGGCTTCGCAGCGCTCGCCACCCTGGTGCAACGTTTACGCGCCTCGCGCCCCGGGGCGCTGCTGCTGGACGGTGGTGACACCTGGCAGGGTTCGGGCACCGCGCTGTGGACGCGTGGCGCCGACATGGTCGCCGCGCAGCGCGCGCTCGGGGTGGACGTGATGACCGGTCACTGGGAATTCACCTACGGCATGGCGCGGGTGCAGGAACTGGTGAACGGCGCGAACACCGAGTTTCTGGCGCAGAACATCGTGACCCAGGATTTTGGCGACCCGGTGTTCAAGCCGTACTCCTTACGCGAGGTAAACGGCGTGCGGGTGGCGATCATCGGGCAGGCGTTTCCCTACACGCCGATCGCCAATCCGCGCCATCTGGTGGCGGACTGGCGTTTCGGGATTCAGGAAGAATCCTTGCAGCAGCGCGTGAACGACGCGCGGGCGCAGGGTGCGGCGCTGGTGGTGCTGCTCTCCCACAACGGCATGGATGTGGACTTGAAGCTCGCCTCGCGCGTGAGCGGCATCGACGCCATTCTGGGCGGCCACACGCACGACGCCGTGCCGCGACCGATCGAAGTGCGCAACGCCGGCGGCGTGACGCTGGTGACAAATGCCGGCAGTCACACCAAGTTTCTCGGCGTGTTTGATTTTGAGGTGCGTGACGGTCGGCTGCGCGACTGGCGCTATCGCCTGCTGCCGGTGTTCGCGCAGCTGCTGCCGCCCGATCCGGCGATGGCCGGACTCATCAACACGCAACGCGCGCCGTTTCTGCAGCAACTCGAAGCCCCGCTCGCGGTCAGCGAAGGGCTGCTGTATCGCCGGGGCAATTTCAACGGCGGTTTCGATCAGCTGGTGCTGGACGCATTGATGACGGTGGAAGGTGCTGACATCGCGTTCTCCCCCGGCTTCCGTTGGGGCGGCTGCCTGCTGCCCGGCGAGACCCTGACCATGGAACGGCTGCTCGACCATACCGCCATTACCTATCCCGCGGTGACCGTGAACACACTCACCGGCGAGCGGATCAAGGCGGTGCTGGAAGACGCGGCCGACAATCTGTTCAATCCCGACCCTTACTACCAGCAGGGCGGCGACATGGTGCGCACGGGCGGCCTGCAGTACCGTCTCGAACCCGGCGCTGCCGCCGGTTCGCGCGTGAGCGATCTGCGTCTCGCGGGCAAGCCGCTGGCGGCTTCCGGGCGCTATCGCGTGGTGAATTGGGCCTCGGTGGCGGAGGGCGTGCAGGGCCGCCCGGTATGGGAGGTGGTGGCGGAGTATTTGCGAGCGCATAGCTCGCTCGCGGCCCCAGTGCCGAACGTGCCGGTGTTGCGGGGCGTGGAAGGAAATCCGGGCCTCGGCTGACCGCTGACAAGGCCAGCGCGGCGCGAGGCGAGTGCGGGCTCGCCGCTGACCGGACAAGGGCGGCGAGGAGAAGGTCCGCCCGGCCCCCCGTCGAGCAGGCTCTCGCGCCAGTCCACTCACGGTTCCGGGTTCACAGCGGGCCGATCCCTGTGCGGCGGAGACAACTTGTCGACGCGACAAAATGCCTGCACCCCTTGCGCGCGGGACAGGCATCGCCGACCCTCGCCGGGGTTTAATCCACTCATGACCTTTCGACTTCGGGGAGCGTTTCGTATGTCACTCAGCAACAGC
>CAMCQE010000214.1 GCA_945876945.1 Klebsiella pneumoniae
AAACACCGGCCCGAGTTTCAAATCGGTCCAGCCGAGATTGGCGGACACGCGGCCGAAGGTGCGGGTGGTGAGCGCCGTCACCGCGCCGAGCAGCAGGGTTTCCGGCACGCGCAGGCGTCCGCCCTGTTGGGCGGCAACCCAGGGCGTGTCATGGAACTGTGGGGAGAAATCGAAAGCGCGGCGCGCGATGCGCACCAGATCTTCGCGATAGAACGTGCGCCGGGGCGCGTGGATGAAAGTCTCGCCGGGGCGCGCGTCTTCAAAGAACAACCCAAACTGTTCCACCAGCAGGCCGTTGTCGTTGCGATGACTCGCGAAGCGCGGCTCGCGCGCCGCTTCGCCCAGCGCCGCCGGCGCCACCAAACGGAACCCGGCCTCGGTAAAAATCTCAACGTCCAGCGTGAGCGTGGCGAAGCGTTCGGGTTGGTCCAGCACGCGCCCATCGGCGTGACGGTCTTTGAAGCCCAGCAGCTTGAGCGTGACGATACCGGTTTCGTTGTCCGTGCCGCCCCGCGTCGCCAGCACTTCGCTTTCGGCGTAGATGGTGTCGCCGCCGAACACCGGCGCGGTCAGCGAGATTTCGCCAAAGCCCAGAATGTCGCGCCGACAGCCCAAGGTTTTGCTCGCCATCCCCACCAGGCGCTGCACGGTGAGCGTGCTGACCATCAGCGGTCGCGCCCAGCTCGACTGGCCGGCATAGCGGGCGTCGAAATGAATCATCGCGCCGTTGTAGCTGTCCAGCGTCTCGTCCGCGTTGTCCTGTTGGGAGAGCGTGACGCCCGGGCGATGCGCATAGCGCTGACCGACTGCGAAATCGTCAAAAAACAGGCCGGGATGTTCGCGAAAGCGCTGGTCGCCGAGGGCGTAGAAAGTGGTGGCAGTCATGGGCTTTGGTTCCGGTTCAAAAATGAGATCAGGGGGATGCAGGCGGCTCGCCGGATTTGCGGCGCCAGCGGTTCATGCCGTCGAGCCAGCGATCGATGTCGTGGGTCTTGCGGCTCAGATACTCGCGCACCATCGGATGCGGGAGGATTAAAAACGTTTCGCGCTCGAGGCCATCCATGACGCAGTCGGCGAGTTGCTCGGGCGACATGAGCCCGTCGTCGCGCGCCATCGCCACCTTGCCGGGGCCTTCGATCATCGGCGTGCGCACCGACTGCGGCGCCAGCACCGACACGCGCACGCCGCGATGCCGGTATTTAATCGCCACCCATTCGGCGAACGCCACCGCCGCATGCTTGGTGGTGGCGTAGGACGCCGACAGCGGATGGCTCAACAAACCGGCAGACGAGGCCGTGTGCAGCAGATAGCCGCCGCCGCGCGCCGCCATCAACGGTGCGACGGCGCGCACGGCATACACGTGCGCCATCACGTGCACGTTCCAGTTGGCCTGCCACTCGGCGTCGGGCGCGTCTTCCTCGCCCAGATGCAGAATGCCGGCGTTGGAACAAAACATATCGATGGGGCCGAGTGCGGCTTCCACCCGCGCCACCAGCGCCCGGACTTCGGGCTCAACGGTGACGTTACACGGCACGGCCAGGCCGTCGATGCTGGCGGCGACCCCGGTCAAAGCGCTGGACGGCAAATCCGCCAGCGCCACCGCGCGCGCGCCCTCGGCCTTGAAGCGTCGCGCGAGCGCCGCGCCGATGCCGCTCGCCGCCCCCGTGACCACCACCACTTTGTCGCGCACTTCCATCGCCTAGCCCGCCGCCCAGTTGCCGTGAAAACCAAACGGCACGCGGGTTTGCAATTCCGCCACGGCGAGCGGGCCGGCGGCGAGATCTGCGGCGTTCAGCACCAGCAAATCGCTGCGCGCTTCCCGTGCGCGATAGGCCACCGCCAGCAAATAGCCCTGCCCTTCCGGCGCGTCCGCCGCGCGCGGCACAAACACCGGCTCGGAAACAAAATCACCGGTCGGCAGCCGGTAGGTGTCCTTGCGATTGGTGTTGAAATCAAAGCGCACGATTTCATCAAACACCGCCGCGCGGCCCTGCTCGCCCGGCGTAGTCGCGAAGTAGCCGTAGCGATGGCGCAAGCCCGCATAGCGCTCGTCGAGGCGCGGATATTCCGAAGCCTGATCGTCCAGTCGCTCGGTGGTGAAGGTTTGCGTGGCGCCCTTGAGCGGCAGACGCCAACGCTCCAGCCGCGCCACCGCCTGAGCCGGATCCGGCGGGCTGCCGTCGGCGCCGGGGAAACCGGGACCGGCGTCGTAGCGGAGCATGTCGGCGACGATGGTCTCGCCGTCGTCGTAGGCGTTCAGCGGATGAAACACGCAGCAGGCCTCGCCTTCAAACCAGCGCAAATCCGCCGCCTCGCCTTCGCGCGGCATCACGCCCAGCAGCGAGGGCTTGGTCGGCTCCCAGGCCAGCAGCGGGCCACCGCGTTTGGCGCGCGCCGGGTCGATGGTCAACGGAAAAATGGGAAAGATGAGATGCCGCTCGGTGACGATGAAGTCGTGCACCATGCAGGCGTAAGGCGCGTCGAATTCCACGCTTCGCGTGAGTTGCCCCTGCGCGTTGATGTGGTGATAGGCCATGCGCCGCGAACCCCAGCCGTCCAGCGCATAGCCAAACGCGTGCAAGGCGCCGGTGGCCGCATCCACTTTGGGATGGGCGCTCATCGGCCCGCGCAAACGGCCGTCGTAGGTGAAAGGTCCAATGGACGCCAGCGTGGCGGCGTCGAGTTCAAACGGCGGATTGAATTCTTCCAGCGCCAGCAGCCGCCCGCCGTGCACCAGCACATTGGTATTGGCCACGTTGTACGGCAGGCCGCGCACGGCGGCGTCGCTGGTGGCCGGATTGCCAAAGGTGCCAAACAGCGCGCGGCCCGCCGCCTGCTCCTGCGTCAGCTTGGCGGTGCGCACCCATCGATTGCGATAGCTCACCCGCCCGTTTTCAAAGCGAAAGGCGTGCACCATGCCGTCGCCGGAAAACATGTGATAGGCGTCGCGCGGCGGAAACATCGGGTTGGGGCCGTTGCGATACAGCGTGCCGTGCAGTTCGCGCGGCAGTTCGCCCCTGATGACGAGATCCGGCGCGTCGCACTCCACCCGCAAGGGCGCGAAGTTGCCGCGCAAAAAACGATTGTTCGGAAACGGCTGGGTCATGGCATTCCCTCGCGAACGGATGGCCCGGGATGATCCCAGAGGCAGGGAGGAAAAGCATCCTTTGTGGCGGGGCGCTCAACTCCCCCGAACGCGCCATTGGCTTTTTTCCCTGCCCCGCGTTCCAATTCCCCTACT
>CAMCQE010000215.1 GCA_945876945.1 Klebsiella pneumoniae
TCTCCATGTGCGGGCGAAGGCCGAGATCGAAAATCCGGACAGCGAGACGCCGTCCATCGTGGTCACGGAACTGCCGTATCAGACCAACAAAGCCACGCTGATTGAAAAAATCGCGGAGCTGGTGAAAGAAAAGCGCCTGACGGGCATCCGCGAACTGCGTGATGAGTCCGACAAGGACGGCATGCGGATCGTCTTCGACCTCAAGCGCGGCGAATCGGCCGAGGTCCTGCTCAACAATCTCTACCAACAGACCCGGATGGAGTCCGCCTACCACATCAATATTGTGGCGCTGGTAGATGGCCAACCCCGCACACTCGACCTGCGGACCCTGCTCGACTGCTTCCTCAGCCATCGGCGCGAAGTGGTCACCCGCCGCACGCTGTTTGATTTGCGCAAAGCCCGTGAGCGCGCTCATATCCTGGAAGGCTTTGCGGTTGCGCTAGCGAACATCGACGAGATCATTGCCACCATCAAAGCCTCGCCCTCGCCGGCCGAGGCGCGCACTGCGCTGATGGCGCGTGCGTGGCCGCCGGGCATCGTGATGACGATGTTGGAGCGCGCCGGTTCGCAGGCCTCGCTGCCGGAAGACTTGCCGCCCGATTGCGGCCTGCAGGCCGACGGCTACCGTCTCTCCGAACGGCAGGCCAAAGAAATCCTCGACATGCGTCTGCAGCGCCTGACTGCGCTGGAACAAGACAAAATCCTCGAGGAATACCGCGAATTGCTCGCCCGCATTGACGACCTGCTCGACATCCTCGCTCGCCCCGAACGCCTGATGGCGGTGATTCGCGAGGAATTGGTCGAAATCCGCGAGCATTACACCGATACGCGCCGGACCCGAATCGACCTCGACCACGAAGATCTCTCCACGGAAGACCTCATCGCGCACGAACTGATGGTGGTGACGCTCTCGCATGCGGGCTATATCAAGTCGCAGCCTCTTTCGGCCTACAAGACCCAGCATCGCGGTGGGCGGGGCATTGCCGCTGCCGCAACGCGTGACGAAGACTTCGTCGAGAAATTGTTCGTCGCCAATACCCACGACACCCTGCTGTGCTTCAGCAATCGGGGGCGAGTCTATTGGCTGAAGGTCTACAAAGTGCCGCAGGCCAGCCGCACCGCTCGCGGCCGGCCGCTTGTGAACATTCTGCCCTTGGTGGAGGGCGAGCGCATTACTGCCATCCTGCCCATCAAGGAATTCGTTGACGACCGCTTTGTTTTCATGGCGACGCGCTTCGGCACGGTGAAGAAAACGCCGTTGCGGGATTATTCCAATCCCCGTCCTTCCGGCATTATCGCGGTCGATTTGGCCGACGAGGACAGCTTGGTCGGCGTGAGCCTCACCGACGGCGTGCGCGACATCATGCTGTTCAGTTCCAGCGGCAAAGCCGTGCGTTTTGAAGAAGCTGAGGTGCGCCCGATGGGTCGCAACGCGCACGGCGTGCGCGGCATCCGTCTCGCCGAAGGCCACGAACTCATCGCCCTCATTCCGGTCGACGCCGACTATCAGGTTCTTGTCGCGACCCAGAACGGCTATGGCAAGCGAACGCCAGTGGAAGATTTCCCGCGTCACGGGCGCGGTGGTCAGGGCGTTATCGCCATGCAGACCACCGCGCGTAATGGCAAGCTCATTGCTGCCGTCTCGGTACGGTCGGGCGACGAAATCATGCTTATCAGCGACGGCGGCACCTTGGTCCGCACACCGGTGAACGAAGTGTCGGTCATCGGGCGCAACACTCAGGGTGTACGACTGATCAAGCTGACTGAGGGTGAACTGCTGGTCAGCGTTGAGCCGGTGGCGGATAGCAGCGAGTCTGCGGAAGACCCCGCAGGTGCTGAGCCCGCGACCGGACCTGCCGACGACGCGCCGGTGACCGAGTAAACTTCGGGCACCCCGGACGTAGCGATCGGCAATGAGCGAACAGGAAGCACTGAAAGCCGTTCGCGATAGTATCGATCGCATCGACCGGGAGCTCGTGCGCCTGCTGAACGAACGCGCGCAGTGCGCGCTCAAGGTCGCGGAGATCAAGCGCGACGCGGGGCTCGGCACCGACCTCTACCGTCCCGATCGCGAAGCCCAGGTTTTACGCCAGATCAAGGCAATCAACCCCGGCCCGCTTCCCAATGATGAAGTCGCACGCCTCATTCGTGAGGTGATGTCGGGCTGTCTCGCCATTGAGCAACCCATTACGGTGGCTTACTTCGGGCCGGCCGGCACTTACACGCACACGGCGGCGCGCAAACATTTTGGCGGGGCGGTCACGCTGGCGCCTTGCAGTTCCATCGACGAAGTCTTGCGCACCGTCGCCAGTCGCAGCGCCGATTTTGGCGTCGTGCCGATTGAGAATTCGCAGGAAGGATCGGTCAATCAGACCCTCGATGGTCTACGTGACACCAGTCTGAGTATTTGCGGCGAAGTGCTGCTTGAAGTGCATCACCAACTACTCTCCAAAGCCGGTGCCTTGGCGGAGGTGGCCCGGATCCGCGCGCATCCACAGGCTCTGGCGCAATGTCGCCATTGGCTTGACGCGCACTGCCCGGATGCGGAGCGCCTGTCTGCCAGCAGCAATGCCGAAGCGGCGCGGATTGTGGCCGGCGAAGCGGATGCCGCGGCGATCGCGGGTGAAATGGCGGCGACCCTCTACGAGCTCCCGATCCTCGCCCGCAATATCGAAGACGACCCCAGCAACACCACGCGCTTTCTTGTGCTCGGTCGGTTGCAGGTTGCGCCCAGCGGGCACGATAGAACCTCGTTGCTATTCATGACGCCCAATCGGCCGGGCGCCCTGCATGACATTCTCGAAGCCTTCGCGCTTGAAGGCATCAGCCTATCCCGGATTGAATCCCGTCCGCAGCCGCTCGGCCGGTGGGAATACGTCTTCTTCGTCGACATTGAGGGGCATCAGTCGGATCCGCAGGTCGCCCGGGCGCTGGTCAAAGTGCAGGAGCGCGCCAGTCTTTTGCGGGTGTTGGGCTCTTATCCGCACGCTGTGTTGTAACGATTCCCTCGCTGGACATTTTTCATGATTGATACGCTTTGCATTATTGGCGTCGGGCTGATCGGCGGCTCGTTGGCGCGTGCGCTCCGCGACGCAGGCCTGGTCAGGCGGGTGGTGGGGTGTGGTCGCGACCCTGGCAATCTGGCCCGCGCGATCGAGCTTGG
>CAMCQE010000216.1 GCA_945876945.1 Klebsiella pneumoniae
GCACTCGCGATCATTGATATTGATCAGTTCAGAATCGTAAACGACACCTGTGGCCATGCGGCCGGCGACGAGCTTTTGCGTCAAATCGCCAAAATTCTGCTCGCGGTAATCCGCAAGCGCGACACGCTCGCGCGAATCGGCGGCGATGACTTCGCGCTGCTAATCGAAGACTGCCCGCTGCGCGAGGCCGCCTCTACGCTGGAGGCCGCTCGCAGCGCAATCGAGGCTTTCCGCTTTGAATGGGAGCAGCGCACGTACAAGGTCTCGCTCAGCGTTGGGTTGGTGGCCTTGACCAGCGCCTGCGATAGCGTGGCCGGGGCATTGAGCATGGCAGACACCGCCTGCTATGCGGCCAAGGACGCCGGGCGTAATCGCATCCACACCTATGAGCCAGACAACATCAAGCTGGTCTCGCGTCACGGCCAAATGCGCTGGGCGACGCGCATTAACGATGCCTTGCTGGAAAATCGCTTTGAACTCTGTTTGCAGCCGATCGTGCCGATTCAGGCGGGGGCGCCTGGCGATCACTATGAAATGCTGATTCGGATGCGTGACGAACGCGGACAAATCGTCATGCCCAGCGAGTTTCTACCGGCCGCCGAGCGGTACAGCCTCGCGGGAAAAATCGACCGCTGGGTCGTGTCTCATACCTTTGATTGGCTCGCTCAAAATCCCCGTCTGCTCGACCGTCTCGATGTCTGCGCGATCAATCTCTCCGGCCAATCGTTCGGTAACGACGAACTGTTGAGTTTCATTCTCGATCGCATGACGGCCTGCAGGATTCCCCCTTCGCGGCTTTGTTTTGAGATTACCGAGACCGCCGCGGTAGCAGATATCGTTCAGGCGGGTAGATTTATGGAAACGCTCAAGGCACGCGGCTGCTTGTTTGCGCTAGATGATTTTGGCAGCGGTTTCTCTTCTTTTGGCTACCTTAAAAACTTACCGGTCGACTTTCTAAAGATTGACGGGAGTTTTGTGCGTGGGATTGCGAATAATCCGGTAGACCTCGCGATGGTCCAATCGATTAACGAGATTGGCCATCTGATGGGCAAAAGAACCGTTGCCGAATTCGTCGAAGATAATGCCGTGCTGGAGTTGCTGAAGGCGTCGGGCATCGACTACGCGCAGGGCTACGTGATCAGTCGCCCGATGCCGCTTGCCGAGTTTGCCGCACGCTAAAACGTGCGGGTAATGGAGTTCGCCACGCGGTAATTCGTGGCACTTCACCGCCCAACAATGCCGGCGCGTGGCCTGAATTAGCCACGTGCCGGCAGCGTCGGGTTTCAGGCTCTCTTCAGTGCAATCAGCGCGTCGCCCTCGCCCACTTCGAATTGCTCAAGTACCTCGCCAGCCGGAGACGGAGTCGCGCTTAAACTCAGCGCCAGCACTTCGCCCACGATGTAATCGTGATGTCGATCTATGGCGGCGGCGACAGCGGCGACTACCGAAAACTCGACATGGATGCGGTCGGTGAGCGCCAAATCAGCCTTTTTGCGCAGACTCTGAACGCAACGAACAATTTCTCGCGCAATGCCCTGCTCCAGCAGTTCCGCGGTGAGCGTGGTATCCAGCGCGACCGTGATAGTGCCTTCCTGTGCCACCAACCAGGCGCCAATTTCTTCGCTGAGAATTTCGAGCTCGCCAGCCTCAATGCTGATGTTTTCGCCTTCGACCTGCAGCGTCGCGCTACCGGCTGACAGCAATCGGCCAACCGCATCGGTGTCCATTGCAGCGATGACCGCTGCAACCGCTTTCATCTGTTTGCCCAGACGCGCACCCAGTTTCTTGAAATTGGCTTTGGCCGAACGCCGCACGAGATGTGCGCTATCCGCCACGTATTCAATGGCGCGAACGTTCACTTCTTCCAGAATGATTTCCCGCACGTCTTCGATCGCCGCCATGTCGGTCGATTCCGGCCCGCCCACCAAAAGGATTCGCGAGAGCGGTTGGCGCACATTGATCCCTACACGATTTCGCAGCAGCAGCGTCAGCGACACGATGTCGCGAGCAAGCGCCATCCGGTGCTCCAGCGCGGGTTCGTCAACGGCCGGGTCAACTGCCGGGAAATCGCTCATATGCACCGAGGGTGCGGCGTCCCAGCCCAGCTTTTCATTGAGACTCCGGAACAGCCACTCGGCAAAGAATGGTGCGATGGGGCTCATCAATTTGGCGACGCACAGCAGGCACTCCGCGGTGGTCTGGTAGGCGCCCAGTTTGTCGGCGTCGTCTACGGCTTCGCCCTCCTTGCGGCTGGCCCAGAACCGGTCTCGGGAGCGACGGATATACCAATTGGAAAGCTCTTCCACGAACGCCTCAATGGCACGCGCGGCGCGGGTGGCATCGTAATCGGCGTAGGCCTGATCGGCGGTCGCGACGGTGGCGTTGAGCCTGCTCAGAATCCAGCGGTCGAGTTCTTTTCGCTGAGCTACCGGCAGGCGGGTTTCGCTGCCGTCGAAACCGTCGATGTTCGCGTAGCTCGCAAAAAAGCGGTACACGTTTTCCACCGTGCTGAAGAACTTGTTGCGCGTCTCGAGCAAACCGCGCATCGCGAACTTCATGTTGTCCCAGGGTGGGGAGTTACTCATCATGTACCAACGGACAACGTCGGCACCGTGCTCGGCCACTACCGCGAAGGGATCAATCGTGTTGCCCTTCGACTTCGACATCTTCTCGCCCTTCTCATCGAGAATGAGCCCGTTCACCACGCAATTGCGGAAAGAGACGTTGTCCATCGTTAACGCGGCGATGGCGTGCAGGGTATAGAACCAGCCTCGCGTCTGGTCGACACCCTCACAGATGAAATCTGCCGGGAAACTCCGCTCGAAGGCCTCTTTGTTCTCAAACGGATAGTGCCATTGGGCGAATGGCATGGCGCCGGAATCAAACCATACGTCCATCACATCCAGCACCCGACGCATCGTGCCGCCGTCTGGTGACGGCCAGGTGAGCGTGTCGACGAAGGGGCGATGTAAATCAAGTGCGTCGCCCTCGGGCAAGCCCGCGCCACACTTCTCGCGCAGTTCGGCCACCGAACCGATCACTTCAAAGTAGGTAGAGCCCGGCGCGTCGGAGGTCCAGATCGGGAGCGGCGTGCCCCAGTAGCGTTTCCGCGAGAGCGCCCAATCGACGTTGT
>CAMCQE010000217.1 GCA_945876945.1 Klebsiella pneumoniae
AGGAATGCAAGACCGAGCAGTACCGACTTAAGGGTTGCCAAAGTCAGGTCTGGATCAAGACCGAACTGAACGATGGGCTCATGCACATTCTGGCGACCAGCGACTCTTCAATCGTCGCTGGCCTCATCGCGCTACTGCTCCGCGTTTACGGTGACCGGCGACCGGCGGATATTCTGGCGACGCCACCGGACTTCATTCGGCAGATTCAGTTGGATGAACATCTCTCGCCTACCCGGAGCAACGGGCTGGCCGCGATGGTTCAGCAGATTCGCCAAATGGCGGTTGAGGCCTTGTCGCAGCAGTTGCGCAACGCCTAGTCCTGCAGGCGGTCCCAAATGTCCGCAAACGCTTGATGTTTGCGGGCGAAGATGGCGATCAGCGATGGGTCAAAATGCGCCACAGGGTCTATGCGATCGTCGCCTACGCTCAGAATGTGGACCGTTTTTTCGTGACTGAACGACGGCTTGTACGGTCGTTCTGAGCGTAGCGCGTCGTAAACGTCCGCAATCTGCACAATCCGTGCGGAGAGGGGAATAGCGTCACCCGCAAGTGCTCTGGGATAGCCGGTCCCATCCCATTTTTCGTGGTGGAACAGGGCGATTTCCGCCCCCATACGTAATCTTGGCGAGGCCTCGAGAATCTGGTGACCGTATTCGGTGTGCCGATTCATTTCTTCCCGCTCGGCATCATTGAGCCGGCCCTTTTTCTTCAGCACCGCTGCATCCACGCTCATTTTGCCCACGTCGTGGAGTTGCGCGCTGTAGCGGAGTTCGTCACACCAGGCGTCCGGCATCCCCACTTCTCGCGCGATGAAGTAGCTATATTCATTGACGCGAACGATATGGTTGCCGGTTTCCTCGTCGTGAATTTCGGCGGCGCGCGCAAGGAGTTGTACCGACAACTGGAAGGCTTCTTCGGTTTCTGCCTGTAACAATTCGATGTGCGCCCGTTGCGCGTTCAACAACCGGTTGCGCTCACGGAGCTTGGCATTCTTGGCGCGGATTTCATCCATCATCGTGGCGCGCTCGATCAAGCCACCGACGACGCGCGCAATCGGCCAAATCAGGTCTTCAATGGTTTTCGGGAAGGGCACCGGCAGGCGCGTGTTGCGCGGGCGACGGTTAATAAGCTGGACGACGCCAATGACCTCATCGGCATAATTCTTCAGGGGAAAACAGAGCATGGAGCGCGTGTGGTAGCGGGGATGTTCGCGTGAAGGGTCAAATTTGTAAGGGCTACGTGGCGGGATCGCGTAAACGTCATCGATGCGTGCCATCCGACCGGAGTGTGCGACTTGGCCGGCGATTGAGCCTGGGCCGATCGGGACGATGAAATCGGCTCTGGAAACCTTGATGGCGTCGTTCTGGAGGCTGGCGGGCTCCAGCCAGCGTTTACCTTTGCCCTCACGCACAATAAAAATTGTGCCGGCTTCCGCCTGAGTCAGGAGGCGGCTCTTCTGCAAGATTTTGTCGAGTAACTGCGCCAGCGATTGCTGACTTTGGCCGTCAACAAACTGCAGAAATTCGAGGATCAGGTTTGCACTCATCAGCGATACTCCGCGCCGCCAAAGCCTGTCTGTCGGACAAAACAACGATGTTTAGCTTACACGCAGAATTTGACTCGACCTATCCCGAAGGGTGGCGTCCGGTGCCTGTAAGTCATCGGCTATACTTGGGTCTTACCTGTCAGTTCAACTTCAAGGCATTGCGGTCTCCGGCGCATCAGCGCGACGCGGGTTCAATGCCGGAACCATTACCATGGCCAGCGGTTTTCCAGAATTCAAACAAATTTCACAACCAGCCTTGGAGGAGGACATCCTCCGCTGGTGGGATGAGGCGCAGATTTTCGAGCGCTGCGTTGCCGAGCGCGAAAATGCGCCCAGCTTCAGCTTCTTCGAAGGCCCACCGACGGCCAATGGCCGTCCGGGCATTCACCATGTTTTGAGCCGCACCATCAAGGATTTGTTCTGCCGGTACAAGACGATCAAGGGCTACCGGGTCTACCGCAAGGCGGGCTGGGACACGCATGGCTTGCCGGTGGAAATCGAAGTGGAAAAAGCGCTAGGCCTCGATGGCAGGGCACAAATCGAAGCCTATGGCATTGCCAAATTTAATGCGGCCTGTCGGGAAAGCGTCAATCGCTACAAGGTGGACTGGGACAAGCTCACTCGCCGCATCGGCTATTGGGTGGATCTCGAACACCCCTATGTGACTTACCACACGAACTACATCGAATCGATCTGGTGGCTGGTCAAACAAATTTATGAGCGCGGGCTGCTCTACAAAGGACACAAGATTCAGTGGTACAGCCCGGGCAGCGGAACTGTGCTGTCGTCGCATGAGGTAAGCCTGGGCTACAAGGAAGTCACTGACCCCAGCGTTTACGTCCGTTTCAACACCGTTGAAGACGCTAATACGAGTTTGCTGGCATGGACGACAACGCCGTGGACGCTCCCGTCCAACGTGGCGCTCGCAGTGGGTCCGAACATCGCTTACGTCAAGGTTCGACTGACAGAAGGGGCGGGCGATCAGTATCTGATTTTGGCCGAAGCCCGATTGTCGACCTTGCGGGAAGAGCACGAGATTGTCGGCCAGATGAGCGGCCTCGATTTGGTGGGTAAGCGGTACGCGCGGCTGTTTGAATTGCCGGGCGCGCCCGCGCAGGACGCCGCCTGGCGGGTGGTCGCGGCCGATTATGTGAGCACCGAAGATGGTACCGGCATCGTGCATATCGCGCCGGCTTTCGGTGCGGAAGACTATGAAGTCGGACAGCGCGAACAGCTTCCCTTGCTCAACCCCATGGCGCCAGACGGCAAGTTCATTGCCGGCACGCCGCTGGTGGAAGGCCTGTGGTTCAAAGACGCTAATCGGGTGATCAATCGCGACCTGAGAGCTCGCGGTCTGCTGTTCCGCGAAGACTCTTATCTGCACAACTATCCCCACGACTGGCGCAAGGGCACGCCCTTGATGAGCTACCCGGTGGAAAGCTGGTTCATCCGCACCAGTGCCATCAAAGACCGCATGGTCGCGCTCAATCAAACCATCAATTGGCAACCGCCCTCGATTCGCGACGGGCGCTTCGGCAACTGGCTCGAAAACAACGTCGATTGGGCGCTCTC
>CAMCQE010000218.1 GCA_945876945.1 Klebsiella pneumoniae
GTGACGAACCTGCGTTCTTCCTTCGGTGCGATTCAGAACCGCCTCGAGCACACGGTTTCGAACCTGACGAACATCGCGACCAACACGGAGCTGGCGCGCAGCCGGATCCAGGACGCGGACTACGCGCAGGAGACCAGCAACATGACGCGCGGCCAGATCCTGCAACAGGCGGGCACCGCGATGTTGGCCCAGGCCAACAAGATGTCGCAGAGCGTGATGTCGCTCCTGCAGTAAGGCTGAGCTTGGCAAGCATCTCTCACTAAACCGCGAAGGACTTCCTGGGTGAGGCGTGGGCCCGCGCAGGAAGGGCGAAAACGGCGGCGAACACGGGGATGACTTGTCCTTAACGGCGCGCAGGTGAGTGACGGGTATGCCCAGCTCACCGACTGCGAGAGGAAGAAGCCAAGGGATTGGCTGGCGTAGACGCCAAAGCTACTGCGGTGGCTCGGGCGCTGGGAGAACGAGGTCGTCGAAGGTCTTGGCCCTGGCGAGACCTCTCGGACGGACCAAAGCATGACAGCAGCGCATTAGCCCAGGAGCGAATGTGCTTTGAAGAGAGGACGGCGATGAGCAAACGAGGCGTTAGTCAGCAAGCGCAGCACGCGGTGCAAGGCACCGACGTCGCGCGCGGCTGCGCGCTCCGCAGAGGCCGCGCCGTTCTCGCCGTTGAACTCGTCGGGCGCCGGAGTTTTGCGTCCACGACAAAGGCAGTCGCAAGCGGCCCAGAGCGGCGGCCAGGGCGCAGCGCAACGCGACCCCCAGGCGGCAACGCCGCAGGTCGGCATGAAACAGCAGCGCACTGGCCCATGGGCGAGCGCGCCTTCAGGAGAGGAAGGCGATGAGCAGACGGGCGGCAAGTCAGCCAGCGCAGCGCGCGGTGCACGGCACCGACAGCGCTCGCGGCTGTGCGATCCCGCCAGGTCTGGTCGCTCTCGCAGACGCCCTGGTTCACCCGATGGGGATCCGTCTGCGCGCCGCCAGTTGGGGCACCCGGCCTCGCGCGGCGGCCATGAACAGCACAACGCGACCCCCAGGCGGCAACGCCGCAGGTCGGCATGAAACAGCGGCGCATTGGCCCAAGGGCGAGCGCGCCTTAAGGAGAGGACGGCGATGAGCAGACGGGCGGCAAATCAGCCAGCGCAGCGCGCGGTGCAAGTCACCGACGGCGCTCGTGGCTGGGCGCTCAGGTCAGGGCTCGGCGTCTTCGCAGTCGCAGTCGTTGACGCGATGAGGTTCGGACGGCGCGCCGCCAGCTGGGGCACGCGGCCTCGAGCGGCGGCCATGAAAGCCACAACGCGACCCCCAGGCGGTAACGCCGCAGGCCGGCATGAAATAGCGGCGCATTGGCCCATGGGCGAGCGCGCCTTTAGGAGAGGACGGCGATATGCGTCCCAACTGTAGAGCGGCCACGCACAGATCGATGAGGCGGCCAGGCACTACGGC
This sequence comes from Klebsiella pneumoniae, assembly GCA_945876945.1. Classification (GTDB taxonomy): domain Bacteria; phylum Pseudomonadota; class Gammaproteobacteria. The sequence continues at coordinate 1,444 of CAMCQE010000218.1, forward strand.
CTGGGGCCAACGGCCACAGCAGGCGCATGCGCTTACGGGCGGGTGTGCCTTGCAGAGGGCAAGCACTTGAGTCGGGGACGGACTGCTTCGTCGCCAGCGTTACCGGCGTCCGCGGAAGACCGTGGCGTTAGTAATGCGGCTGTGCAGCGCCGGCACCCGGGCAATGAACGGGCGGCAACGCCCATGGAAGTAAGACCGGCAGTGCCGTGTCTTGGGGATTTTGAAATTGATTGGGCGCAACGCCCACGGAAAGAGACCTCCCGCAGCCAGGTCTCGAGGGTCCAGTAAGGAATGACAGTAGAGAAAAAGGGTTTTGGTTTTTTGAACTCTCAACATGATTGCCCGTGATTCGGGCGTATTAGGAGCTTTTATACATGACGACGATTAATACCAATGTGTCTTCGATTACGGCCCAGGCGGCGCTGCGCAACTCGCGTGCTAACACCGAGAAAGCCATGGAGCGCTTGTCGACCGGTTTAAAGATCAACCGCGGTGGTGACGACGCCGCAGGTCTCGCGATTTCCTCGCGCATGACCTCGCAGATTCGTGGCCTGACCACCGCAGTGAAGAATGCCAACGACGGCATTTCGCTCGCTTCGGTGGCCGACGGTGCCCTGGGCGAAGTCGAGAACATGCTTCAGCGCGTTCGCGAGCTGGCGATCCAGTCCTTGAACGACACCAACAGCACCGAAGACCGCGGCTATCTGGATTCCGAGGTCACGCAGCTGGCGGCGGAAATTGACCGCATCGCCAACACCACCAACTTCAACGGCAAAAACCTGTTCGATACCGCAGCCGGTTTGACCTTGAAGATCAAGGCGGGCGCCAGTGCGGGCAACGTTGCTGAAGACATCAGCATCGAACTGAAGTCGATGGACACCGCTGACCTTGGCGACGCCACCACCAAGATCGCCGCGGCGAGTGTCGCGACTGTCGCCGACGCTGGCAAAGCGCTTAGCTCGGTGGACGCCGCGATCAAGCAGGTGGTCGAGCAGCGCTCGGATCTGGGTGCGGTGAGCAATCGCCTTGAGCACACGGTGTCCAACCTGACCAACGTGGTGACCAACACCGAGATGTCCCGCAGCCGAATTCAGGACGCGGACTACGCGGTGGAAACCAGCAACATGACGCGCGGCCAGATCCTGCAGCAAGCGGGTACGGCGATGTTGGCCCAGGCCAACAAGATGTCGCAGAGCGTGCTGGCCTTGCTGCAGTAAGAACAGATTGCCGCAAAGGGTCCGTGGACCAGGGGGGGCACCTGCCCCCCTCTTTCCCGGACCATCGCGGCTAATCATCAAGCAACAGTTTCTTAATTGATGAACGTTTAATTCAGGAAAATTCAGACATGACCACGATCAATACCAATGTGTCTTCGATCACCGCCCAGGCCGCGCTGCGCAATTCGCGCATGAGCACCGAAAAAGCGATGGAACGCCTTTCTACCGGCCTCAAAATCAATCGCGGTGGCGACGATGCGGCGGGCCTCGCTATTTCTTCCCGCATGACCTCGCAAATCCGCGGCCTCAACACTGCCGTGAAGAACGCCAACGACGGTATCTCGCTGGCGTCGGTCGCCGATGGCGCCCTGGGCGAAGTCGAAA
>CAMCQE010000219.1 GCA_945876945.1 Klebsiella pneumoniae
CATGCCAGAGTGCGCAAGCATGAACGCAAGCCGGAAGACATCGAAGTCTCGATTTTCTGGGCGGCGGACGATGTGGAGAAACTGAAGCGCTACCGCGACCTCGGCGTGCATCGCGCCATCATGGGCGTGCCGGCGCTGTCGGAGAGCGAAACGCTGAAACTGCTGGACCACTACGCGAGTTTGCCGGCCAAGGTGGGCTGAACACCCGCCGGATAGCCCCGTCGGCGACCGTTGCAGGCCGCCGGCGGAAGCTCAGCGAGCGGCAGTCCCGGCGTCCGGGAGGGGATAGCCCGCCTCCTTGAACGTCTGGACTACCGCCCGATGGGTATCGAAATAGACCTGCCCGAAATGCGCCGGCGCCGCGAAGGGCCGCACGGCGAGTACCGGGCCCTGATCCGATATCGCGATCAAATCAATGACGGGCGCCGGCTCCGCAAGCACGTTCGGAATCCTCGTCACCGATTGCCGCAGGCGGGCGATAGCGTCGAGCGGGTCAACGCCGTGGGCGAGTTTGGCGGTGCAGTCCACGCGCCGGTAGGGCAGGGCGGAAAAGTTCTGGATGTTGTCGGAGAAAATCTTGTTATTGCCAACGATGGTCAGCACGTTGTCGGCGGTGATGATCGTGGTGCCGAACAACCCTAACTCCTGCACCACGCCAGTGACGCCGCCCGCCGCAATCGCATCCCCCACTTTGAAGGGGCGCAGCACCTGCATGAACACCCCTGCCGCGAAGTGTGTGAGCAGACCGCCCCAGGCGGTGCCGATGGCCAGCCCGGCGCCGGCAAGCAGGGCCGCGAATGAAGTGGTTTGCATGCCGAAAATATCGAGCACGGCGAGCACCAGCCCGATGGTCAGCACCACGCCGGCAATCGACTTGATGTAATTGGTCAGCGTGGTATCGACCTTGTTGCCGGCCTGTAGCGCGATGCCAAGCAACTTCACAGCCATTCCGATCAGCCAGCGACCGACGATCCAGGCGGCGAGTGCGCCTAGTAGTTTAAGCCCGAAGTGGGCGCCTTCATTGCTCAAAAACGTGATCGCGGTATCGAGATTCATGCTGGCCTCTGATGTGGAGATGCAAGTCTGGGGCAGATCTTTCTAGCAGAGCCGCGTGATAAACGTGAGATCTCCGCAGCGTGGGCGGGGCGGTTGGGCGCAGGGCTCCGGGTCAGCGCGGTGCTTCAATACAAAGACACCACCTGATCGTTCACAAAGGTATAGCGCGGCTGTTTGTACCAGCCGTAAATCAGGGACCAGCGCGGTTCCTTGTGAATTTTTTCGTCGTAGATCGTGAGGGTGCCGTCGACCGGATTCATCCAGAAATCGAGGTCGTACAACTTCTTCTCTTCGCCAATGACGACAAAGTCGGTGCAGGCAAAGTAGGTGTTGCCGTCGATTTTTCGCACCGGGTCGTGAATCTTCACGAACTTCAGTTGCAGAACCTCGCCGGTGCGCTCGTCCTTCAGACGAAACACACCGTCGGCATCCGCCCGCCGCGCGATGTGCGCGGCCATCGCGGCTTTGATGTCTTCGACGTAAAACTTTTGCGCGGGCGCTGCGGGCTCGGCCTGCGCCCCACCGCTCTGCAACAGGCCGAACGCCAGCAAAAGTAAAACGCGCTGCATGCAGAAACCGGAGGCGGTGAGGCTTATTTCTTCTTTTCTTCGGCGGGCTGGCCGCCATGCTCGGTGCCGGCGGCCCCGTCTTTCGATTCAGCGGGCATGCCGCCATGTTCTGAGCCTTTCGCGTCGCCCGCGGCCGGGGCCGGATCGGCTGCGGCGCCGCCGTGCTCGGCGGCCATGGTGGTCAAGGGCAGGCTCAACAGTAATACGGCGAGGAGTTTGTTCATGGCGATAGTTCCTGTGTTTGGTGTAACGGACTTATGAGCCTGCCGTTGGGCGAGTGGCCGACTGCGCAGGCACGCCAATGTTACGCTCAGCGAACGGTTCCGTCAGCCATGCGCGGGGCGAGAACGCGAGTTCGCGCGCTTCGGGCAAGCCGAGCGCGTCGGGGGAGTTGGTGCTGGCGCCGCCCGGTGCGGGTTCTGCGTAGGTGCCGAACAGCCGGTCCCACACGCTCAGAATCGTGCTGAAGTTGCGATTGCCCAAGTTTTGGTCCACCGCATGATGCGCGGCGTGATAACGCGGCGTGACGATGAACAAGGACAGCCAATGCTCAACGCGATCGGGAAAATCGATATTGCTGTGATGGAACTGGGCGCAGACACTGACCAAGGCCTCAAAGATAAACCACGCCACCACCAGCGGCCCCCAGACAAAAATCCAGATAGATTTGGCGACAGTCGAGAGCAGCAGTTCGCCCGGATGGAAGCGCAGCGCCGTGGAGACGTCCATCGCGGTGTCGCCGTGATGCGCCTTGTGAAAGCGCCACAGCCAGGGCCAGCGATGATTCAGTCGGTGCCACCAGTAATCAAAGGCATCGAGCACCACAATTGACAGCAGGATTTCGGTCCAGCCGCTCAAGCCCAGCCAGCGCGAGATGCCCCAGCCCTCCTCATCCACATACACGCTCCACAGCAGGAACGGCACGTAGGCCAGTTGACGCACCACCACGGTATTGAAGACCGCCACCCCGAGATGAAAGCGCCAGCGCTGCCCGCGATCGGCAGTCCATGCGCGCGCCGGGCGCCGGGCCTCAAGCAGCGCGAACAACAGCAAGCCGCCGAGAAACACGTACAGGCGCCCGGTATCCAGATCGAGCGATAAGCCTGAATGGGGCATAGACGAGGCGCCTAGGATGAGGGTTAAGCAAGGCTAGACAGCCTCGGCCGCTTAGGCAATGACCGCCCTCACCGGCCGTTGTGATGGTGAGGGCCAAACGCCTCGCGAATGTTTATTCTCCTGCCAGAACGCGCGACGCGCGCGGCCGCTAACCCAACGCCTGTTCCGCGCAACCAAGGAGACGTCGGTGCCCCTGCAGAACCCCAACGGCTACGCCGACAAGACCGTCGATTTCATGGCTTTTTTTGCCGAGGCCAAACGTCGCGAACTACGACCCTTGGTCACCCCCGCGCTGCTCGCC